>DASQGE010000097.1:0-7849 GCA_035632775.1 Solirubrobacteraceae bacterium | reverse complement strand
CATGCACGCTCCCGCCGTTGGCGCATGCGCCAACGGTATGACGAGCCGCAAGCGGCTCGTTGCGGACCCGCGCATGCGCGGGTCCGCCGGGCGGCGCACGCCGCCCGGACAACATCAGCTTTACGAAAGCCCGACCGGAGTCGGCTACAGCGAGCGGCGGCCCGCGAAGGCCTTGCCGAGGGTGACCTCGTCCGCGTACTCGAGGTCCGAGCCGACCGGCAGGCCGCTGGCCAGGCGGGTGACGGTCACCTGGGGAGCCCGGTCGCGCAGCTCGTGGGCGATGTGCAGCGCGGTCGCTTCGCCGGTGGTCGTCGGGTTGGTGGCGAGCACGACCTCCTTGACCGGCGCCGTCTCCGACGAGACGCGCGCGTACAGCTCGGCGATGCGCAGGTCCTCGGGGTCGATCCCGTCGATCGGCGACAGCGCGCCCCCGAGCACGTGATAGACGCCGTGGTACTCGTGCGTGCGCTCCATCGGAATCACGTCCCCCGGCTCCTCGACGACGCAGATCAGGCCGTGGTCGCGGCGAGTGTCCTGGCAGATGCGACAGCGGGGCTCGTCGGTGAGGTTGAAGCAGACCTCACACAGCCCGATCCGCTCCTTGACCTCGCGGATCGCGTCGGCCAGCCCGATGGCGTCCTCGTCGGAGGCGCGCAGGATGTGGAAGGCGAGCCGCTGGGCGGTGCGCGTGCCGACGCCCGGAAGCTTCGAAAGCTCGGTCACGAGCCGCTGGACCGGCGGCGCGTAGGCGCTCATGCTCGGGCCTCCGTCCAGTCGGCCCCCTTGATGGAGTTGGGCGACCCCCAGTCGCCCTTACCGATCGTCCGGGATCGGCCAGCACCTTCGGTGCTCACAGCTGCAGCCCAGGCAGCCCGAGGCCGCCGAGGTCGAGGCCGCCGGTGACGCCTCCGAGCTTGCTCTCGGCCAGCTCCTGGGCGGCGCGCAGCGCCTCGTTCACGGCCGCGAGCACCATGTCGGCGAGCATCTCCACGTCCTCGGGATCGACCGCCTCGGGGCTGATCCTCACCGACTTGACCTGCAGGTCGCCGGAGACCTGCACGGTCACCATGCCGCCGCCCGCGGACGCTTCGACGGTCTCATGGCTCAGCTGCTCCTGGGCGTCCTGCATCTGCAGCTGCATCCGCTGGACCTGCTCGAGCATCTGCTGCACGTTCGGCGCCCGCTGCCGCTTAGGGCCCTTGGCCACGGTCAGGCCTCCTTGCGCTCGCCCGCGAGCGCCTCGCCGCCGGCGAGGGACACGGGCTCGGGATCTGGGTTGCGGTCGAGCCCGGAGTCCGGGTCGCGGTCGGACTCGGGCCCGGACCGGCCGGGGTGGGACAGGACGGGGTCGGACCCGTCGGGCCGGGACAGGACGGGGTCGGACCCGTCGGGCTGGGACAGGTCGGGGTCGGACCCGTCGGGATCGAGCGGGATCTCTTCGGCGTCGAGCTCGGACTTGAAGCGCTCGATCCATTCCTCCTCGGTGTACTTCCTCGGCTGGGCCCCTTCGCCCAGGTCGAGATCCTCGCGCAGCTCATAGGAGATCCGCCAGCGCCCGCCCGTCAGCTCGCGCAGCGCCTCGGTGACGGTCGCCCGATTGGAGGGGTCTTCGGCCTGCCTCTTCAGGAAGGCGGCGTCCACCGGGAACCCCACGGTGAGGTCCCGGTCGGATACCGCGATCGGACGCGCGCCGGCGATCACCGCTCCGCACAGCCCGTGTCCGGCGCTGACCAGCTCCACGACGGCGGGCCACAGATCGACCATCTCCCCGACATCCCCGACCGCGATCGGCGCGGGCCCCATGGCCGCCCCGTCCGCCATCCCAGCCGCGGGCGTGACCGCGGCCACCGGCGGGGTGTCCTGCTCGAGCGCGCCCGCGGCCACCGGCGCCGGAGCCTCGTGCGCCCCATCGGCCTGCGGCGTGCGAGCGTCGTGCGCGAGGCCGATCCCGGGCTCCCGGGCATCGCCCGCCCCATCGGCCTGCGGCGCGGGGGCGTCGCGCGCGACCGCGATGGGGACCTGCGGGACATCCCCCGCCTCGTCCGCCTCCGGCGCGGTTCTCGAAAACGCTCCTGTCACGCCCGCGTCCGGATCGGGGGCCGGCGCGGCGGGCGCGAGCGTCGCCGAGGCTCGCCCTCCCCCCTCCAGGCGCTCGATGCGCGCGAGCAGGGCTTTCGTCGAAGAGTCCACCTCGGGCCTGGCCGCCTTCACCAGCGCGAGCTCCAGGCTCGTGCGCGGGTCCGTGCCGGCGCGCACGCTCTCCAGCGCCTCCCCGAGCAGCTCGAGCAGGCGCACCACCGTCGCGTGGTCCACGCGCCCGGCCTGGGCCAGCAGCCTGGCGTCGGCCTCGGGCGTGAGCGCCAGCTCGGCCGGGAGCTCACCCAGCGTCTGCGCCACCAGCAGCTCCCGGGCCCGCGCTTGCAGGTCGGCGGCGAACGAGCCCGCGTCGCGCCCGCCCTCGGCGCACTCGGCCAGCGCCAGCAGCGCCGCGCGCGCGTCTCCGCCGGCGACGGCGTCGACGGCCTGTTCCAACAGCTGCGAGTCGGCCACGCCCAGCACGGCGAGCACGTCCTCGAGGGCGATCGTGCGGCCGCTGTAGGCGAGCAGCTGCTCGAGCGTGCCGAGCGCGTCCCTGAAGCTCCCCGTGGCCGAGCGCGCGAGCGCGGCGATCGCCTCGGGCGGGATCTCGATCGACTCGGACTCCGCCGTGCGGCTCAAGACCCGCGCGATCTGCTCGACGGTCGGGCGCTGGAAGTCGAAGCGGTGACAGCGGTCCACGACCGTCGCGGGCACCTTTTGGGCCTCGGTGGTCGCGAGCACGAACACGGTGTTCGCCGGCGGCTCCTCCAAGGTCTTCAGGAACGCGTTCCAGGCCGCCGTCGAGAGCATGTGGGCCTCGTCGAGGATGTACACCTTGCGCCGGCCCGACACCGGCGCGAACGCGACGCTCTCGCGCAGCTCCCTGATGTCATCGACCGAGTTGTTCGACGCCGCGTCCATCTCGATCACGTCGAGCGAGCTCGCGCGCGCGATCGCCGTGCACGAGCTGCACTCGCCGCACGGATCGACCGTCGGCCCCCGCTCGCAGTTCAGGCAGGCGGCCAGGATCTTCGCCATCGAGGTCTTGCCCGTCCCGCGCGAGCCCACGAACAGGTAGGCGTGATGCACCTGCTCGCGCTCGACCGCGTTCCTGAGCGTGCGCACGACCGGCTCCTGGCCGACCACCTCGGCGAACGTGCGCGGCCGGTGCCTGCGATACAGGGACGAGGACTGCTGCTCTGCCTGGGGCTGTTTCGGCACCGCCCTGTTGAGTCTACCCGCGGGGCGCGACCGGGCCGAGCCGGGCTGCGGAACGGCGCCGGGCGGGTGCGACCGCCACCGCGACCGGATGGCGTCAGCCGTCGTCCCACGACACCCGACGGGTACGGCAGCACGCCGAGCGGATAGCGTCCGCCGTCGTGAGGGTTCCGATCAAACGCCTCGCCGCGCCCGTCGCGATCGTGGCCGGGGCGGCGGCTCTGCGCCTCGCCGCCGGGGTGGGGTTCGTCAACTACGACACCCTCTACGCGCTCGCCTGGGGCGGGCAGCTCTCGCGTGGTAACACCCCCGCGTACGGGGTCCCGATCGCGCCCACCCCGCACCCCCTGGTCGAGGCGCTCGGCGTCGTGCTCGCGCCGTTCGCGCCCAAGGGCGTGCTCGATGTGACGATCGCGCTCGCCTTCCTCGCGCTCGCGGCCTGCGCCTGGGTCATCTACGCGCTCGGCTCCCGCTGGTTCGGACGCCCCGCGGGCGCGCTCGCCGGGCTGCTCCTGATCACGCGCGTTCCCGTCCTCTCCTACGGCGTGCGCGCGTACATCGACATCCCTTACCTGCTGCTCGTCCTGGGGGCGGTCCTGATCGAGACCCGCCGCCCCCGCGCGGGCGCACCGGTGCTCGGACTGCTCGCGCTCGCCGGGCTGCTGCGCCCCGAGGCGTGGGCGTTCTCGGGGCTCTACTGGCTGTACCTGTTCGTCTGGCCGGCGTGGCGTGAACGGGGCGACCCCCATGGACGCATACCGGCGTGGCTCAACCGCCGTTCCGGCAACGAAGGCCCGAGATCCACCGGCCTGGAGTCCACCGGCCAGGCGTCTGGCGGCCGGGCGGCGGGCGGCACGGGTCACCCGCCCGCAAGCGTGTCCTGGGATCCTGGCCGCTCACGAAGGGAGATCGCGGGCCTGACGCTGCTCGCGGCATCGGCGCCCCTGGCATGGGTGCTCAGCGACCTGGCGATCACCGGACACCCGCTCTGGTCGCTGACAAACACCCGCCACACCGCCCACATCCTCGGCCGCGTCACGGGAATCGCCAACGTGCCCGAGTACATCCCGCGGCGGATCGGAGAGATCCTGCGCCCGCCCGTGCTCGCCGGTGCGGCGCTGGGGGGCGTGCTGTCGCTGCTGTGGCTGCGCGAGCGGGCCCGGCCGGGCGCGACCGTCGGGGCGATCGCGGTCGTCGTGTTCGCCGCGTTCGCCGCCGTGGGGCTGCCAATCGACACACGCTACGCCTTCCTGGCCGCGGCGATCCTGTGCGTCTTCTGCGGCGTCGGCGTGTTCGGCTGGACCCTGCTCGAGCGCGGCGACCCGAGGCGGCGCTGGTGGATGGCGGGCGGGCTGGCCGTGCTGGTCGCGCTCGTCGCCTACGCCCCCGGCCAGTACCGCTCGGCGCACACCCAACTGGACGAACTGGCCAAACAGCAGGCCATCGAAGGCGACCTCGTGGCGCTCGTGCGCGACCACGCGGTCGGCCTGGAGTGCGGGCCGATCGGGGTGCCCAACCATGCGCCGATCCCGCTGCTGTCGCTCTATTTGAAGACGAGCCCCGTCAACGTGATCAGCGCCCAGGTGCACCAGATCTCCTATGGCACGTACCTCGACCCGGCGAGCGTCGAAGTCGAAGAAGACTACGTCCTCGACCCCCGCGACCCCCATCTCCCGGTGAGCGTCCCGGCCGGCTTCACCGAGTCCGCGACCAACCGCTCCTGGCTCATCTTCAAGCGCTGCTCCTGATGTGACGGCGGAGGCCCACATTCGGGCATCGCGGTGATTGCTCATCTTCAGGCGCCGCTCCTGAGGTGACGGCGGAGTCCCATTCAGACAGGGCGGTCGCCGAGACGGCAGCCGCGGGGACGTGTATATATATTTAGTTGCGTATCGCCATGGTTATACGCAAACTTGGGTAAGCCTTATGGACCGTGCACCCCTCGTCGAAGCTCCGCACACCGAGCGCTCCTCGCCGCCCGAGACTCCGGTCCGGGAGCTCCCGCTGCGCCTGCCGGGGTTCGCTTAAGGCTGCTTCCTTCCGGATCTGACCTGGTTCGCGAGCCGGCACCGCGCGGGACCCGAGCCATCGACGCCCCAGGCGGCGGGGCGACCGGGACGGAAAACCCCTCGGAGGGGAGTTCAGCCCCGCTAGAGCGGATTGCGGATTCAGGGCGCCGCTAACTCCCCGCCTAGCACGGTCCGAGACGATCGTAACGCACACCGCGCCGCCGAATTCCGGTAGGCTGCCCGGCCGTGACCAAGTTCAAAGCTCTTTCCTCCCCGCTTCAACGCACCCGCGCCCACCTCGGCCTGGGGCTCGCCGCGCTCGGCGCGACGGCCCTGATCGCCGGCTGCGGCTCGGGCGGCTCCGGCACGATCACCATCGGCAACGAGAACAAGGCCGACGAACAGCTGGCGAACACAAACGCGCCGACGACCTCCACGAGCCCCACCACGACCGCCGCCAAGACACCGACGAGCGGTCCGCTCTCCAAAGAACCGAAGGTGACCCCGCCGAGCGGTCCCGCGCCGAGCAAGCTCGTGACCAAGGAAATCATCAAGGGAACAGGTTCCGAAGCGAAGACCGGCGCCACCGTCAGCGTCAACTACGTAGGCGCGCTCTATAACGGCGGCAAGGTGTTCGACGCTTCCTGGAAACGGAACGAACCGTTCCAGTTCACGCTCGGCAAGGGCCAGGTCATCGCCGGCTGGGAACAGGGCGTCATCGGCATGAAGGTCGGCGGCAGGCGCGAGCTGATCATTCCAGCCGCGCTCGGGTACGGAGCGAAAGGCTCGCCTCCGAGCATTCCGCCGAACGCGCCGCTGGTGTTCGTGATCGACCTGCTCGGCACGTAGGCGTCCCGGGCTCGTCCTCGACCAAGGCTGTGCGCGTCGTGGCGCTGCTGCTCCTGCTGGGCGGCGTCGCCGGCGCGCTGCCCGGCTGCGGCGGCGCGAACGCGACCCCGGCCGAACTGAGACTGCAGCGCGAAGACCTGATCGCCGTGAGCAAAGCGCTGAAGCGCGCCGAGCTTCCCATCGCGCGCGAGGTGGCGGCCGCGAAGCAAGCCTGGCCGCTGGTGGCCAACGGTCTGCCCCCCGGCCCGCTGCAGAGCGTGCGCGCACCCGTCGCGGTGGCCGCCGAGAGCGCGGCGAAGATCAGGACGCCTGCATTGCTCGAGGAAGCTGAGGCAGACTCCCTGACCGGCCCCGCGGCCGAGCTCGCCGGCCTGTTCAGGACCTACGACGGCCTCGCCACGCGCGGCTGGCGGCTGACCGGCGCGGCGATCGACCAGATCGAAGAAGCCAGCGCCCGTCCTCGCCCCGGCGTGAGCGGGACCACGGGCTCCGCGACGAGCACAAGCGGCACGGCCGCTACGGGCGCAGGCGGCTCGGCGGCGGACATGAGCAAAGCGCTCGCGGCCGCCAGGTTCGCCCGCGAAAACGTCGGCTTGTACATCGAGAGCGTGTACGACGGCCACTTCGACCTGGCCCAGATCGGCAAGAAGCTGCACGACGGCTACCGCAAGCTGGGAGGCCCGGCCGCCTTCGGAGGATCTCTGACGCCCGGCGAAGTCGCCGACCTCGCGGACGCCTACTCCGAAGCCACCGCCCGCCTGCACCCCCACGTCGGCGTCCGGCTCGGGTCCTAGCGGACGCTGGGATCATCCGGCCCATGCCCAAGGACCGGCAACGAGAACTGTTCCTCGCTCCCGATGTGCTCGTCGTGATCCAGCGTTCAAGCGCTCATCCGGTCGAGTACGCGATCATGCTGCTGGTCGAGCGCGACGGGGAGTGGCATACGGTGCGGACCTTCGACAACGCCCACGCACCCGACGAGCACCACGAGCACCGCTATGTCGGCTCCGAGAAGCAGGCCCCGATAGTCACGCTTGGGCCCGCGAACGACGCGATGCACGCCGTCGAAGTCAAGCTCCGGGGAGGCTGGTCCGATATCGTGCGTAGCTGGGAGAACACCCGATGAGTGCCGTCGACAAGACCTGGGATCTCTTTATGGATGCGTCGCTCAGCGACGACGATCTCGGCTACCCCGACAAGGTCGCGTTCGTTCCCGGCGACCAGGAGTGGGCTGATGAGGTGCTCTGGCGCAATCTCACGGAGGGCCGCGCGACCGTCCTCGTCAGCGATGATGACGAGCTGCTGTTGTTCCCGCTGCCACGTAGCCTGATCGACCGACTGCGCGGGCGCGTCGCCGTGAACGTCGCTCACCGCACCCACGGGCACGCCTCGCCCTACGCGACCGCGAGTCGGCTGGGTCGCCATCCCGTGCGCCAGATGCGCGAGCTGGCACACGCGTAGCCGACTCGCTTCCAGCGCCCCACAGCGAGCAGCTGGTCAAACGCCCGCCCTGGCCTGCGGGTTCCTGGGTGAGCTTCCGCCGGCACCGAGAAGGTCGCGTCTCATTTCCCGGGTGAATTTACCGAGGCGTAGCTCCGCTGGCTGTGGATCTTATGCGGCGATCACCTCCTCGGTGTCGATCGTTGTAGGTGGGGCGGGGTGTTCGCGCAGCTGACGGCGCAGCCGCTCGATCT
>DASQGE010000096.1:0-2454 GCA_035632775.1 Solirubrobacteraceae bacterium | reverse complement strand
CATTCCTTTCCCTGAGCCTACTATCGCAACCTTCCCGGCGCCGCCGCAGCGCGATTCTCTCGGTGCCGCCCGCGGGAACGGTGTAGCGTGACTCGCAGCGATGTTCGACGATCCCGGCGACCCCACGCGGCTCGAGGATCCTGAGCGGCTCGAGGACCCCGAGCGGCTCGAAGACCCCGCGCTGTACATCAACCGCGAGCTCTCCTGGCTTGACTTCAACGACCGCGTGCTGCAGCTCGCCGAGGACGATGGAGCGCCGCTGCTCGAGCGGGTCAAGTTCTGCGCGATCTACACGACCAACCTCGACGAGTACTACATGGTGCGCGTCGCCGGCCTGTACGACCAGATCGACGCGGGCGTCGAGAACCCCGGCCAGGACGGGCGCACCCCGTCGCAGACGATCGCGCTGATCCGCGAGCGCGTGCTCGGGCTGAGCCGGCGGCTGACCGGCGGCTTCGAAGACACGCTGCGCCCGCGGCTCGCCGAGCACGGGATCGAGCTCGTCCGCGTCGCCGAGCTCGACGACGAGCAGCGCGCCGAGCTCGCCGGGCACTTCCAGCGCGTCATCTTCCCGGCGCTCACCCCGCTCGCGGTCGCTCCCGGACGGCCGTTCCCGTACATCTCCAACCTGTCCCTCAGCCTCGCCGTGCTCGTGCGCGACCCGATCACCGACGAGACCGTGTTCGCGCGGGTGAAGGTGCCGACCGAGATCCTGCCCCGCTTCGTCGCGCTCGGCCGCGCCGGACCGGGCCGATCCGCGCCTGACCGGGTCGTGCTGGTGGCGCTCGAGGACGTGATCGCCCACCATCTCGACGCGCTGTTCCCCGGCATGGAGATCGTCGAGTGCGACGTCTTCAGGGTCACCCGCGACGCCGACCTCGAGGTCTCCGACGACGCCGCCGATTTGCTGCAGGCCGTCGAGGACGAGCTGCGCCGCCGGCGCTTCGGCGAGATCGTGCGCGTCGAGATCGGCGCGGGCTGTCCCGAGCGCCTGCGAGCCGAGCTGATCGAGCTGCTCGGCGTCGCCGACGACGGGGTCTACCCGGTCGACGGACTGCTCGACATGGGCGCGCTCTGGGAGATCGTCAGGCTGCCCGGCTACGCCGAGCTGCGCGAGGACCGATCGGAGATCGGCCAGCTCATCGGCGGCACCCATCCCCGCCTGCTGCGCCACGAGGGCGAGCGGCCCGACGTGTTCGGCGCGATGCGCGAAGGCGACCTGCTCGTGCACCACCCCTACGACTCGTTCGCGACTTCAGTGGAGCGCTTCGTCCAACAGGCCGTCGCCGACCCCAACGTGCTGGCGATCAAGCAGACCGTCTACCGCACCAGCGACGACTCCTCGCTCGTCCCGGCCCTGATCGACGCGACCGAGCGAGGCAAGCAGGCGGTCGCGCTGGTCGAGCTCCAGGCCCGCTTCGACGAGCGCATGAACATCCATTGGGCCAAGGCCCTGGAGGAGGCCGGCGTCCACGTCGTCCACGGCCAGCCCGCGCTGAAGACACACGCCAAGTGCGTGCTCGTCGTGCGCCGCGAGGGCGACGGCGTGCGCAACTACGTGCACATCGGCACCGGCAACTACCACTCCGCGACCGCGCGCCTGTACACCGACTTCGGCCTCTTCACGACCGACGAGCAGATCGGCGCGGACGTCGCCGACATGTTCAACTACCTCACCGGATACGGCCGCCCGCTGCACTATCGCAAGGTGCTGATCGCGCCGAACCAGATGCGCGACAGCATCCTCGAGCAGATCGCGCTCACAATCGCCTCCCATTCGCCCGCGTCGCCGGGCAGGATCGCCATGAAGATGAACGCCCTCGTCGACGGCCGCTGCATCAAGGCGCTCTACCGGGCCTCGCAGGCGGGCGTCAAAGTCGACCTCAACGTGCGCGGCATCTGCTGCCTGCGGCCCGGCCTGCCGGGCATCTCCGAGAACATCCGCGTCGTCTCGATCGTCGGGCGGCTGCTCGAGCACTCGCGCGTGTTCGCATTCGAGCGCGACGGCCAGCACACGATCTACATCGGCTCGGCCGACCTGATGCCGCGCAACCTCGACCATCGCGTCGAGCTCGCCACGCCGATCGAGTCTCCGCCCCTGCGCGCCCAGCTGCTGGACGCGCTGGAACGCGCGTTCGCCGACAACCAGAGCTCATGGGAGCTCGACTCCGAGGGCGTCTGGCGCCGGCGCGTGCCGGGTCCGGGCGAGCGCCCGCGCTCCCTGCAGCTCGAGCTCGCCGAGCTGCACTCCCGCCGTGCCGCCGAAGAGCGGCCCGCGCCCGCGCGCGAGGCCGCCCCGCTACCTCACTGAGCGGCGAGGGTGGGCCGCGCAAACTCGACCTCGCCCTCACGGCTCTCAAAGGCCGAAGTTGACCTTCCCAGCCCTGTTGCTCGAAATGGTCCGGGCTAAGAACCTCTTTCAAAACAGGCGGTGCTGGCCGATCTTCGATCGGT
>DASQGE010000095.1:0-25044 GCA_035632775.1 Solirubrobacteraceae bacterium | reverse complement strand
ATCTACTCGCCTGGGATCACAAGGTGCACCGCACCTTACCGAATTTCCGGCGACCCTCGCTTTGACGGTTGGGAGACGGTCGGCACCTTCGAGGATCAGGGCACAGCGGTGGCGTGGCGCGACCAGCTGCGCGCACTGGGGTCGACGCGGGGTGTGTCGCCGACCATCCGCTGGATCGGCATGGGCGTGGCGAGATCTACCTGGTCGTCGCTCCCGGCCAGTGGTCGCGCGCGAACGAGATTCTCGAGAACCTGCCACACAGAGCGCTCCTCTGCTCGTCAAAGTCAGCCGAACGCCCAGGCACGGGTAAGGGACATTCCAGATTGCGCGGGCACGGCCGCGGGGCGAGACTGTGTCCATGTTCGAGACGACCACCGATCTCCGCGCAGTCACCCGCGGCGCAGTCGATGTCCAGCGCTGAGAGCGGGCGTGAGCAGCGTCCCCGCCGCCCCCGGCTCGTCCGCACACGGCGCGGGCGCCTGATCGGGGGTGTGTGCAGCGGCCTGGGGGCTCACTTCGATGTCGATCCGATCCTCTTTCGGATCGTGTTCGTGGGACTCGCGTTCTTCTCCGGGGTGGGAATCGCGCTGTACCTCGCGATCCTCTTGTTGGTGCCGGAAGAGGGGGCGAGCCGGGCGCCGATCTGGCTTAGCCGCTCGTCCTGGCTGAGCGTGCTCGGCGTCGTCGTGGTGGTCGTGGCGGCGGGGATCGCCCTCCACGCGGCCGGCCACGCGGGACACCGCGGCGCGTGGGGGTTCGGTGTGGGGATTGGGTCGCTCGTGCTGGTGGGGAGCATCGCCGCGTTGGTTTGGTTGCGGTTGCGCCGGCCCGCCGGGGAGCAGGGGCACGCGAGCGCCGATCGCCGGTTGTTCGGCTGTCTCGCGCTCGTGACGGCCATCGCCGTCTGGTCGGTCCTGTTCGCGGTGGCAGGCGCATGGCTTGCGGGCATCGATGGAAGCCTCGCGGCGTGGGTGGTGGTCGCGATCGGCGCGGCGCTCGTGCTGAGCGCGTTCACGGGCCGGGCTCGCCGGCTGGTGGTACCGGCCGTGGCGTTTGCGGTGTCGGTGGCCGTGATCGCCGCGGCCCACGTCGACCTGCACGGCGGCTTGGGCGAACGCACCTATCGCCCACACGCCCTGAGCGACGTGCGTCACGATTATCAGCTCGGCGCAGGCCGCCTGGAAGTCGACCTGCGTGAGGTCGCGTTTCCACCGGGCGACACCTATATGCACGTCCGGCTGGGCGTGGGGGAGATCGTCGTCCTGGTGCCGCGCGGCGTCTGCGTCGCGACCAGTGCGCAGATCGGCGGCGGCTATGTCGGGGCGCTCGAACAGAGGTCCGGAGGCCTAGACGTGGACTGGTCCGAACATCCTTCGCCCCCGCCGCACACGCCGCGTTTGGTGCTGAACGGGGACGTCGGGCTCGGCGCGCTGCTCGTGGCCGACCATCCGATCGAACGCGGCTGGAACGGCGGGGACGCCTGGAGTGGCTGGTTCGGCGCTCACTCCCACCCGGGTGAGCTCGGCACCAACGAAGCCTGCGATTCCCCGGCGGGGGCGAGTCGCTGATGCGCTCGCCGAACGTCACCGTCCTGCTGACGGGCGTCGCCGTCTTTGCGCTGGGCGTGCTGCTCGTGCTCGACGCGGATGGCACGATCGACCTCCGTTTTGCCTACACGGCGCCCGTGCTCGTCGGCGCGCTGGGGGCGATCCTGCTCGCCAGTGGCCTGGTCGGACATCGCCGGGGTCGCGGCTGAGATCATGAGCGGCTATGTATTCCCACCCGGCGAACCGGCCGCGCGGCGGTATCAGAATCGCGATCGGCGCGGGCCTGCTGGTCGTGAGCGGCCTGCTGTTCGTGCGCGCGGCGGGGCCCTGGCCGGGAGACGCGATCGTCTGGCCGGCCGCGGTCGCCGCGCTGGGTGCGCTCTTGATCTGGCGGGCGTCCGGCGCCCTGCCCGCGCGCCGTCGCGGCTGGGCGGCCCATCGCCCGCCCGAGACTTCGCAGGCTGTGCCCTCGCGGGAGCCTTCCGCGCGGGTGCGCGCGCTCGGCCGGCCCGAGGTGAGCCGCGGCGGGCTCGGCGTCACGCTCGTGCTCGCCGGTGGATTTGCGTTTCTGTGGGCGAACGGCGCGTTGCGGCCGGCGGGCGAAACGGTGCTCGCGGGCCTCGCGGTGCTGATCGCGCTCGCTTTGATCTTTGCCCCCTCCTGGCGTCGTCTGGCGCGCAGCCTCGCGGCCGAGCGGACCGAGCGGATCCGCTCCCAGGAGCGCGCCGACGTCGGGGCGCACCTGCACGACTCGGTGCTGCAGACGCTGGCGCTGATCCAGCGCAGCGCCGAGGACCCGAAGCGAGTGGCGGCACTTGCCCGCCGGCAGGAGCGCGATCTGCGCGGCTGGCTGGCCGAAGGGGATTCGCGCGAGAACAACGAGCGGCTCGCTGGCGCGCTGGCGGCGGCGGCCGCCGAAGTGGAGGCTACGGCAGGCGGCACGGTCGAGGTCGTGACCGTCGGTGACTGCTCGCTGGATGAGCCCGTCGGCGCCGTGGTCGGCGCCGCTCGCGAGGCGATGCTCAACGCCGCGAAGTTCGCCGGGCAGGCGCCGATCTCCGTCTACGCCGAGCTATCGGGCGAGCGCATCCAGGTGTTCGTCCGCGATCACGGCGCCGGCTTCGATCCCGCGGCCGTGCCACGGGCGAGGCGAGGCGTGCGCGAGTCGATCATCGGGCGGATGCGACGTGCCGGCGGCAGCGCGACGGTGCGTGCCCTGCCTGGCGGGGGCACCGAGGTCGAGATCGCAATCGATCGCGGGGATCGGTCGTGAGTGAGGGACCCACCGCTGGTGACGGACCGGCCACGAGCAACGGACCAGCCGTGAGCGGGGAACCGGCCGTGAAAAACGACGGATCGGTGGCGCGGGTCGTGATCGTCGACGATCACGACCTCTTCCGCGCCGGGGTGCGCGCCGGTCTCGGCCCGAGGGTCGAGGTCGTGGCTGAGAGCGGCGACGTGGAGGGCGCGGTGTGCGTGATCGAGGAACTGGAGCCCGACGTTGTCCTGCTTGACGTCCACATGCCGGGGGGCGGTGGGGTGCAGGTGATCCGGCGTGTTGGTGAGAGCCGCCCGACCGTTCGCTTTCTCGCGCTGTCGGTCAGCGACGCGGCCGAGGACGTGATCGCGCTGATCCGCGCGGGCGCGCGCGGCTACGTGACCAAGACGATCTCCGGTCCTAAGCTGACTGGCGCGGTGTGCCGTGTGCGCGACGGCGACGCCGTGTTCTCGCCGCGCTTGGCGGGCTTTGTGCTCGATGCCTTCGCCGGTGAGATCCCGGCAGCGCAAGTGGACCCGGAGCTCGATCTGCTCACGCCGCGCGAGCGCGAGGTGCTCCAGCACATCGCGCGTGGGTACATGTACAAGGAGATCGCCGCCCAGCTCGGCATCTCCGCGAAGACCGTCGAGGCGCACGTCTCCGCCGTGCTGCGCAAGCTCCAGCTCTCAAGCCGCCACGAGCTCACCCGCTGGGCGGTGCACCGGCGGCTGATCGAGGAGTAATAGGCCGTGATTAGACGGCTCACGATGCTCGCCGCAGCCCGCCCGCGGCGCGTGCTTGCCGGGGCCGGTGTGCTGTTCGTGATCGCGGCCGCGCTGGGGGCGCCCGTGACCGGGGTGCTCGGCAGCTCGGTACAGGATTTCGAGGATCCCGCTTCCCAGTATGAACGCACGAACGCCGCGATTCAGGCCGCGACTGGGCAGAACCCGTACTACAACGTGGCCGCGCTGCTGCGAAGCAGCCGCGACGTCAGGACCGACACGGCGGCTCAGGGTGCGGTCGGGACGCTCGCTGCGCTGCTCGCAGGCCAGTACGGGTTCCAGCGCGTCCTGGCCTATGGAGAGGCTGGAGCCGCTGCGCGTGCGCGCGCGCTGCTCTCGAGTGACGGTCGCGAAACGGTCGTGCTCGTGGCCTATGCCACCGCGACCGACGCAACCACGGCGATCGCGCGTGTCCGCGCCGCCCTGTCCAGAGCGCCCGCGAACGCCAAGCTCACAGGGACGACCGTGCGCTTCGGCGGCTACGCGCTCACCAGCCAGGAACTCAACGAACGCACGACCAGCGACCTCGCTCGCGCGGAGTTGCTCGCGTTCCCGTTTCTGCTGCTGTTGTCGTTCTGGTTCTTCCGGGGGCTGGTCGCGGCGCTCCTACCGCTGCTGGTCGGCGGCTTTGCGATCGTGCTCGCGTTCCTGGGGTTGCGGCTGATCGACCAGTTCACGCCGATCTCGGTGTTCGCGCTGAACCTCGTCAGCGGCATGGGACTCGGTCTCGGGATCGACTACAGCCTGTTCGTGCTCTACCGCTACCGCGAGGAGCTCGCGAGCGGCGCCGGTGCTCACGAGGCGATCGAGCGGACGCTGCGGACGGTCGGTCGCACGGTGCTGTTCAGCTGCCTGACGGTCGCGGCGGCGATGATGAGCCTGCTCGTTTTCCCGATCCGCTTTCTCTCTTCGATGGGGATCGGCGGAGCGCTCGTGGTGTTGTGCGGCGGCGCGGTGTCGCTACTCGTGCTGCCCGCCGTGCTGATCGTCCTTGGACCACGCATCGACGCGCTCTCCCCGGCGTGGCTGACGCGCCGCGCGGCCCGCACGGCAAGAGCAACCGAAGACGGCGGCTGGTGGAGACTGGCGCGCGGCGTGGTGCGCCGGCCCGCTCCCGTCGCACTGATCAGCGCGATCGTCCTGCTCGCGGCGGCGATCCCCGCGCTGCACCTGCAGTTCACCTCCCCCGGCGCGAACCTGTTGCCCGCGAGCGCGGAAAGCCGCCAGGTCGAAACGGCGCTCGCCCGGAGCTTCTCGGCCAACGCCGGGGAAGCAACCGAAATCGTCTTCAAGGGTCCACACTCCTCGGTTCAGCGCCTCGCGACGGCGGCAGCCGGTGTCGCGGGCCGGCTGGGGAGCGTCTCAGCCCCAGCCTACCTCGGCCATGGCACCTGGGGGATCGTGCTGCTGCCCCACGGCTCCCCCTACTCGGATGTCCAGCAGCAGCTGCTCGGCCGACTGCGCGCGCTCGCACACCCTTACGGTGCGCTGGTGGGCGGCGCGAGCGCGTTCTTCGCCGACCAGAAGTCGGCGATCGCCTCGCGCATCCCGCTCGCGCTGCTGATCCTGCTGCCGCTCACCGCGGGCTTCCTGTTCGTGATGACAGGCTCGGTGACGATCCCGATCAAGGCGCTTGTGATGAACATGCTGAGCGTGAGCGTCGCCGTCGGACTGCAGGTGCTGATCTTCCAGGACGGCCACCTCTCCGGCCTCCTTGGGTTCATGCCGATCGGCGGGCTCGAAGAGTCGAGCCTCGTGCTGATGCTCGTGATCGCCTTTGCGCTGGCCACCGACTACGAGGTTTTCGTGCTCGCCCGTATCAAGGAGGCCCACGACCACGGTCTGCCCGACCGCGAGGCGATCGCGCTCGGCATCGAGCGCACCGGCCGGATCGTCACTGTCGCCGCGCTGCTCTTCTGCGTGGCGATCGGCGCCCTGACCACCTCAGCCCTGTTCTTCACCAAACAGCTCGGCCTCGGCGCTGCGCTCGCGGTCGCGGTCGACGCGAGCGTCGTCAGAGCGCTCTTGGTGCCCTCCTTGATGGCGCTGATGGGCAAGTGGAACTGGTGGGCGCCAAGACCACTGCGACGCCTCCACGACCGCATCGGACTGCAAGAGACCGCCCCAGCCGGCGTGGAGCTTCAGTAGCCGTGATTGTTGAAGACAGCCGCGCAGAGTCGGCGGATGGGTCAGTCGGTAACCACGGGTGTCTTTACCCAGGGCGCGGCGGCCGCGCACAGGGAGTCCTCGCCTCGCGCTTGCCTCGTCCACCGCAGAAGCGCGAACCGCGCTTTTCGAGACCGCTCCTTCTCCCGCATTGCGACAGTGAGGAACAACTGCGCTCTCCGCACCAGGTAATCGTCCACTCCGAGCATGTCGGGGTGTCCAGAGCGGACGCCTCCTTCTGGGCGAAAGCGGAGGAGCTCCCCGCCAAGGCGCCGCTGCGCAATCAGCGGGGTCAGGTCCAACCCGCGGACGTCACCTCGTCTGTATTGCCAGGTGCTGCTGATAGAAGCCCGTCACGTGTTCGCGAACGAGCTTGCCCGCTCGCTTGCCTTGATGATCTTCGATCGCCTGGAGCAGCGCCCCGTGCTCCTTGGTCAGCCTGTGTAGCGTGGCCGGGCTGTCCTTGTCTCGGCGCAGGGCCTCCAGCAGGCGCGCCGCGACGGCCTGGTAGACGGTCAACATCATCAGATGCATGGCCTCGTTTCCCGAGGCTCCGGCCAGCGCGACATGAAAGCGGACGTCCGCGTCCTGAAACTCCTTGAGCGTGATTCCCTCGCGGCGCATCTCCGCCAAGGCCGCGCGAGCCTGCTCCAATTGCGCCGGGTCGCCGCCGTCCGCGGCTCGCTCGACAGCCGCGCTCTCCAGCGTGCAGCGCATGTCCACGAGGTCGCTCAGCGGCTCTGTGCTGCGCACCGGCCGCATGATGTAGCCGACCGCGGCCAGCCGATTGGGGGTGTCCCGCACCTGCTTGCGCATCGCTGCCATGCGAGCGGCCGGCAATTCTTCGTATGGCACGAGCGGGGAGTTGGTGGCGGCGCCATCGCGCTTGCTGCCTGCGGTTTGCCCCGCGTATTGCTTGAGGAGCGGGTGGCGGAGGAGATAGTCGTCGTTGGGCCCTTCCCACGACTCGCCTGCCTCGAGCTTCCTGGCGCAGAAGAGGACGTGCACCGCCTCGGCCAAGCGCTCGAGCAGCTCCTTCTCAATTACGGGGCGATGAACGAGATCGAGGAAGTCGCGCGCGTCGACGTGGAGGTCGAGCTGAGCTTCGGCAGCGAGGTCCGAGCGCTCGAAGCGATCCCGCTCCCCGACGGCGCTCGTGGCGATGATCGCGCCGAGGGATCGCACGCCGTGCCGGTATTCCTTCGTCAGCAGGAAGGCGCGCAGCACGCCTTGGTCGATGTTCGGCTGCTGCTCGACCCGACCGACTTTGCGGAAGATGCCGGGTGCATGCCGGCAGAGAAAAGATCGCAGCAACACCGCGCGCCGAATCAGGTAGTAAGGATCTTTCTCCGCATCGCCCCCACGCGGGTCCGGCCCGACGATGTTGACGTATCCGCTGAGTCGGCTCACGAAGTCCGGCGCCTTGACGTTCTTGAACTTCTCGCTCTTGCTGGCCTCGGCGAACGCGCGCATGCAGTCGAAGACCCCGCCGCCGAACACGAAGACGGCCCGGCCGATCGGGTGCTTGAGCTGCCCGTCCTGAAACTCGCCGTCGGCCATCGGTGAGAGGAAGTGCGGCAGCCATCCGAGCTCACCCGTCGCCACGCGTGTCGTGTCGAACTCGTCCCAGAACACCAGCGGGAGCTTCCCTCCAAGCGAGATGTCCCTGACCTGGTGGAAGGCGTCGATCAGCTCTTTCGGATCGTCGAACTGCGACAGGTTGAACGCGATCGACTTGACCTGGTCGGACACCGTGCCCGCCACCTGCGTTACGCTCCAGGACTTGCCCGACCCCGGCGGGCCGAACACGGCGATCGAAAGCGGCGCTGACGGATGCTTCAGGCCGTCGTACTGGCGAATCAGCGTGCGGATGCTCTGGAGGCCTTCGATCTCCTGCCGGTCGAATGTGAGCAGTTTGCCGAACCTGCCCCTCGGCACGTCGGCCAGCGCGCGCTCCGAGCCCTCCAGCACGATCTTGGTCGCGAGCGCTTCGAGGCCCTTGGAATGGCGGGCTTCGAGGATCGTCCAGTCTCGGCCCGCGCGCGGATCACCGGTCGCGGGTGTTCTGGAGCGCGACGGACCGCGGACCTGCACCTCGGCGAGCGGCCGCCTGCGGCCGGACAGCTCGTCCGCGATGCGTTTCAGCGGGTACACGACGCGGACGTCCTCGGACGCCTGCTCCCGCTCCCCGGACGATCGCTTCTCTCCGGCGGACGACCGCTTCTTCCTGGCGGACGACCGCTTTTCCTCGTCATACCCGAGGCGGTCGAGCGTGCGCATCGCGGCGACGCCACGCTGGACGCCCAGGATCACATCGGGATGCTCGGTGTCCCGCATGACCTGACCCGCGATGCTCGCCGCCAGAGCCGACAGGCCCCCGATCATCGCGCCACGGTGTGGCTCGTTCCACATCCGCTCCATGAAGGCCGGGTCGAAGAGCAGTGTGGCCGGCGGCTTCCCTTCGGCGTCCGCGGTACCGGAGAACAGGAGCGCGCCGGCGGTCGTGAAGGACACGACAACGTGCGCGCACTTCGCAAGCGGGCTCACCTCCTGGCCGTAGAGCATCTCCCACAACAGGTCCTGCGCGGTCTGCTCCCACGAGAGCTCACGAGTGACATGGACCGGTTCGAGACGCAGGTCGTCGATGTGAATGACGACGATCATCTTGTCGGCGAAGGGCTCCAGGCGCTTCCACAGCTCGCCGTTCGCCACCGGCTTCGTCGTCCGCAGCAGGATCCACGGTCGCTGCCCGTCGGCGCCGTCGATGGCCCGCGGCCACAGGTCTTTGCGATCTCGGAACCCGAGATCGCCGTCATGCAGAACGACGAGGTCCGCCCGTCCCGGCGCGACTTTCGGGGTTCGCTTCGCAACGTCGGCGGTTGCGCGCTGTTCTCCGAGACGCTGCTCGACCCGCCATGCCTTCTTCTCCTCCCCCTTGTCGGCGACGTGCTCCCAGATCGCAAAGCGGTGATTGACATCCTCGTTGCTGGGGTCGCACACGTCCCGTGGCTTTCTCGGCTGGTGGACCTTGATTTGCGATGCCGCGCCATCTGGCAGTCGCTTTGCGACTGCGTCGACCAGTTCGCCGAGCAGCACGGCCCCGCCCCACTGGAAAGAGGCGCACGCGGCCCGCCCCGCATCCCCTTGTCCGCATGCAAAGTTCCAGTCGAGGATCACGTCCCCGGCGACGACGACCGCACGATCGCCGGCTGGGCGTGTCTTCGCCATCAAGCACCCTTTCTTCTGGCGGCGCGGCTCATGCCTATCACACTCCCATTAGGCGGCGCACGGTGAATCCTGGCCTCCCGGTAGCCGACCCAGTATCCTTGATGGTACCGCTGATTGGACTTACGTGGGGTCCACCCAGGCGGCCTTTTGCTTGCGCTCTGCGCGATAAGCAAGCGCGCAACTAGCCGATCAGGCGCTCCCGCTCGGGGCGAACGGCGACAGTCCCCCCGGCTTCCGATTCGTTCTCGCGTCCGACGCGAAGCAGGCGCCGGACGACTGGACGGCACGGCCGTCTGCGCTCGCAGTCCACCTACGAGTGCGGTCCGCGGCTGATCACATCGCGTCCCCGCCCGCAGCCTCGGCGGTGAGACGGACCGCCCGCTCACGCACCTCTGCTGGTTACCTCTTGTTCTTGGCCATCGCCCAATCCTCTCAAGCGATCAGGCCCCAAGATCCCCAGGGCGGTTCAATTTGCAGGCATTTTGTGAAGGTGAGCGACGGGACTCGAACCCGCGACCACCTGGACCACAACCAGGAGCTCTACCAGCTGAGCTACGCCCACCACGTGAGGCAGTCGGAGTCTAGCGGCGTTTTCAGCGCGGACTTCGGCCCAACGATCGGAGCGTCTTTTCGGCGAGCGCGAGGCATTCGCTCGGGGCGAGCTCGGGCCGGCGCTGGGCGGCTAGTCGCCAGGCCTGAAGCAGCGCCCCGGGGTCGTCTCCGAGGAGGGACAGGAGCTCCGCGCCGGGCGAGTCGGCGACGGCGGGATCGTCGGACGGACCCGTCGGACTTTCAAGGGGGGCGGCTCGGGCCGCCTCGCGCGACCCAGGACCTCCGGATGTCGCTCCTGCGATGGACGCCTTCGCCTGCGTGAGCACCCGCTCGGTGACATCCTCGCCCTGGCGCACGGCGTTGCGCCAGCCGCGGCCCATCGACAGCTCCTGGACAGCCAGGCGCGGACCCTCCAAGACCGTGAGACGGGCCTGGTGCGGACTCCACTTGCGCTCGCCCAGCTCGACCCACTGCTCGCGCGCCCATGACTCCACGAGGGCGAGCAGCTCTGCTTCGCCCAGGTTGAAACGGCAGGCGTTGTGGGGGAACTGGCGCAGCTCGAGGTGGAACATGGCTTCAAGGCAGGCGCGCGCGCATGACCCGGACGGCGTCGGGGTTGGAGTCGATCAGGACGTAGCGGCGGCCCAGCGCCGCGGCCACCGCGCCGAGGGTGCCGCTGCCGGCGAAGAAGTCAAGGCACCAATCCCCCGGGCGTGACGAGGCCTGGACCATGCGGCGGACGAGACCTTCGGGCTTCTGAGTGGGATAGCCGGTCTTCTCGCGGCCGCTGGTCGGCACGATCGTGTGCCACCAGACGTCGGTCGGCAGCTTGCCGCGCGCGGCCTTCTCGGGCGTGACGAGTCCCGGCGCCATGTAGGGCTCGCGGTCGACGGAGGCGGAGTCGAAGTAGTAGGAGGACGGGTCGCGCACGTAGACGAGGATCGTGTCGTGCTTGGCCGGCCAGCGGCGGGTTGCGCGCGCGCCGTAGTCGTAGGCCCAGACGAGCTCGTTCAAGAAGCAGTCGCGCCCGAAGATCTCATCGAGCAGGAGCTTGCAGTAGTGGGACTCACGGTAGTCGATGTGGAAGTAGAGCGTGCCCGCGCGCGCGAGCAGCCTGCGGGCTTCCTCCAGACGGGGCGCCAGGAACGCGAGATAGTCCTCGAAGGAGTCCCGGTAGGAGGACTCGGCGAGCAGCCGCGTCCGGTAGCGGCGGCCCTGAAAGCCGGTGCGATCGCCGTCTTGGGCGGACGCTGTGTCGAGCGTCCGGCGCGCCTGGGAGCGGCCGGTGTTGAAGGGCGGATCGATGTAGACCAGATGGAAAGACCCGTCGGCGAAGGTGGGCAGCAGATCGAGGTTGTCGCCGAGCAGGATCTCGTCGGCGTCGGGGGTGCGGGGCTCAGGCAACCTGGATGACAGCGTAGCCAGCGACGCCTTGCGGCTCGGCCGCCGGTCGCCATCCTCGGCGAGCCCTCGCGGTGGCGGCTCGATCGCCTCGCGCGTCTCAGCGTCCGCTCGGGTGTCGGGCGCGCGCACCATCCGAGCCGCTTATGTCTCGCTGATGGCTCGGGTGAACCAGTTGTCGAAGAGCTCGCGCTTTGCGGCTGCGTCGGAGCCGGCCTCGTGAGCCGGAATGTAGTCGTAACTGAATCCCGGCTTCCCAAGCCTGCCATCCTCCTGCCACAGGAGGTTCGAGATGAATATGTCGCCATTGCCGAGCCTGAACCCGTGAACGCTTGGCGTGAAGTCATATTCGAAGAGCTCTAGTCGATTGTTGCGGCCGACCGCCACGGGGGAGGTGGCGAAGCTCCTGATTGCGCGCACGATCGTGGCTGACTCGTCGAGCCAGTCCTCGGGTATCCATCTTTGCACGTCGTTCGCGTCTTTTCCGAGTGTCGCGAAGCGGACTGTCCAATTCCAGACCTCCGGTCGCTGAAGCCAGAAGGAGATGGTTGGCCATGCGCTGAACAGCGTGAGTCCCAGCACGTCGATGCGTCGCTCATCGGCTTTGCTGATGGAGCCGGCGCACGCGAGGAGCGCTCGGTACATCTCGTGCGGATCGGGGAAGTGCTGCCGTGTCGTCGCCGGAATCGCTGTTCGTGCCAGATCCTTGACCTCGAACAAGATGGTCACAAGCAACACCAGGACCACCGACGTCTCGAGGCCGGTGTTCCGCTCGATCCCGATGGTCGTCAGCGGTTCACGAAGCCACGAGAGTTGTAGAGCTATCAGGAGGAGTCCGCCCGCAATCGCGACCCAGGCTTTTCCCGACTTCAGCAGCCTCTCGACGAGGCCGGCTAGGTGCTGCGTGAGCGAACCGCCTGGGTTCGGGTCATGCGACGCGTTCATCGCTCGCTAAGCGGCGCTGGGCATCCCTTGGAGCGCTCGCGGGCTTGTGCGGCTCGACGATGCATTCCTCCTCATCGGGGTGCACGAGTACCACCGCGCGCTCGTCGCGCATGTCCACCCGATGAAACGTGCCGGCAGCCTGCTCCACGCTTCGCCGATTGTATCTATGCGCGCTGTGCGCGTGTGCGTCGTAGTAGACACGCACGGCGCATGGCTACCGTGGCATGCAATCGGAAACAGCGCCCCCGCCAGGATTCGAACCTGGGACCCTCGGATTAGAAATCCGATGCTCTATCCAGCTGAGCTACGGGGGCAGGGCGCCGCCGAGCCGGCTGCCGCCGGCTGGGAGGGCAACTGAATCGTAGGCTGACTTAGGCAAGCTTGAGCAAAACCCTGTAGAAATTGGGTCGATGAGCAGCTCGGTGGAGGACGACGAGGCGGACCTGACCCGCAAGCAGCGGCGCGAGCAGGCGCGCGAGCAGCGCAAGGCGCTGGAGGAGGCCGAGGTCGCGGGCGCGCGGCGCAGGACGCGCTTGACGCAGCTGGGGATCGTGATCGCGGTCGTGGTGGCGGCTGTCGTCGTGATCCTGATCGCGACGGGCGGAGGCGGGACGAAGAAGGTCGTGATCGGCTCGAAGGCGGCGAACGAAAACGTCGCGGCGGTGAGCTCGCTCGTGGGCGGGATCCCGCAGAAGGGCAACGTGCTGGGCAACCCGAACGCGCCGGTGACGCTGCAGTACTTCGGCGATCTGGAGTGCCCCGTCTGCAAGCAGTTCACGCTGGGGGCGCTGTCGCCGCTCGTCCAGAGGTGGGTGCGCAGCGGAAAGCTGAAGATCGAATACCGCTCGATGCAGACGGCGACGCGCGAACCGGAAGTCTTCAAGACTCAGCAGGTGGCGGCGCTGGCTGCAGGCAAGCAGGACAAGATGTGGCAGTACCTCGAGCTGTTCTACCACGAGCAGGGCGAAGAGGGCAGCGGCTATGTCACGGAAAGCTACCTGCAGAACCTGGCGCAGCAGGTGCCGGGGCTGAACTTGACGCAGTGGAGCAGCGACCGCAACGAACCGGCGCTGACCAATCAGGTCGAAGCGGACGCGCAGGCGGCGAACAACGCGGGCTTCACGGGCACGCCGTCGTTTTTGATCGCCAAGACGGGCGGGACCGCGACGAAACTCAACTACGCGTCGCTGACGGACCCGGCGTCGTTCGACGAAGCGATCGAAAAGCAGCTGAAGGCGTAGAGCGATGAGCCAGTCCAGGCTGAGGGTCGCGCTGATCGCGCTGGCGACGATCGGCTTGGGGGTGGCGAGCTACTTGACGTACGTGCACTACTCGGGCGCGCCGCCGGTGTGCACGGCGGGCGGGAGCTGTTTGAAGGTGCAGACGTCGGTGTACTCGAAGCTCGCGGGGGTGCCGGTGGCGCTGATCGGGCTGATCGGGTATGTCGCGATCTTCGGCTCGCTGCTGGCGGTCGAAAACGAGAGGAGTCGCTTCGCGACAGCGGCGCTGACGCTCGTCGGGTTCGGCTTTTCGGCATACCTCACCTATAGAGAGCTGTTCTCGATCCACGCGATCTGCGAGTGGTGCGCGTCGAGCGCGGGGATCATGACGATCCTGATGGGCCTGTCGGTGTGGCGCTTTTTGCGCGGTGACGCGGACGCGCGCGCGCCGGCGCAGACGCAGGTGGCCGGGCCGGAGCCGGCGCGCGTGCCGCCGCTGGGCGCGACCCAGTCGTAGGCGGCGAAGCGCGCTCGCGGAGACCTCGCGGTCCGGCGGAGCGCGCCCGCCGAGCCCTCGCCGCCGTGCCACTCCGCGCGACGCCCGGCGGCCTGGACGGGTGCGCGGGTAGTAGATCCGTCCAGTCGCGGGAGGCCGGCCCCGGCATCGAAGCGAGAGGGCCGACGTGAGGAGTGACGATGCGCGCCGATCCGCATGGGAGGGAACGACCCCGCACGGCCGAAGGGCCGCCCGCGGGCGAGGGTGCGCGGCCAGAGGAGACCGTGATCGAAAGGCTGTTCGAGATGACCAGCGACCTGCTGGCGGTGATCTCGCTCGACGGCCGGTTCACGGTGCTGAACCCCGCGTGGGAGGAGGCGCTGGGCTGGACGATCGAGGAGCTGATGGCCAAGCCGATGCAGGAGCGGGTGCACCCGGACGACGTGGAGCAGACGCTCGCGCTGACGCTCGCGGGGCGCAACAGGGAGGCGCGGTTCGTGAACTTCACGAACCGCTACAGGCACAAGGACGGCTCGTGGCGGTGGCTGTTGTGGAGCGCGCGCTGCGACGGCGAGGTGTGGTACGCGGCGGCGAAGGACGTGACCGACCGGATGTGGCTGGAGCGCCAGGCGCTGCACGACCCGCTGACGAAGCTGCCGAACCGGCTGCTGCTGATGGATCGCGCGCACCAGGCGCTCGCGCGTATGCACCGCCGTAAAGGGCCGGTGGCGCTGTTGTTCATCGATTTGGACAGGCTCAAGGCGATCAACGACAGCCTCGGGCACGCGGTCGGCGACGAGGTGCTGATCTCGGTCGCGGGGAGGCTCGAGGGGACGCTCAGGGACAGCGACACGGTGGCGCGGCTGGGCGGGGACGAGTTCGTGATATTGGCGGACGATCTCGAGAGCGACTCCGAAGCGCTGACGGTGGCCGAGCGCGTGGTGAGCGCGCTGGAGGAGCCGTTCGAGATCGGCTCGATCGAGGTGAGGATGTCCGCGAGCGTGGGGGTGTCGATCTCGCGCGACCAGGACGCGGACCCGGACGATCTGCTGCGCAAGGCGGACGTGGCGATGTACCGGGCCAAGCGCGCGGGCGGGCACAGGCTGGAGCTGTTCGACGAGGGGCTGCGCAGAGAGCTGGCCAGACGCGGGGAGGCGGGCGGATCGATACGCTCGCACGCGCCATGGCATCGGATCGCGCGCCTGAAGCACCGCCGCTGAGCGGCGAGGAGATCGACCGGCGCAAGCGCGCGGCGGCGCGGGCGGCGGCGGAGCTAGTGGAGGACGGAATGAGGGTCGGGCTGGGAACGGGCTCGACGGTCGCGTTCCTGCTGGCGGCGCTGGGCGAGCGGGCGGACGCGCTGAGGGGCGCGCGCTGCGTGGCGACCTCCCCGGCGACGGCCCGGATCGCGACGGAGCTGGGATTGGTCGTGCGCGAGCTGGACGAGGTGGGCGAGCTCGACATCGCGATCGACGGGGCCGATCAGGTGGACCCGGACGGAGGGCTGGTGAAGGGCGGCGGCGGGGCGCATACGCGCGAGAAGATCGTGGCGGCGGCGGCGAAGCGGTTCGTGGTGATCGTCTCGGCCGAGAAGGAGGTGGCGAGGCTGGGCCCGCCCGTCCCGCTGGAGGTGCTGCGCTTCGGCGCGGAGCGGACGCTGCGGGCGCTCGGCGACGCGCGGCTGCGAGCGGGATGGGAGAGCCCGGACGGGAACCTGATCGCGGACTATATGGGCCTGGTGGAGGACCCGCGGCTGCTCGCGGCGCGCCTGAGCGCAACGCCGGGCGTGGTCGAGCACGGCCTGTTCGCGCCGTCGCTGGTGAGCGAGATCGTGAGCGCGGGCGCGAACGGCGTGAGACGCCGCGCGGGCGGCAGGTCATCGATCTGAGGGAGGATCGCGCTCGGGTCGGGATGGGCGAGACCGGGTCGAGCGGCGAGCGATCGGAGATCGACGGGATCTCCGATCGGCCAGTGAGGGCGTGTCCGTGCGAGGCGCGTAAGCGAGGATGGAGCGTTTTCGGGTCGGGGCACGCAGTCTCATCGCCCGGCGCCGGGCGGGCGCCGGGTCCGAGAGGTCACGGAGCGGGGGACCGAGGAATCGAACCTCGAGCTGCGGTTTTGGAGACCGCAGTTCTAGCGCATGACAGGCCCGCATGAGCTCGTGCGCGCAGACTTCGGAGCAACCGCGGGTGATCTGGAGAGCGCACTCGCTGGGCTCGCGGACCTGCGTGCGAAGCTGCCCGAGATCGACGGCGTGATACTGGCGCGCGAGGCACGCGCCGAGCTTGAGCACCGCGGCGCTTGAGCATCGTCTTTGACGCCAACGCACTGGTCGTGCTCGCGCTCGACCGACACCGCGCGAGCGCCATCGAGCGCTTGCTGCGTGAGTGGCAGGCGCAGGGTGAGGATCTACACGCGCCCGGGCTCCTGCCGTACGAGATAGCCAGCGCCCTCGCCCGAGCCGTAGCCGCCAGTCTGCTGCCCGAGGTCGAGGTGTCTGGAGCCTGGCAGCGCATCGCCGCGGTCCCCGTCAGGCCCCGGCTCCGTTCCGCCGCTACTGACAGTAGCCTGCTCCCGAGTCCGGATCATCCCAATCATCCCAAGAAACAGGCCTCGTGCAAAGCTCAATGCTCGATGACGAAGTGAACTTCGATGAGTTCTTCTGTCTTGCTACTGGCAAACACCCATACGCCTACCAGCTGGAACTTGGCGAGATGGCGGAGCCCCCATCCGTGCTCGAAGCGCACACCGGCGCCGGCAAGACCCATGCGCTGATCGTCTCCTGGCTCTACGGGCGACAGATACGTCAGACCGCTCCCAGGCGTCTGGTGTACGCGCTGCCGATGCGCTCGCTCGTCGAGCAGACAGCAGAGGTTGCACGCGAGATTCGCGACCGCCTCACCCTCAGCGACGAGACGCTGCCAATCCACACGCTGATGGGTGGCGTCGACAAGATGGAGCTGCGCGGCTGGCGCGAATGGCCGGAGCGCGATCAGATCCTCATCGGCACGATCGACATGTTGCTCTCCCGCGCGTTGAATCGTGGATACAGCGAGAGTCGCTACCAGTGGCCGGTCGCATTCGGCCTGCTCAACAACGACTGCCGCTGGGTCTTCGACGAGATCCAGCTCATGCAGGGCGCGCGCGTGACGGCCGCCCAACTCGACGGGCTGCGGAGGAAGCTGGGGGTCGCACTCCCGTGCGAGACGATCTGGGCGTCGGCGACCGTCGATCGCGACGCGCTGCTGACGATCGACCGTCCCGACCTCGGAGAGACGCTCCAGCTTCCAACCACGGACCGCGACGATCGCCTGGCGAAGCGCCTGAACGCGACGAAGCTGCTCGAGCGCGTCGACCTGACTACATGCAAGCCCGGAGACATGCCGCGCGCAATCGCCGAGCAGATCACCGAACACCATCGTCCGGCTACGCGCTCGATCGTCGTGCTCAACCGCGTCGACCTCGCCCAGCAGGTGGCCCTCGCACTGGAGAGACAGCTCAAGAAAGGCAAGGGACCACGCGTCGAGGTCGTTCTTCTGCACTCTCGCTTCCGCCCGCCGGAGCGAAGGGAGCACATGGACGCCGCGCTCGCCGAGATCGATGACGGGCCAGGTCGAATCATCGTCGCAACCCAGGTCATTGAGGCCGGGGTCGACGTCTCCGCGACCCTGCTCGCGACCGAGACGGCGCCCTTTTCCTCGATCGTCCAGCGACTCGGCCGCTGCAACCGCACGGGCGACGACCGCGATGCCACCGTGCTATGGCTCGACAGCGGCCAGCTTGACGCCAAGCGGGCGGCGCCATACGAGCCCGGGGACATCGCCACCACACGGACGGCGCTCCTCGACCTCCTCGGCACCTCTCTCTCCCCCGCCGCGCTCGAGCGACTCGCCGTCCCGGAGCGGCGAGAGGCGTGGGAGGTGCTGCGCCGCCGCGACCTGCTCGATCTGTTCGACACCAGCCCCGACCTATCCGGGATGGATGTGGACGTGGCCCGCTTCATCCGCGACGACGACGACCGCTCGGTCTTCGTCTTCTTCCGCGACCTGTTCGACCGCAAGACCGCCGCTACGGCGGACCAGCCCGCCGCCGAGCCCGATGAGCTGGTGAACGTGCCCCTTCACACGCTTGGCGACCGCGATGCTTGGCTGTACGACCCGATTGACGACCTGTGGAAGCCCGTGCGGACTGCGCCTCCGGGCGCAACCGTCATGCTCGCCGCGGCGGACGGCGGTTACGAGCCAAAGCTGGGTTGGAGCAGGAGCGCAAAAGGCCCGGTCATTCCCATCGAACCGAGCGAGCCGCAGCAGCCCGACGCGCTCGACCGCGAGGAACCGTCCAATGGTTGGATGTCGCTCGCGGACCATCTCACGCGCGCGGAGGTGAGCGCCAGAGAGCTCGTGACGGCTCTTGCAGAGATGGACCTGCGCGACGGCGCCGCCGAGGCAACCATCGCAGCGGCCGCCGTCCACGATGTCGGCAAGGCACACCCCGCGTTTCAGAAAATGATCCGTGCGTCCGCCAAGCTCGACGAGGAGCCGGAGGGACTCGCCACGACTCTGTGGGCCAAGAGCGGGAAACGCACCGGTCCTCGCAACAAGCGCCGCCACTTCCGCCATGAGCTGGCCAGCGCGCTTGCGCTGCGCTCGCTCGACGGCCAGATCCAGCTGCCAAGTGGCGCCCCCGAGCTCGTCCAATACCTCACCGCCGCCCATCACGGGCGCGTCCGCCTTTCCATCCGCCCAGCCCCCGGCGAGCAACCACCCGCCGACGATCCAAACGGACGCTTTGCGCTTGGCGTTCACGAGGGCGATGAGCTGCTGTTTCCCGTCGAGACACCACTGGGTGAGCTTCCGAAGGTGACGCTCACGCTCGCGTGCATGGACCTGGGCGGTGAGGAACGCAGCTGGGTCGAGGCCGCCTGCGCCCTGCGCGACGATCCACAGCTTGGGCCGTTCCGCCTCGGCTTCCTGGAGGCACTCGTGCGCATAGCGGATTGGAGGGCGAGTGCCTGAGCGGCTTGCCACCGACGCGGCAGGCTCCGCGGCCGCCAACCCTCCCGCTCCGGCGAGGGAAGGGAACCGGACCGCTCACGATGCGCGGCTTCCGGGCTGCCGTTCGCGTCCTCTCGTCCATTACCTGAAGGCGCTGGGCCTGTTCCGCATCGTCTCGCGCCAAGCCGATCCGACCGCACGGGCACGCTGGGCCGGCGGTACGCTCGTGCTCCGCTCCAGCCTCAATGAGGATACGCTCGCAACTTTCCTGCTTGAGCGCTACGCACCCACGCCGGTCGTCTCGCCGTGGAATGGGGGAAGCGGCTTCTTTCCGAAGGACAACAAGGAGGGGATCGACGCGATCGATGGCTCGGCCGGTGCACGGCTCGCCGCCTTTCGGAGTGCGATCGGCACCTCTCGCGCGGTACTCGCAAAGCTTGAGATCACCGAGAAGCCGACCGGCGACGATGCGCTCAAGATCCGCCTCGTCCGGCATCTGCGAGCCCAGCTCGACGACGATGCGTTGGAGTGGCTCGACGCGTCGATCGTCCTGCTCGGTCCCAACCGAGCGTTCCCGCCGCTGCTCGGATCTGGTGGCAACGACGGCCGCTACGACTTCGCGAACAACTATGCCCAGGCCGTGGTCACTGCCACGGCGCTGGCCGGCGGCGAGAAGGCGCAGGAGCTCGCGCGACGCCAGCTGGCCAACGCGCTGTACCGGGAGCCGGTCGCTCTGAAGAAGATGAGCGCCGGCCACTTCCTGCGCGACAGCTCACCGGTCAATTCACCCGCGGGTGAGTCAGACGGACTCGGCAACCCATGGGACCTCGTACTCGCCGTCGAGGGCTGCTGCCTGCTCGTCGCGGGCGCCGCGCGTCGCCACCAGACAGGTGCCGCAGGAGCGCTCGTCGCGCCGTTCACAGCCCGCCCAACCGCCGCGGGCTACGGGTCGGCGGTCGCCGGAGAGAAGGGCCGTGCCGAGCTGTGGCTGCCGCTGTGGTCGCGCTGGACGAGCCTGCCGGAGTTGACGGCCCTGGTCCGCGAGGGGCGCGCGCAGGTTGGCAGACGCCAGGCGCGCAGCGGCCTCGACTTCGTGCGTGCGGTGGGCGAGCTCGGCGTCGCACGCGGCATTGACGGCTTCGAGCGCTTCGCCCTGCTGGAGCGCGCGGGCCAGTCGACGCTCGCTGTACCAGTGGGAACGATCGCTGTACGGGAGCGCCCCCACGCGCGAGCGCTTCACACGCTCGACCGCTGGCTGCCACGAGTACAGGCCTACGGTCACGGCGACTGCCCACGCGCGCACGCGCGTGCCGTCGCGCGGCTCGACCGGCGGCTGTTCGCATTCGCCGACCGTGAATCCCCCGAGACGGCATGTGGCGTGCTCGAAGCGCTCGGGGAGCTGGAGTCGCTGCTCGCGGCGTCACATCTCGGAGCGAACGTGGAACGCGAGTTCGCGCCGCTCACAGGCGCTGACCTGGAACCCTGGCTCCAAGCATCCGACGACGGCAGCCACGAGTTCGCGGTCGCGGCGGCCCTGGCGACGCTGCACGACCCCTCATCGTCGAGGCTCCCGGCGATCCGCGACTACATGCACGGGACAGGCAGGGACGAGCGCGGCCGACCGACATACGCGCCCGGCATCTCGCACGCGATTGCCCGACGTGCCGATCCGATCACCCGCCTGGCACAGCTCCACGTCCGCCGCCACGTGGATGCAGCTCGAACGCCCCATGACGACATTCGGCCCGACTCTGAGCACGGAGTGGCACGGCAGCGTCAACTTACGTTCCCCTACGGCGTGACCTGTCCTCTGGCGTCAGCACGAAAATTCGCAGCGGGGACGCTCGACGACCGACGCATCATGAGGCTCGTCGCGGGACTGACGCTCTTGCAACCACGACTACCCATACGAGACGGCGACCCGCCCTGGCACCCGGCTGTCAAAGACGTGGCCGGCACACCGGTGCCGACGTTCGACCTGCTCGCGCTCGCATTCGCCGGCACCTACCGGGCGCGACCTGAGACTGGCGAACCGGCCGAGGAATATCCCCGCTCGACGGCCCCTTTCGACGACAAGCAGAAGGGTGTGCCACTGCAGCCACGCCCCGGCTGGGCGGCGCAGCTCGCAGCCTGTCGCGTCGATCCCGCAAGCCGGCAGCGCGACACGCAGTACGTCCGCCCGGTGCTCCGGGACGCCCTGCTTCGCCTGCGCATGGCAGGGCTGACGCCACTCGTCACCGTCAGCGACCTGCTCGCCGACACGCCAAGCGGTCCGCGCCTCGCCGCGGCGCTGCTGCTGCACCTGCCGGGCAGGGATCGCGATCACATAGCCACCTCCTTGACGACGGCAGTCGGACCCTCAGCGTCCACATCCAGTCCGCATAGACAAGAAGGAGAACCCAGATGATCGATGCCCTCGCAACAGCGCCGCGCCTGATCGCACGGGCGCGACTCGAACCCCTCGCCGGTTCGACGTTCCAACCGACCGGGTTCCCGGATCTCGGGGCGGCGACCTTTAACCGGCCAGACGGCACTCGCGCTCTGCTCGTCGAGTCGGTGCAGTCGATGACCAACCACCTCGAGGCGCTCGGCTGGGACGGGCCGGCGCAGCGGCCACGGCCGCCACTCGCAGACCTCCCCTACGTCGAAGTCGTCGATGACGAGAGCAACTTCCTCACCTCGTCGCGACTGGAGCCTCATCGCCTCGCGGCCGCGTACGTCCGCGACGCGACAATCGACGGCAAGCATGGTACCGAATGGATCGGCGAACGCCTCGGGCTCATCGCGGCAAAGCCGCTCGACTGGCCAAGCATCTACCGGGCGGTGTTCGAGCTAGATCCGCTCTGTCTCGTGCATGGTGTGTTCTTCTCGGACAAAGGCTGGCATGGAAATCCGAAGGTGCGGCGCGCGCTCACAATGGTCATCGAGGCGCACAACGTCGAGGAGGCGGTGTCGGGTGGCTTGAAGCGCGACGACGTGCAGTTCAAGTCCGGTGAGCGCGGCAGCGGCCAAAGCGCGGAGGAGGGCTATGGGTTCGTGCCATTCGGCCGCACGGAGTACGTAGCGGAGTCGATCGAGCTTACCGCTGTCATCGATCTCGAGCAGATTCGCGGCTACGGGCTCGATGAGAGAGCCACACGGCTGCTCACGCTGATCGTGCTGTGGCAACTGCGGGGGCTGCTCGCCCAGCCGCTGCGCCTGCGCACCGCATGTGACCTCGACGTCGTGAGCGTCGACGTCGAGCGACCGCGGGACTTCGAGCTGCCCGGCGCCGAGGAGCTCGAAACGGCAATCGCCCAGGCGATGCCAGCCTTCGAGCAAGCCGGCGCCAGGCGGATGACGTGGGCGCCACCGAAGAAGAAAGCCAAAAAGCCAGAGGAAGAGGCGGAGTAGAGGATGGTCGGCGTCGCGATCGCATTCGACCTTGGCCGCTACCACGCGACCCCCTGGGGTTCCCATGTCAACGAGGGCCTCGTCGAGTGGCCGCCGAGCCCATGGCGCCTGATGCGCGGGATATACGCCGTTGCCCGAACGAACGTGGGCCTTCACGAGCGGCTGGACGAACTCGATCGTGCGCTCACGACGCTTGCGCAGGCGCCGCCGCCGGCGTTCCGTCTGCCGCCGGTTGCGATCGCCCACACACGCCACTACATGCCGAGCCGTCTGCATTCACCCACCGCGCCCGGCAAGACAGATTGCGTCCTGGATGCCTTCGCCGCCCTCGACCGGAAGGACGAGATCGAGGTGTGGTGGCAAGCTTCGCTCGCCGAGGACGAACAGACGGCGCTCGGTGGCGCTGTGGCTGCCCTCGGCTACCTCGGCCGATCGGAGTCGGTCTGCTCGGCGCGAATGCTCAGCGGCGAGCCACAGGCAGATCTCCATGCCCGCCCGGTCGACGAGCTTGACGATCTCGATGAGACGCAGACGCTCGTCTCGCTCCTCTATCCCGACGGCGAGGATGCGCTCAATGCGCTGGCGACGTCGATCGGGGAGCTGCGGCGCGGACGCATGCTGCAGCCGCCACGAACCCGCTTTGTCGACTATGCCATCCGAGAGGCAAGCCCTTCGGCGCGTCCCGCAGCGCGCGTCGAGCGCCCGACGCTCGCCTGCTTCCGTGTCAACGGAGGCTCGCGTCCCGGGCTGCACGAGGCCGTCACGGCCTGCACGGTCCTGCGCGGCGCCGTGCAAAGCAAGCACGACAAGGACCGAACCGGTAGGAAGTCCTCGGTGTTCGGTGGCCACGCGGACGACGGACCGCGACGTGACCAGCATCGCCACGCGCACTACCTGGCGCTGCCTGGCGATGACGGACGCCGGATCGACCACCTCGTCGTGTGGGCGCCCGAGGGGTTCGGTCATGACGAGGTCACGAGTCTCGCCACCATGTGCGAGCTACGGCTGCGCGATCTCGACAAGCCGCTCCGGTTGGCGCTCACCACGCTCGGCAACGACGAGCACATCATACTTCCGCAAGTCCTCGGACCGAGCGATCGTTGGCGCTCGCTCACCCCCTTTGCCCTACCACGCCACACCAAGCGACGCAGCGGGAGAATCGTGGATGGCACAGAGGATCAGATCCGCCGCGAGCTCGCCTTTCGCGACGCACACAAGGCCGAGCTGCTGACACGCGTCGTGCCGATACGCTCCGGCAACTGGGTTCAGTTCCGCCGCACTCGCCCCGGCGTATCGCGGCTAGAGGCTCCCCGGGTGGTTGGCGCGGAACTGCACTTCGCCGAGCCGGTAAGAGGCCCAATCGCGCTCGGTGCGTTGAGCCATTTCGGCCTCGGCCTGTTCGCTCCCGCGGACGGATGAGCACCTCCTTCCCCGACCTCATCCCCGCTCGCATCCTCAACGAGCACGTCTACTGTCCGCGCTTGGCCTACCTTGAGTGGGTCGACCGTCAGTTCGTCGACAACGCGGACACGGCCGACGGCACGTTCGTGCATCGTGTCGTTGACCGCGAGCGAGCGAAACCGCCCAACCCGTCTGACGCGCCGGGCGCCCAGGCCGAGGATGGCGAGCCACCGCCGTCGAGCAGCGCCGTCACCGTCTCCTCCGAGCGCCTTGGCATGATCGCCAAGGTCGACCTACTCGAGGCCCGCGATGGCATGGTCGTGCCGGTCGAGTACAAGCGCGGCAGCCCACGCGCACCCGACTCCCCGCTCTGGGAGCCCGAGCTCGTGCAGATCTGCGCGCAGGTTCTAATCCTGCGCGACAGCGGCTACCGTGCACCCCACGCGGAGGCCTACTTCGCGCAGACGCGGACACGCCACAGGATCGAGATCACCCAGGAGCTGATCGACCAGACGACGGCGGCGATCGAGCAGTTGCGGGCAGACTCCGCCGGCGACGGGCCGCCACCTCCGCTCGTCGACAGCCCGAAGTGTCCGCGCTGCTCCCTCGTCGGGATATGCCTGCCCGACGAGGTGAACGCGCTGCGCGAGCAGGCAGAGCGACCGACGCGGCGCCTCGTGGCGGGCGACCCACCCGCCACGCCGCTCTACGCGAGCAGCCCAGGCAGCCGGCTGTCCAAGCGCGGCGGTCGCGTCGTCCTGCTCGAGGACGGGTCCGAGACCGCCTCCCGGCGTTTGATCGACATCTCGCACATCGCCGTGTTCGGCAACGTGACCGTCGGCAGCGCCCTGCTTCGAGTCTGCTTCGACACCGGCGTGCCCATCCTGTGGTTCACCGCCGGGGGCTGGTTCAGCGGCTTCGCAACCGGGATGCCCGCGAAGAACGTGGCCGTTCGCATGCGCCAGCACCGCGCCGCCGCGCTCGGCAGCCCCGAGCTCGCCGCCGCGTTCGTAGCGGGCAAGATCCGAAACGCGCGTACGCTTCTGCGCCGGCACGGCGGCGATGACTCGGCCCGTGTCATCGCCCAGCTCGCCGACCTTGCGAAGGCAGCGGAGAGCGAGCGCAGCCTCGACTCCCTGCTCGGGGTCGAGGGGACCGCGGCGCGGCTCTACTTCTCCCGCTACGGCTCCCTGCTTAAACCTCTTGACGAAGACCGCGACTTCGCATTCGACGAGCGCAACCGCCGCCCACCCCGAGACCCTGTCAACGCCCTGCTCTCGTTCGTCTACGCCATGCTCATCAAGGACGTGACGGCCGCCGCGCTGGCGGTCGGACTCGATCCCTACGTAGGCGTCTACCACCGCCCCGGCTTCGGCCGCCCGGCTCTTGCGCTCGATCTCGCCGAGGAGTTCCGCCCGCTCGTCGGCGACTCGACCGTCATGACCGCGATCAACAACGGTGAGGTGAGCCCGACGGACTTCATCACGCGCGCCGGCGGCGTCGCATTGACCGATCGCGGCCGGCGCAAGGTGATCGCCGCTTACGAGCGTCGCATGAAAACCGAGCTTCGCCATCCCCTCTTCCATTATCGGGCGAGCTACCGCCGCTGCCTGGAGATCCAGGCGCGGCTGTTCGCCGCTGTGCTTGTGGGCGACATCCCC
>DASQGE010000094.1:0-13861 GCA_035632775.1 Solirubrobacteraceae bacterium | reverse complement strand
GCTGCAAAGCTGGTTCCTGCTCTACTTCCGCGACCCCGAGAAGCAAGAGATCAGGATGGAGCTGTCTCGCGGTGTGGGCTTCACGATTCTCAACCAGACGACCGGGCATGGGGTCGTCTCCGATTTTGAGCCACGGCTATTCATCGAGCCGATCGCTCTCGACGCGCAGGCCGAGACTTCGAGCAAGCGCGATCTCGTGCATGAGGACGAGCACTACGAGGCTCCGGTTGCCCGGCGTACCGGCTAGCGGGGCATGGCTCCGTTCAACTACAGCCGCGTGGATTTGGCTCGGCGTCGTCGCGGGCTCACGAAGGTGAGCTTCGCTGACGAGATCGGCGTCTCGCCCCGGATGCTCAGGAAGTATGAGGCCAGCGCATCTGAGCCGTCCGCGCTCACGATCGAGCGGATGGCCGAGACGCTCCGGTTCCCTACGGCGTTCTTCTACGGCGACACGCTAGACGAGCCTGCACGGGAGGGCGTGAGCTTTCGGTCCCTCAGCACGCTGACGGACCGTAAGAGCGACGAGGCACTAGCGTCGGGCGCCCTGGCGTTGGCTCTGTCTGACTGGATCGACGCACGATTTGATCTGCCCGCACCAGACGTTCCGCAGTACGGCGGCGCGAGCCCCGAGGCGGCCGCAGCGGCAGTAAGAGAGGCATGGGGTCTCGGGGAACGTCCGATCTCGAACACTATCCACCTGCTAGAGGCGCATGGTGTCCGCGTCTTCTCGCTGGACGAGGGGAGCAATCTGGACGGCTTTTCCTTCTGGCGTGGCGAAACCCCGTACATCTTCCTCAACACCGGCAAGACCGTCGAGCACAGCCGTATGGACGCGGCGCATGAGCTAGGGCATCTCGTCTTGCATGCGCATGGTGGCCCTACGGGCCGAACGGCAGAGCGCGAAGCCTTCGCGTTCGGGTCGGCGCTTCTCATGCCGAGGGGGAGCGTCACGGCAAAGGTGCCGCAGGGCGCATCGCTCCCGCTGCTTATCGAGAGCAAGAGCTATTGGAGAGTGTCGGCGTCGAGCTTGGCGCGTCGGGTCTACGGTCTCGGACTTATCAGCGAATGGCAATACCGATCAATGTGCATTGCCCTCAGCAAGTACGGCAAGACGCGAGAGCCCGAGCCATTGCGCACGCCTGAGACTTCCCAGGTGCTCGGGAAGGTGATGCGGGCACTACGGGCCGAAGAAGTCGGACAGGGAATTATTGCCGCCGACCTCAGTATCCCCGCCGACGAGCTGAGCAAGTCCGTCTTCGGACATATGCTCCGCTCGCTCGATGGCGGCGGAGAGACCCCCACGCAGCAACTCAGTCCGCAGCCGGGGCACAAGCGCGAGCTACGGATTGTCTAGGGCTCGCGGCTCCAGCGGGCGCTGGCAGCTCGCTTAGCGGCCTCGCTACGTTGGGCGGCGGTCATCTTGGCTGCGCGAGCCCTGCCGCCTTTCAGGCCGCCTTTGCGGCCCAACTCGACGGCCGCTGGGTTCTTGCCCTCGTCGGGGTCCCGCTCCTCGGCCTCGCCAGTGGCAAGGTCCACGATGAGCTTGCCGAGCTGGTTGGGGTCACGGGGCCGCTTGCGTGAGCGCTCAGGCATGGCTTGAGGGTACCAGCGCGTTAGACGGCCGCGATCAAGCGCAGCTCATCGAGCCGCGACAGGCAAGGGGAGGCCCACAGACGCTCGCCGTGGCGAAGGATGACGCCATCCGCCGCGAGCGTCTTGACCGCAGCTACAGCGTCTGGACCGAGCAGCCGCTCAAGACCCGCGAGTTCGCGCTCGCGCTCCAGCACAAGCCGGACAATGGCGCGTTCGGTCGCTGGCTCGCCGGTCCGCATGACCTCTGACCGTAGCCTGTGGGGCAGGCGGCGCAACCCCGATCCTCAAACTGATGCACTACCGTTCGATGCTCGATAATCTATGTTATGTCAACTAGATGGTCGAGCAGGGCGGTTAGGCCGCGACTAAACCTGCCGCGATGGGGTCCGGTGCCACCCCGGCTGGGCACATCGGACTACGCGGCAAGCGCCTGACGGAGCGTGCTTGCCGCCAGATGAGCCGGGGGCCATGTCAGCTTCAGCTCTCCCTTGGCTTCGAGCGTGCCCCGAACACTCATCAGCTCCAGCCCAACCACCGCCCCGTGCTCGTCGTATTCGACGGTGTGCCCCTCGGCCGTCTCCAGCGCCCTCGCGGGCGCCCCATCCGGCCGCCCGACGTGCAGGTAGAGCACATCACCACGCTCGTCGTAGTCGTGGTAGTCGAAGCCTATGCCGGCGATCGTGATCGTCATGACGCTTACCCGCGAGGATCGTTATCTTGCACCACGGCCGTTACGACCCACGCGGAATCCTCGCTGAAGTCTACGACGACCCGCAGCCAGCTTCATCGACTCGCAGGCGCGTGGATCAGACGCTTCTCATCGAGCCGGGCCATGTGGCGGCGCATGCGACATCGAGGCTCGAGATCACGCCGACCGGTGCGCCCGATGGCGCGACGACCACGAGATGCGTGCAGTCGTGCTCGGCCATCAGCTGGGCGGCGCGCTCGATGGTCTCGGCTTCCTCGACGGTGACGATCTCGGTCGCGGCGAGATCGCCGACCGCGGTGTCGAGACGCTCGCTGGCGATCGCCTTCACCAGGTCGAGATCCGAAAGGATGCCCCACACGAGCGTCTCCTGACGGTCACGGCCCCTGGCGAGGCCCTCCACGACCACGCAGTGCACGCGCTGCTCGGCCATTTCGGCCGCCGCTTCCTGAAGCGTCGCCTGCGGCGGGATGTGGATGACACCATGATGCATCACGGCGCTGACGGCTTGGGCCGGTGTCGTGGAGATCGTCATCTTCCTCTCCTCTGTCCGCGCTTGGGTTCGCTTCCTCGACCTGATCGGTATGACCTGAGCTCTCGCCACAGCGCGATCATGCCCCGCTTCCCGGGCCGCCACATCCGTCTTCGCTACGGCCGCCACTCCGCATTCCACCGCAACCCGCCGATCCGCGCAGGTGCCGCGCGCATTGTGCGGGTTTGCACGGATGCGCTCTCACGACGCTCTCCGGATGTGCCGCTCGCCGCGATGCGCCACGCTCGTGCGCGACCCCGAAAACAAGGCCCACGGCATCGTCTGCAAGGGAGACCGAGATGAGCGAGTCCGACCCCGCAATCATCGAGCGCAGCGTCGAGAAGGCGCACATCTGGCTGAAGGAGGTGGCCGCCGAGCTGGGCGACGACGATCGTCACTATGCCTACCGCGCGCTGCGCGCCGTCCTGCACACGCTTCGCGACCGCCTGACGGTGGACGTCGCGGCAAAGGTCGCGGCGCAGCTGCCGACGCTGATCCGCGGGATCTACTACGAGGACTGGGATCCGAGCCGCACGCCGACGCCGATCCACGACGTCGACACGTTCCTCGAGCACGTCGTCAGCGAGGGGCGTTTCTCCGGCGAGACCGAGGCCTCGGTCGCGGTCGCGGCCGTCACGGCGGTCCTGCGCAAGCACGTCACCCCCGGCGAGATCGACGACATCGTGGCGATCCTCCCCGACAAGCTCCGTGTCCTGATCGAGGCCTGAGCACGGTAGTACCGTCCCGCGCTTCTTGCACACCCAGTCCTGCCTGGCCCATCACCCTGAGCGCTCCTCGCTCGCGCCGAGTGCGTAGCGTCGGCCTCCCCCAGGCTCAGCCCCGGCCAACGTGCGCCGGGCACCTATCCGGGGGAAGCAGTCAGCGCCTGTGCACGCACGAACACGGCATCGATCATCGGCTCTGTGAGCCGGCCCGTGAACGTGTTCTGCTGACTCGGGTGGTAGCAGCCGAGCAGCTCATAGCGCGCGCCTGAGTGCTCCGCGCCGTGCGCGAAGCGCGGCCGCGGCTTCGGCGGGACCGCCCCCTTCAGATCCCCGCCGGCGGCCGCGGCGGCGTCCAGCCGCAGCGCCGCGTCCCACGCGAATCCGCCCATGCACACGACCACGCGGACCCCTTTGAGCAGCGCCAGCTCACGCACGCTCCAGGGCAGGCACCGGTCGCGCTCGGCCGGCGACGGCCTGTTCGCCGGCGGAGCGCAGCGCACGGCCGCTGTGACCCAGGCGCCGCGCAGCCGCAGGCCGTCCCCGCGTCCGGTCGCGGTGGGCTGGCTGGCGAGACCGGCGCGCCACATCGCCGCGTACAGGAAGTCGCCCGAGCGGTCGCCCGTGAACATCCTGCCGGTGCGGTTCCCGCCGTGTGCGGCCGGCGCCAGCCCGAGCACCAGCAGCCGCGCGTCCGGGTCGCCGAAGCCGGGGAGCGGCCTGCCCCAGTAGCGCTCCTGCGCGAACGCCGCTTTACGCTCATGCGCGATGAGCTCGCGCCAGGCCACGAGGCGCGGACAGCGCCGGCAGCCGACGATCTCCGCGGCGAGCATGTCCAGCTGTCCTGCGGGGCTGTTCGGTCGCACCGGGCAGTAGTAGCATCGCTGTGACCATGTCGCTCTGGATGGTGATCGTGCTGCTTGGGCTTCTGAAGCTTCCGATCGTCGCGCTCATGCTGTGGATCCCGTTTCGCAGGGACGAGGCGATGAACATGTCCGGCAGCGTCGACGTCGACGCGCCCGACTCCACCGACGAGGAGGGCGGCAGCAAGACGCGCCGGAGCCCCATGCCCCCGCGCAGGCCGTCGCCGTGTCCTCGGCTCAGCGGTTTCGCTTGCGCTGGCGGCGGGCGGCCTTCGCTTTCGCGCGGCGCTTGCGGAGCGTCACGGCGGGGTCGCGGCCGGAGCGCCCGCCCATCACGGGACCGTCGCCCACCGGCGCGACGCGTCGCGCGTCGCGCAGGATCACGAGCGCGATCCCCACGAGCAGCGCTCCCGCTGCGCCCAGCCCGAGCAGCAGCACGGAGCTCGTGCTCGAGTTGGAGCCCGACGAGGTGGACCCCGTCGTGGCCGTGCTCGCGGTCTTCTTGAGTTCCTTTGTTTTGAGCGCCGTTTCTTCTTCCTTGCCGCCTTCGGTCAGTTCGTTGAACGCGTTCCCTCCACCCGCGGCCGCCGCGACGGCGACCGGCGGGCCCGCGCAGGCGAGGGCGAGCGCCGCGACGGTGCACGCGCACGCGAGACGGCGGAGAAGAAGTATCGACACGCGGGCGAGCATACCGCTTGCGAGACCGTAGAATGACCGCGCGATGGCCCCCAAACAACGGCAGGTCCGGATCGAGCAGCGCAGCGCGCTCGCGGCGATGCAGGCGCTCGAGCAGCGCTCCGACGAGGAGCTCGAGAACGAGACCAAGTACAAGTCGGCGGCACTGGCGATCCTCGGCGCCCGCGCGTCCGAGCGCTTCGACGCGGAGCAGGCGCGCAGCTACTTCCAGCGCGCGATCGCCGCCGCCAGACCGCAGGAGCGGATGCAGCTCAGGCGCATGGCCGACGCGTCCCTCGCGCTGGCCGAACGTCGCGCAGGCGACCTCAAGGACGCCGTCGAGCGTCTCGGCCAGGCGCCGCCCAGCGGGCGGCAGCTGTTCGCGCTGCGCGCGATGGGCCTGCTCCTCCCCGCCGCGTCCGCGGGCATCTTTGCGCGCGTGCGCGGAATCCTGTTGATCCTGGTCCTGATCGTCGTGCTGCTTGCGATCGGGCTTGGCATCGTCGAGCTGATCGCGCTGCCGTTCGGCGGGCTCGGGCTTGCGCCCGGGATCCTGCTCGGCTTCTTCCTCGTGCTCGCGGCCCTCGGCGTGATCGCCGTGGTCGGCCGCCGCCGCCGAGACCGCGCAAAGGCCGCAGGCCGGTCCGCCGCCCCCGGATCCTGAGGACCGCGCGTCCGCGTTTCCGACAATACGCTTGAGCAGTGTCTGCGCCAGTCTGCCTGCTCGTGAACCCGTCCGCCGGCGGCGGGCGCGCGCGCCGCGCCGCGCCCGCCGTGGAGCGCGCCTTGCGCGAGCTCGGGCTCGAGGTCCGCCGGGCGGACACGCGCGAGCTCGATCACGCGCGCGAGCTCGCGCGCCAGGCGGCGAGCGCCGGCGAGACCGTCGCGGTGCTCAGCGGCGACGGCATGATCGGCGCGGTCGTCGACGTCCTGCGCGAGGTCCCAGGCGCGGTGCTCGGCATCCTGCCCGGCGGGCGCGGCAACGACCTGGCGCGGGTGCTGGGGATACCCGAGGACCCGGTTGCGGCTTGCGCGACGATCGCCCACGGCACTCCGAGGGCGATCGACCTCGGAGTCGTGATCGACGCGCGCTCGGGCGAGGGTGGCCGGGCGTTCGTCGGCATCGCCTCCGTCGGCTTTGACAGCGACGCCAACCGCATCGCCAACGAGGCTCCGTCGTGGCTCGGCGGGCTGGTGTACGCGTACGCGGCGCTCAGGGCTCTCGTCTCGTGGAGACCCGCCCGGTTTGAGATCGAACTGGATCCGCCCGGCGAGCGCCGCGGCTTCACGGGCTACTCGGTGGGGGCCGCCAACTCGAAGGCCTACGGCGGTGGGATGCGCGCGGCGCCGGACGCGCTGCTCGACGATGGCCTGCTCGAGGTGGTCGTCCTCGAAAGCGTCAGCAAGCTCACCTTCGTGACGAGGATCTTGCCGAGAGTGTTCAAGGGCACCCACGTGCAGCTGACCTGCGTGCGGGCCTTTCGCGCCGCCGAGGTCTCGATCTCCGCGGATCGTCCCTTCGCAATGTATGCCGACGGCGACCCGATCGGCGAGCTGCCGGTCCGGGTGCGGGCGCTCCAAGGCGCCGTCACGGTGCTCGTTCCCGCGGGCCATGAGGCAGGCGCAGCGTTCTGTACCCCCCCCACCCTCCTCGTCGGTCTCGACCGACGTTCGCCTCGGCGCGCTGGACCCGCCGCGGGGGGAGCGATGGCGCGCCTGCTAGAGACGAAGCTCGCGCTCGCGCGGGCGGTCGGCGCGCTCTCGCGCCTGCGCGGCGGCGGCGCGACCAGCGCGCCCGGGAAGATCCTGCTGCGACTGGAGCCGGACGCGCTCCGCGCACTCGGCTCGCGCCTGGGGCAGGGCAGCGTGCTCATCTCCGCGACCAACGGCAAGACGACGACCGCGGCGATGGCCGCCTCGATCCTGCAGCGAGCAGGTCTCGAGCTCGTGCACAACCAGGCCGGCGCGAACATGGCCGGGGGGATCGCCTCGACGCTGCTCTCGGCCGCCCGCCCGCGTGGACGGATCGCGGGCGAGCTGGGCCTGTTCGAGGTCGACGAGCTGTGGCTGGCGCCGGTCGCCGCGCAGCTGGGGGGTCCGCGCGCGATCCTGCTCTCGAACCTGTTCCGCGACCAGCTCGATCGCTACGGCGAGCTGGAGGCGATCGCCGACAGCTGGGCCGCGGCGCTGCACGACGGCCCCGGGCAGGATGCCGAGCTGGTGTTGAACGCCGACGATCCGCTCGTCGCCGACCTCGGCCGCGAGCGTGGCGAGCGGGTGGTCTACTTCGGAGTCGAGGACGACTCACTGGCGCTGGCGGGCATGGCGCACGCCGCCGACGCGAAGCACTGCCGGCGCTGCGGCGCGCCGTACGCGTTCGACGCCGTTTATCTCGGCCATCTCGGCCACTACCACTGCCCGAGCTGCGGTCAGAGGAGGCCGGCGCCGCAGGTGACGGCGAGCGGCGTCGCCCTGCAGGGCGTGCGCTCGAGCAGCTTCACGCTGCGAACGCCCGCGGGCGAGGCGCAGATCGCGCTGGGGCTGCCCGGCCTGTACAACGTCTACAACGCGCTCGCCGCCGCCGCCCTGGCGACGGCGCTTCACGTCCCGCTCGAGGCGATCGCCGCGGGCCTGCAGAGCGCCCAGGCGGCGTTCGGGCGGGCCGAGACGGTCATCGTCGACGGGCGCGAGCTGCGGATCCTGCTCGTCAAGAACCCGGCCGGCGCAAACGAGGTCCTGCGCACGCTCGCGCTCGAGCCGGGCGAGCACGACCTGCTCGGAGCGCTCAACGACAACATCGCCGACGGGCGCGACGTCTCCTGGATCTGGGACGCGGACTTCGAGCTGCTCGCCGGCCGCGTGCGCCACGCCGTCTGCTCCGGCACGCGCGCCCCGGAGCTGGCGGTGCGCCTGAAGTACGCGGGGATCGATCCGAGTCGCATCGCGGTCCGGCCGGACCTCTCCCGCGCGCTTGACGAGGCGACCGCCGACCTTCCCGACGCGGAGGATCGCGCGCCGCTGTACGCCCTGCCCACCTACACCGCGATGCTCTCGCTGCGCGAGCTGCTCGTCGCGCGCGGACACGCGCCCAGCGCCTTCTCATGACCGCGCGCCGCGGACGACCGGCGCACCGGCGGGCGCTCCCGCGAGGGGAGGGCTGAGCGATGGCCTCCCCCTCCCCCATCCTGCGCGTCTGCGCGCTGTACCCGGACCTGCTGAACATCTACGCCGACCGCGGCAACCTGCTGGTGCTCGAGCGTCGCTGCGCCTGGCGCGGGATCGGATTCGAGCTGGCCCGCAGCGGCCTGGGCGAGCCGCTCGATCCCGAGACCCACGACCTCTTCTACATCGGCGGCGGCCAGGACCGCGACCAGCGCCTGTGCGCGGAGGACCTGCTCCAGACCAAGCGCGCGGCCCTGCGCGCGGCCACCGCGCGCGATGCGATCGTGCTCGGCGTCTGCGGCGGATATCAGCTGCTGGGGCACGCCTATGTGCTGGGCGGAGAGGAGATCGAGGGCGCCGGACTGCTCGACGTGCGCACCGTACGCGAGCCCGGCCCGCGCCTGATCGGCAACGTCGCGATCGAGGTCTCGCGCGACGACGAGCACCGGGACGGCGCCTCACGGGTGCTGGCGGGCTTCGAGAATCACGGCGGGCGCACGCATCTCGGCGCGAACGCGCAGCCGTTCGGGCGGGTGCTGCGGGGCTACGGCAACGACGGCCGCTCAGGCCAGGAGGGCGCCAGGCAGGGCAACACGATCGGCACCTACCTGCACGGCCCGCTCCTGCCCAAGAACGTCTGGTTCGCAGACTGGCTGATCGCCACCGCCCTGGGCCTCGACCCGAGCGACCTAGAGCCGCTGGACGACGCGCTCGAGCGCGAAGCTCACCTCAGCGCGCGCCACGCCGCGGGGATCTGATCCGAGATGGCCCCCTGAGCCAGCGTGTGCCACCGGTCCTTGTCGTCGAGCCGCTAAAATAACGATATGGACAGTAACGTGGTCTCGGCGGCCGGCGCCGCACGAGCGCTTGGGACCAGCGTCCCCCGTGTTGTACGCGCTGTCGAGCGCCTCGGTCTCGATGCGCGCCGAGAGAACGGACGCATGGCGCTCTGCCCCGAGCATCTTGCGCGTCTGCGCGACGAGTTGGGCGTGTCCGTCGCCGCTCCCGGATTGACGCCGATCGAGACCAGGGTCCTCGCTGCGCTGCGCGACGCGCCGCTGGGCCTGGCCTCCGCCCGCGCGGTGGCGCGCAGGGCCGGCGTCTCGCCCACCGCGGCGTCACGCGCGCTGAAGACGCTCGAAGGCAAGTCCCTGGTGAGACGCGAGCCTACGGTCCTGGCGGCCGGACGCGCCAGGCGCGTGGAGCTGCTGCACGCCGATCGCCTCTCGCCCCGCTGGGACGAGCTGACGCCGCTCCTGGCACACGTTCGCCCGCCCGCCAGGCGGCCCGTTCGTGATACCCGAGTCCCGGTGCGCTTGCGTCACCTGTTCTGGAACACCGCTTCCGCACAGCTGACCGTCGAGCGCGGCGGCCCCTACATCGCGCGTCGCCTGCTGAGCACGATGGATCTCGACGGACTCGCCTGGGGCGCACGGAACCTGCGAGCCTCCGATTGGGCGCAAGCGCAAAAGGCGCGCGGTCTCGAGCCCGGGACCCGTGCGCTGGCACGCAATCTCGCGGCCCAGGCGGCCCCCTGATGAACCGTGGGCGCGGGACCCCGAGCCGCCAGCCCGCAGGCTCCACGGGCGACGGCGACCGGGGCGAGCTCGTCCCTGAGAGGCTGCGACAGACGCTGCCCGCGGCGACGGCTCGTACCTGGGGGGCACTCTCGCCCCACCTGCCCGGTGAGTTGTACTTGGCCGGTGGCACCGCGATCGCCGTTCACTTGCGCCACCGGAAGAGCAGCGACCTGGACTTCTTCTACCACGATGCGGCCGTGGATCTCGACGAGCTCGCCGAGCGGCTTCTCGCGCTCGGACCATTCGCCGTGACGCGCCAGGCGTCCGGGACGCTGCGGGGCGTGTTCGGCGAGACGAAGGTCGAGTTCCTGCACGCGGACGAGGTTCGCGCACAGCGGCTCCTGGAGGAGCCGACGGTGGTCGCCGGTCTTCGGGTCGCCGGTCGCAGGGATCTCATGGCGATGAAGCTGAAGGTGATCGGCGATCGCGGAGAGCTGCGCGACTATTTCGACGTGATGAGACTCGACCAAGAGGGAAGCATCTCGCTCGAGGACGGGATCCCCCTATTCCTCGAGCGCTACGGGCTCAGCCCCGCCGATGAAGCGCTGACCCACCTCGTCCGCGGGCTCGGCTACCTCGACGACATCACAGAAGACGAGGCCCTGCCGATCGGCAAGGAAGACCTCAGCGCATGGTGGCGCCGGCGCCAGGCCAAGCTCGTGCGCGAGCTCGGCCGTCTGGGTTGAGAAAGTGACAGGCGCGCCGCGGACACCCGATCTGGTATTGCCAGCGAGCTATACTTCTGCTCGTGGCGAAGGTTATGGTCTCTCTCCCCGACGACCTGCTGGGCGCTCTCGACGCGGAGGCCAAGCGGCGCCATACGAGTCGCAGCGCCCTCCTGCAAATCGGCGCGCGCCGCGAGCTCGGGCTGCTGCGCCGCGAGCGTGAGGCGGTGCTTGGCGAGCTCGACGAGCTCGCCAGCGACTGGCAGGGACCGATCGACGCGGCTGTCCTGATACGCGCCGAGCGGCTTCGCGACGAGTGACATCGCCACCCATCGCCAACGAGGGCTGGCTCGTGGACGCGAGCGTCGCGTTGAAGTGGTTTCTGCCTGTAGACCGTGAGCCCGACGGCGAGCTCGCCCGGACAGCAATCGGACGTCTGGCGATGCGCACCACCGCCCTGGCCACGTATGAGATCGGCAACGTACTCACCCGACACTCCGGGTGGAATGCGAGCCGCGTAGCCACCGCGCTCTACCTGCTGGAAGAGATCTGCGGAGACCCGATCGAGCTCACCGCCGACGACCACCATCCAGCCGCCGAGCTCGCCCTCGCGCACGACCTCACCTTCTACGACGCCTCCTACGCCGCGATCGCCCTGCGAACGGGACGCCGGCTGCTCTCAGCCGACCGAGACCTGATCGCTCCGAAGCTCGCGGTCCCGCTCCAAGACGCTCTGACGTAGGCGTCCTACCGGACGGTGTGGCTTCGAAGGGGCCTGCGTCGGCGTGGTCTGAGGGGCCTTGACCGCCACGACTTCGGCTTAGCCGATGAGGCTGAGGGTCCATAGGATGACCAGACCATGCATAAGCCCTGGGCCACCAGCAGGGGTCCGTTCAAATCCTATTCGCAGAGACGTTTGGCTCTCATGGCCGCCTGCATGAGGGGCTCGGCCGCGCTGATTGGCGTGCTTGGCCTGATCTTCGTCGCCGGTTGCTCCGAAGAGACGGCGACAGGGGGCGGGACGCACCGGTCGTCATCCTGCATACCGCCCGCACTCAGGATCTTCGGACCCCGACCGGCGCTCCCCAAGGAACTCTCGATCCAGTTGAAAGCCACGATCCTGTCCAGATTCGCCATCTTGCGCAGGTCCGCGCTGCCGAGCGACGAGCCTCCTACGGCGAAACCGGCGGGCGGCAAACTGGACCGCGAACTCTCCAAGGACTACGAGCTCTCAAGCTACTATCCCGCCTATGTCCGCCAGCTCACCAGACTCCCCGATGGCCGACGCTATTTTGTGATCCCGGCCTTCGGGCGGCCCGAAGCGGTGCCCCCGGCCCACTGGCTGTCGGCCGGGGTGCGGCGCGAACTGGTCGAACAGCAGCACCAGCGCTTGGTCGAGCCGGTCTACTGCATCATCGAGGTAGGCGGCGGCGGGAACACGTCCCTCCCCGGATGCGCGCCCTTCGCCGCGATCGACGAAGGCGGTCGCGTCTTCCAGCCGAGCTACTTTACGGGGGAGCCGACCGTCGAACTCGTGCCCGACGGGGTCGCCTCGGTGCGGATCACCTACCGGGCCACAGCCCCGATCGTCGTGCCCGTCAGCGAAAACGCGCTCCTGTTCACGCCGCCGCCACCAACCCTTCGCCTCAAAGCTGATCTGAAACGGCTGGAGCACAGGCTCGAGGACTCACACCTCACCAAGACCCAGCGACGCAGTATCACGATGCGGTGGGACAAGACTGTGGCTGAAACCGACCCGACGAAGATCGAATGGCTCGCCAACATTGGAGGGCTGGTACGCGCGATCAGCGCCCCGACCGCTACGAGCAACTCCGTGACATCGGTCGGCAACCTCCGCGCCCCCATCGAAGGATGACCAGCCGACGTCGGCTGCTCTCAGCCGGCCAAGACCTGATCGCTCCGAAGCTCGCGGCCCCGCTCCAAGACGCCCTGATGTAGGCGGCCTGGCGCATCGGCGTCCGGAGGTGTGGCCTTCGCACTGCCGTACGATATTCGTACAGTGCTTGCATGCGTACCCGGCGACTTGAGCTTCGCCTAACCGACGAGGAACGCCAGATCGACGACGCCGCGGCGACGGCGGTCGGAGAGACGCTGAGCGACTTCTTCCGCCGGGCTGCACATGTACGCGCACGGGAAGTCCTCACCGACCGACGGCAGATCACCCTCAGCGACGATGAGGCGGCGCGCTTTCTGGACGCACTCGGTGGCGTCGATGAGGACGCTGTCGCTCGCCTGCGAGACCTGCGCCGTCGCGCGTGAGCACCCACTTCAACGGCACCGAGCGCTACGAACCCCATCCGACACGACACCTCGGGATTTCGCTGCGGCAACGAGCTGCTTGACCGCTGGCTAACCCGGTACGCCGGACAGAACGAGCGTCGCGACGCGGCCCGCACCTTCGTCGCCACGATCGACGGCCACGCCGTCTGCGGCTACTACACGCTCCTTGCCGGCCAGCTCGAACACCATGAGGCCACCCCACATGCTCGTAAGGGGCTCTCACGCCACTTTCCGATCCCCGTCGCGATCCTCGCACGCCTCGCAATCGACTCCAGATATCAAGGCCACGGGCTCGGCGCCGCCCTGCTCAACGACGCATTCGTCCGCGTCTGTGACGCCGCAGAGCAGGTCGCCATGCGCGCCGTGATCGTCCACGCCGCCGACCCGAGCGCGGTGGCCTTCTATGAGCGGTTCGGCTTCAAGGCCCTCAGCGCGACACCACGAACACTCATGGCCACACTCGCTGCGCTACGCGCCGCAGGCTACAAGTAGCCACAACTCCCGCCCCCGAGCCACGCTCGTCCCGCACGCCTCGACGGCGGCGTCACTTCTTCGTAGTGCCTTGGGCTTTCTGCGGGTAACGCCCACGTTCACCGATCCCTACAAGGAGGCCTGCACGTGACCGCAGTCCTGGACGGCGTACCCCGGTTCACAGTACGTCTGGGCCGTCCACTTGATCCTGAAATCGTGAACGAAGCGTTCAAGGACACCCAGGCGAGGGTTACGGGCGTGGCGGTATATCCTCCATCTAAGGCGTCCTACGGCTTTGATGTGGGATTTAGCGAGATGCCGAGTGTTCGATCAGCTGAGTCCCACGTAGCACGAGCCGTGATCAGGCGGCCATCCACATACCGAACAATGCAACTCCACACGTTCGTTGAGGATTGCTGACAGCTAGCTTCTCTCACCGGCCCGCCCCTCATTGATGCATTGTTGCGGATGGCTTCTTCGACTTCCTCTGTCATATGACCCTTGCTGCTTGGCCGGATCAGCACGTAGCCAATCGCACTCAATATGAGTAGCCCGACAACCACTGCCCCAACAACCGCAACGAGCCGGAGA
>DASQGE010000093.1:0-34434 GCA_035632775.1 Solirubrobacteraceae bacterium | reverse complement strand
TTTCTGATTCTTGGCAAACGAGAACCTCATGCTCAACCGCCGATCCGCTCCAGCCCGTCCAGCGCCTCTTCGATCGTGGCGGCCGCCGCTTTGCGGACCATGTATCCGCCGAATCGCGGAAAGAACCCGTTCAGCGCCTGTCTCAGCTCGATCGTCACCGCGGTCGCCTCTCCCGCCTCGCTCGCCACCCGCTCCAGCCACACCTCCGTCTCGGCCGACTTCAACAGCCGCGCGAACGGGCTCCCCTCCAAGCGCTGCTCCCAGCGCAGCCTCCTGCGGCGCTCGTCGCACTCGGCCAGCGCGAAGTCCGCGCGCACGACCTTCCCGCTCGCGGTGCTCAGCACCTCGGTGAACGCGTCCTCGGTCACGTCCTCGACCCGGCTCACGCGGGGCCACCAGCGCGGCAGGTGGTGCGGGTCGCGGATCGTCTCCCACAGTTCCTGCGCTGGTGCGGCGATCGTGCGGCTGCGGCGAGCGGTCGGCAATTCGGGCCTTCTATCGGATCGACCGTCGGTCGGTCCTTGGTCGGCCGCGAGTCCGGGTTGCCGTTTGGTCGGTCATGAAACTAATGCCTCGCTGTCAAGACGCATAGGTGATCAGCGCATGCGCCGGATACGGCCCGAGCCGCTCGCGCCCCCCCAGGAACGCCAGCTCGATCAAGAAGCCGCAGCCCACCACCTCGCCGCCCAGCTCCGCCACCAGCTCGCACAGCGCCCGCGCGGTGCCGCCGGTCGCCAGCAGGTCGTCGTGCACCAGCACCCGCCTGCCCGGGCCCAGCGCGTCGGTGTGCAGCTCGAGCTCCGCCGACCCGTACTCGAGCAGGTACTCGGCGCTGACCGTCTCGTAAGGCAGCTTGCCGGGCTTGCGCGCCAGCACGAACCCGGCCCCCAGCTCCAGCGCGAGCGCCGGCCCGAGCAAAAAACCGCGCGCCTCGGCCGCGATCACGCAATCGACCTGCAGCGGCCGCGCGTACTCCGCGAGGCCGCGCACCGCCGCGCGCAGCGCGCCCGCGTCGGCCATCAGCGGCGTGATGTCCTTGAAGCCGACGCCCTCCCTCGGGAAGTCCGGGATCTCTCGCACCAGCGCCCGCAGTGCGCTCACGCCCGCAGCCTCCATCGGATCAGCGCACGATCTTGCGCAGATCGCGCACGAGCAGCAGGTGCTTCAGGTGCGTCGTCACCGCCGCCAGGTTCTCCAGCGCCTCGACCGCCTCCTTGCGCCGCTGCGGGTTGCGCGAGCGCAGCGCCGGCGCGAGGATTTGCTGCAGCAGCGTCGCCTCGCTGTCCGCCGAGGAGCGGAACACGCGCAGGTTGCGTCCGCCCACCCCGTAGCGCGCGAGCTCGGCGACCGCGCCGATGATCTCACGCTCGGTCTCGTCGAAGTAGTGCACGCCGCCCCGCACCTCGCCCTTGACGACGCCGTACTCCTCCAGTTCCCGTACGAGCTTGCCGTCTGCGTTCGTCTCCTCCAGCACGTCCGCCAGCGAGTACAGCGCGCCCGTCGACCGATCGGAGATCGGCCAGCGCACGCTCACGCTGCTTCGCCACGGCCGGCGCCCCTCGCGCCCCTGCCCGCCCGGGATCGGCTGAGCCGCATCGCCCGCCCGCCCTGCCGCCAGCTCCTGGCGGATCACACGCAACGGCAGGAACTCGTCGCGCTGCATCCTGAGAATCGTGCGCAGGCGCGCCACGTCCCCCTGCGTGTACAGCCGGTAGCCGCCCGGGGTGCGCCTGGGCGTCAGCAGCTTCTGGTCCTCCAGGTAGCGGATCTTCGAGATCGAGATGTCCGGGAACTCCTGCGCGAGCGCCTTGCACACGGCGCCGATCGTGATCGCCTTCTGGCGCGCGACGCCCGCGCGCGCGCCGACGTCCTGCGCGCGCGCGACCTCGGCGGCCAGCTTCTCCACCTCCGCCGCTGGAGCCTGCGCGGGGGCTCGGGTCGGTGCAGCCATCAGCGCGCGTGGAAGGTCAGCTTGTACTTGCCGATCTGCACCTCGTCGCCCTCCTGGAGGCGCTGGGACTCGATCCGTGTGCGGTTCACGTACGTGCCGTTCAGCGAGCCGCAGTCGTCCAGGTGCCAGTTCTCGCCGCGCCTGATCAGCAGCGCGTGGTCGCGCGAGACGGTGACGTCGTCGAGGAACACGTCCGAGTCGGGCCGGCGGCCGATGCTCATGCGCTCGCCGTTCACGGCGAAGCTCTCGCCGACGCGCCCTCCCCCGACGCGGATCACGAGCGCCGGGCCGTGCGCGACCACCTCGTCCAGCTCGACCGGCACGAGCTCGCCCGCCTCGTCGATCCGGTAGGTCGCCGTCACCGGCTCGCCCGGGCCCTCGGCGCGTGGCAGCAGCGCCCCACAGCGCTGGCAGTAGTTGGCGCCCTCGGCGTTGACGAAGCCGCACTCGGTGCAGTGCAGGGCCATCGCGATCCCCTTCGTTCCTCCGCCGCTACTCGGCGTCGGTCGTGACGGGAACCTGACGGTTGGCAAGGATGTCGGTCAGCTGCTGCACGTCGTCGCCGGTGATGACCGGCGCGGCGCCGCCTTCGTGCTTCTTGCGCAGCCGGTTCACGAGCTCGGCGCGCAGGATGTCGATCTTGCCGTGCAGTATCCGCCGTTGATACGAGATCTCCGTCTCTTCGTCGGTCAGCTTCTTGATGAGGTCCTTCAGCTCGGTGTCGTCCAGCGAGCCGAGGTCTGGGAACGTGTCCATGCCTGATCGATCTCCTGTCGCGGCTTCCCGTGAACGGGCCGCTCCTGGGCCCGCTCTTACGCTTGCCCGCACGACTTTACCGTAAAGCTGAGCTTTAGGGTATATGTGGTGGGACGGTTGCAACGACGACCCGCTGCCGCGCCGCCGGCTACGGCCGGGCGACGTCCCGCAACTGGAGCAGGCCCGCGCGCGCATACAGCCCCGTCGCGCCCAGCGCCAGCACGAGCCCGCCGTACAGCAGCGCCTCGCCGAGCGTCTCCAACCCCGCCAGCGCGAAGAAGAACGCGCCCATCAAAAGGCCCACACCGACCCGACCGGGCCAGTTGATGCGCAGCTGCACCCCGTGCGTCTGCGCATAGCGTCCGAGTGCCAGCATCGACAGCTCTCGCCCCGCGAGCACGACCAGCGCCCAGCGCGGCAGCAGCTCGAAGCGCCAGCACACCACCACCCCGGAGATCATCAGCAGCCTGTCCGTCACCGGGTCCATCAGCGTCCCGAGGCGGCTGTACTGACCCGTGAGACGCGCGGCGATCCCGTCGGCATAGTCCCCCCCGGCGATCACCGCGAACAGCACGGCCGGCCCCGTGCCAGTCCCGCCGGAGCTCGAGAACGCCACGATCAGGAACACGGGGATCAGCGCGAGCCGCACGAACCCGATCGCGTTCGGCACCGTCCACGGGCGCAGTGGCTGACCGGCCAAGGTCTGCGGCGGCGGCGGTCCGGAGCGGTCCAGGCCCAGCAGCCGGGGCAGCCGGTCTAAGGGAGGCCGTGCCACAGCTCGTTCACCGCCCGGATCAGCGCATCGGGCTCGCTCTCTAGCGGGATCCCGTGAGCCGCCTGGCGGCCGCGGCGCAGCTGGACCTCGATCTCCCCCGACTGCAGCGAGCGTCGCCCGACCGTCAGCCTGAGCGGGCAGCCCAGCAGCTCGGCGTCGGCGAACTTCTCGCCCGGGCCGAGGTCGCGGTCGTCGTAGATCGTCTCGATCCCGCCGTCGCGCAGCGCCCGAAAGACACGCTCGGCGGCTTCGTGCTCGGGAGCGCCGGGCTTGCCGAGTCCCACCAGGTGCACCGCGAACGGCGCCAGCGCGCGCGGCCAGGAGATGCCGTGCTCGTCGGCGAACTGCTCGACCGCCGCGGCGACGATCCGCGCCGGGCCGATCCCGTAGGAGCCCATCCAGATCGGATGTTCGTGGCCATGCTCGTCCAGGTAGGCGGCCCCGAGCGGGTCGGAGTAGCGGGTGCCGAGCTTGAAGATGTTGCCAACCTCGATCGCCGTCAAGAGCTCGATCTGCTCGCCGTCGATCGTGTCGCCGCTGTGCAGCCCGTCCTTGTTCTGCTGGGCGCTGAGGACCTCGACGTTCGCGGCATAGCCGGACTCCGTCAACACGATCTCGTCCTCCCCCGCCGGGCACGGCGCCATGTACTCGTGCGCGCCCAGCCCGCCCATCATGCCGACGTCGGACTCCACCCGGTGGTAGCGCAGTCCCGTGCGATCCATCATCCGGTCGTACGCGCCCACGTGCAGCTCGTAACGCTCCTCCAGGCCCGCCTGGTCGCGGTCGAAGCTGTAGGAGTCCTTCATCACGAACTCCCGCGTGCGCAGCACCCCCGCGCGCGGGCGCGGCTCGTCGCGCTCCTTGACCTGGAAGTGATAGAGGATCAACGGAAGGTCCCGGTAGGAGCGGACGAGCTGGGCGACGTGGAAGGTGACCGCCTCCTCGTGGGTCATCGCCAGCACCAGCTCCGAGCCCTTGCGGTCGTGCAGCTTGAACAGCTCGTCGATCTCGATCCGTCCGGTCTTGCGCCACGGCTCGGCCGGCTGCAGCACGGGCATCAGCATCTCCTGCCCGCCGATCGCGTTCATCTCCTCGCGGATGATCCGCACGACCCGCTGGTGCACGCGCCAGCCGGCCGGCAGCCACGTCCACAGGCCGGCGCCGATCTGGCGGATCAGCCCGGCGCGCACCATCAGCCGGTGCGAGAGCGCCTCGGCGTCCGCCGGCGCCTCCTTCTCGGTCGGCAGCAGATACTCGGACAGGCGGGGCATCGGCTCGCAGAGCCTAGCCGTCCCTTTGATAGAACAGCTCCCAAACCACGATCATCGACCGAGACCCGACAAGGAGCCCCCATGGCCTACACCGTTCCGCCGCTCCCCTACGCCTATGACGCGCTCGAGCCGCACATCGACAGGCTGACGATGGAAATCCATCACGACAAGCACCACCAGGCGTACGTCGACAAGGTCAACGCAGCTTTGCAGGGCACCGCGCTCGCGGACGCCGCGATCGAGGACGTATTGGGAGACCTCTCGCAGGTCCCCGAGGACAAGCGCACGGCCGTGCGCAACAACGGCGGCGGCCACTACAACCACACGCTCTTCTGGGAGAGCATGTCGGCGAGCGGCGGCGGCGAGCCGGATGGCGCGCTCGGCGAGGCGATCGCCTCCACCTTCGGCTCCTTCGGCGACTTCCAGGCAAAGCTCAAGGAAGCGGGCGTCAACCAGTTCGGCTCGGGCTGGGCCTGGCTCGTGCACGACGGCGCGGGGCTCGCGGTCGTGGGTACGCCCAACCAGGACAACCCGATCTCCGACGGCAAGACCCCGCTGCTCGGGGTCGACGTGTGGGAGCACGCCTACTACTTGTCCTACCAGAACCGTCGCCCCGACTACCTGGACGCGTGGTGGAACGTGGTCGACTGGGGCAAGGTCGCCGAACGCTTCAGCGCCGTCTCCTGATCCCCTCGCACATGTGCGAGGGGGCCGGTGGGCGCATGCGCCCACCGGCAGACGGGCCGCATGCGGCCCGTCTGCATACCGCGCATGCGCGGTATGGCGGGCGGCGCATGCGCCGCCCGCACAGCATCAGCCGCGAGAGAAGCGCCGCCCCGCGACGGGCGAGGCGGCCCCGTCCAGCGCCGGGCCCGGCGCGGCGGGCGCGAGCATCGACTCCAGCACGGCGCCGGCGCTCGCATCGTTCTCGGCGGCGGCGGCCTCCAAAGCGGCCATCCGCTCGGGCGTCATCTGCGTGGCGTCCTCGTTCTCGGCGAGCCACTCGCGCGCCGCGGCGGCGGCGCGCTCGTCGCGCTGGACGGTCTTGCCGGCCGCGTAGTAGCGATCGATCTCCTTGAACAGCTCGTCCACAAGCTGCTCGGTCGGGACCTTCTTCAAGGGCTCGCCCTTGGAGTAGATCATGCCCATGTCTTTTGCTCCGGTGATCCCGAAGTCGGCGTGCCTGGCCTCGCCGATGCCGTTGACGGCGCAGCCGAGCACCGACACCTCGATCGGGTCCTCGTAGGACTCGAGCCGCTGCTCGACCTCGGCGACGACCGTGTCCATGTCGAACTGCAGCCGCCCGCACGTCGGGCACGCGATCAGCACCGGGCCGCGCTCGCGCAGCTTCAGCGCCTTGAGGATCTCCCAGGCGACCTTCACCTCCTCCTCGGCGTGGAACGTGGAAAGCGAGATCCTGATCGTGTCGCCGATCCCGTCGGCCAGCAGCGTGCCGAGGCCGACGGCGCTCTTGAGCGAGCCCGACCACTTCGTGCCGGCCTCGGTGACGCCCAGGTGAAGCGGATACGGGATCCGCTCGGACAGCATCCGGTTGGAGGCGATCGTGTTTCCCACCGAGGTCGACTTCATCGAGACCTTGAAGTCGCGGAAGTCGAGGCGCTCCATCAGCGCCACCGTCTCGATCGCGGCCGTGACGAGCGCCTCGACGGGATCGTCGTACTCCAGTTGGCGCAAGTGCTTGGGCAGCGAGCCCGAGTTCACCCCGACCCGCAGCGGCGTGCCGCGCTCGGAGGCGAGGGCGGTCACCTCGGCGACCTTGTCCGGCCCGCCGATGTTTCCGGGGTTCAGCCGTACGCAGTGCGCGCCGGCCTCGATCGCCTTCAGGGCGAGCGTGTGGTTGAAGTGGATGTCGGCGATCACCGGGATCGGCGAGTCAGCCACGATGCGCTTCAGCGCCTCGGCGTCCTGCTCGCGCGGGACCGCCACGCGCACGATGTCCGCGCCCGCCTCGGCGACCTCCCTGATCTGGTCCATCGTCGCCGCCACGTTCGCCGTCTCGGTCTTGGTCATCGTCTGCACCGCGACCGGCGCGCCGCCGCCGATCGGGACGCCGCCTACAGTTATCTGTCGCTCAGAGGCCATCCTCTCGGTGATTCTACGATGAGTGATCCCCCTCCCGACGTATACGCCACCGCGCGCGGGCCGCTCGCGCGCCTGGCCTCGCCTTTCGCGGAGCGTGCCCGTGCGCGCCGGCACGCGCGTTTCTTCGCGCTCGCCCGCCTTCCCGCCGGGGCACATGTGCTCGACCTCGGCTGCGGGCCACTCGGCTTGCGCGCGCTCGAGCCCGAGCTCGACATCACCGGTGTGGACCTCATGGAGCGTCCGGGCTATCCCGGGCCGTTCGTGCGGGCGGACGCCGCCGAGGGCCTGCCGTTCGCCGAGGACGAGTTCGACCTCGTCTACTGCTCGAGCGTGATCGAGCACGTCCCGCCGCCGCGACGCGCTGCGTTCGCCGCGGAGGTTCGCCGCGTCGGGCGCGGCTGGCTGGTGCAGACCCCCGCCTTCTCCTTCCCGCTGGAGCCCCACTCGCTGCTGCCGTTCGCCCACTGGCTCCCGTCGCGCGCCCGCCGGTCTTACTGGCGGCTGGGAGCGGCCGGCGCGTGGGAGGAGATCGAGCTGCTGCGGCGCGCCGAGCTGCAATCCCTGTTCGGCCCCGCGCTGGCGGAGCGATTCGGACCGCTCGTCAAGAGTTGGGTGTGCGTGCGCGCACCTGCGGCGCGGCCTGAGCGGCTCGAGCCGGCCCAGCGGGCGGAATAGCCGTCCGCGAGAGCGCGGCAAGAGCCCGACGCGCGACCCGCGGCCGCCCCACCGATCGAAGATCGGCCGGCACCGCCGTTTCGGGGCGGCCGCTCAGCCGCCGAGCCGAGAGATGTCGTTGCTGAGGCCGTTGATGAACAGGAACGCGAACAGCAGGATGCCGACGGAGCTGTAACGCCACATCGCGGCGACCGAGATCCGCCGCCTGCGTATCTTTTCGGCCAGCGCCCACGCGACGTGCCCGCCGTCGAGCGGCAGGAACGGAAACAGGTTGACGACCGCCAGGATCAGCGAGATGAGGCCGAGGATCACGAGCCCGTAGCCGGCTCCGGCGGCGACCGCTTCGTGGGCGATGTCGCCGATGCCGACGATCGTGTGAACTTCGTGGCGCGCCTTGGGGCTCGTGAACGCGCGGCCGATGCCCGACAGCAGGTTCGTCGTGGCGCTCCACAGCTCGTGCGCCGCGACCCCGGCGGCGGCCACCAGGCCGAACCGCTTGGGGGCCGCGCCGAAGTTGAAGCCGACGATCATCCGCTGCGCCTGGGCGCTGTACCGGGGGTAGACGGTCACCGTGGTCACATGCCCCGCGCGCCTGACGGTCACCTGCACGGGCGTGGCCGCCCTGCAGCCCGCGGTCTGGGCGCCCGCGCAGCGGTGCGCGGCGATCGCGCGCACGGCTGATGTCACGCTCGCCGGACGACCGTCCACGGCGAGGATGCGATCGCCCGGACGCAGCGCCCCTTCCGCCGGCTGGCCCTTCTCGATCGCCAGCACCGAGGTCGTTGGGACGAGCGTCTGGATCGACGGGTTCAGGTTGCCGAGCGTCAGATCGCCGTTGAAGTTCGCGCTCGCGAGGATCGCCCAGAACAGCACGAACGCGATCAGCAGGTTCATCCCCGGCCCCGCGAGGATCACCACGACCCGCTTCCATGGCGCCTGGTTGCAGTACGCGCGCTTGGCCACCGCCGGGTCGAGTCCCTCGATCTCCTCGGGGTTCATGCCCGTGATCTTCACGTACCCCCCCGCGGGGATCGCACCGAGCATGTACTCGGTCTCGCCCCTGCGCACGCCAGCGAGCTTGGGCGGGAAGAACAGCGAGAAGCGCTCGACACGCATCCCCACCGCCTTCGCGGCCAGGAAGTGCCCCAGCTCGTGCAGCACGATCAGAACGACGATCCCGAGGATCGTCAGAAACCAGCTCATCGGCTCAGTTTGGCAGGCGCCGGCGCGCGATCGCGGCGCTCAGCCGGGCCGCCGGGGCTTCGCGGCGCTCACCCCAGCGCCGCGACGGCCTCCCCCGCCACCGTCCTGGCCCGCCGATCGGCCTCGTACAGCGACTCGAAGCCGCGTACGGGCTCGACGGGCAGGCGCGAGAGCGTGCGCTCGATCGTGTCGGCGATCGCGTCGAAGGCGAGCCGGCCTCCCAGGAACGCGTGCACCGCGACCTCGTTGGCGGCGTTGAGCACGCACGGGGCCGTGCCGCCGGCTTGCGCGGCTTCGCGGGCGAGGCGCAGGCACGGGAAGGCGTCGAGATCGACCGCCTCGAAGGTCAGCGTGCCCACCCGGGCGAGATCGAGGGGGACGATCGGCAGGTCCACGCTCTCGCCTCCGTGCAGCGCGTAGGAGATCGCGATCCGCATGTCGGGGGGGCCGAGATGCGCGAGCATCGCGCCGTCGGCGAGCTGCACGAGGCCGTGCACGAGCGACTGGGGATGCACGACCACGTCGATCCGCTCGTAGGGCGTGCCGAACAGGTGGTGGGCCTCCATCAGCTCCAAGCCCTTGTTCATCAGCGTGGCCGAGTCGATCGTGATCTTGCCGCCCATCGCCCAGGTCGGATGCGCGAGCGCCTGCTCGACCGTGACGTCCTTCAGCTGCGCGCGCGTGCGCCCCCGGAACGGGCCGCCGCTGGCGGTGATCGTCAGGCGCTCGACGGCGCCGGGCGGCTGCCCCGACAGCAGCTGATGAAGGGCCGTGTGCTCGGAGTCGACCGGCGTTATCTGCGCGCCCGTCGCTTCGGCGAGCGCGCTCACCAGCTCGCCGCCGACGACCAGCGACTCCTTGTTGGCGAGCGCCAGGTCGATCCCCTCGCCGAGCGTCGCGACCGTCGGCCCGAGCCCGGCCGAGCCGACGAGCGCGTTGAGCACGAGCTCGGCGCCCGACTCGACGACGAGCGTTACCAGGCCCTCGGCGCCGCTCAGCACCTCTCCCTCGGTCCAGGCCGCCGCGGCTCGCGCCGCCGCGTCCGGGTCAGCGAGCGCGATGCGCCGCACGCCGTGAGCGATCGCCTGCTGCACGAGCGTCTCCCATGAGCGCTCCGCGGACAGCCCGACCAGCTCGAAGCGTCCCTCGCCGCCTGCGCACACCTCCAGCGCCTGGGTGCCGATCGAGCCGGTCGACCCGAGCACCAGCAGCCGGCGGGCGCCTTCACGCCGGACGCTCTTGCCGGGGGCCCTTTCAGTGGACATAGGCGGACCAGACGTAGTAGCCGACGACCGCCGCGAACAGGACCGCGTCGAGGCGGTCGAGCGCGCCGCCGTGTGCGCCGAAGACGCCGCCAGAGTCCTTGACGCCGGCCTCGCGCTTGAGGAAGGACTCGAACAGATCGCCGACCGGCGCGATCAGCGCCACGCCGAGACCGAGGACGAGCGCGTGCGTGCCCGGCAGCCAGTCCTGGTAGCGCCCGGCGAACCACACGCCCGCGATCGCGCACGCCATGCCGATCACGAGGCCCTCGACGGTCTTGCCGGGGGAGACGCTCGGAGCCAGCGGCCGGCGACCGAACAGGTGTCCGCCGGCGTAGGCGCCCGTGTCGCCCAGGAAGGTGCCGACCAGCACGTCGATCACGACCCCCTCGCCGTGCGGCAGGCCGCGCAACAGCACGGCGTGCGCGAGGGCGAACCCGATCCAGTAGATCCCCAGCAACGTCAGCGCGAGCCCCCCGACGCTCGGCCGCGGCTGGACCAGCGTCAGCGCGAACAGCAGCGGCAGCGCCGCGACGGCGACCAGCAGGATCTGAAACTGCCCCCCGTACAGCGCGGCCGCGAGCAGGCCGGCGAGCGCGATGAAGCCTCCGAGCCGGACGGGGTGCGCGCGTGAGTACATCCGATAGAGCTCGTGCATGCACGCGCACCCGAGCGCGAACACGCCGAGCGTGAACACCAGGCCGCCTTCGATCACCAGGAACAGCGCGAGCGCGATCGCCGGCAGCGCCACGAGCATGCGCGCGCCCAGGTCCGAGCGTTCCCCTCCCTCCCGCCCGGAGCCGAGACCGCGGGGGGCGGGCCGTCCCGGAGACCTCGGCCGGCGAGCGGCCGGGGGACGGGCGCCCGCGGGCAGGCGTTCGCCGGCGGGCATCAGCTGGGGCCTCTCATCGCCCGCCGAACCTGCGGCGGCGCGCGGAGAACTCGGCCAGCGACTGCGCGAGCGCCTCGCGCGTGAAGTCCGGCCACAGCTCGTCCCTGAACACGAGCTCCGAGTAGGCCGACTGCCACAGCAGGTAGTTGGACAGCCGCCGCTCGCCGCTCGTGCGGATGATCAGGTCGGGGTCGTGCATCTCCGGCGCGTACAGGCACGCCCTGAACTCGTCTTCGGTGCTGCCCTGAAAGCGGCGCGCCGCGTCCACGATCTCCGCTCGGCCGCCGTAGTTGAACGCCACGAACAGCGTGATCCGCCGGTTGGCGTCGGTCAGCGCTTCGGCCCAGCCGATGCGCTGCACGAGCTCCGCCGGGATCTGCTCGCGCCGGCCGATGAAGCGCATGCGCACGCCCTCCGCGTGCAGCTCGGGAGTCTCGTCGGCGATGCGCCGTGAGAACATCGCCATCAGCCCCTCCACCTCGGCGGCCGGCCGCGACCAGTTCTCGGTCGAGAAGGAGTACACCGTGAGCTCCTTCACGCCGAGCTCGACGGCGTCGCGCAGCCGGCCCTTGACGGTGTCGGCGCCGGCTTCGTGGCCCTCGTTGACGGTCAGCCCCCGCGCGCGCGCCCAGCGCCCGTTGCCGTCGGTGATGATGGCGACGTACTGCGCCGTTGCGGAGTCGACCCCCATCAGACCGCGCCGGCTCGCTCATCCCCCTGGCCTGTCGCCGGCGCGTCGATCGTCACATCGCGACGCGCACGCATGTCATTGGGCGCTCCAGGGGCTTCCATCAGACCTCGAGGATCTCCTCTTCCTTGGTCTTCAGCACCCCGTCGAGCTCACCGACGCGCGCGTCGGTGAGCTTCTGCAGCTCGACCTCGGCGCGGTGCTCGTCGTCGGAGGAGGCTTCGCCGGCGACCTTCAGCTCGCGCAGGTGCCCGAGCACGTCGCGCCTGACGTTGCGGATCGCCACACGTCCCTCCTCGGCGAGGTTGCGCACGATCTTCACGAGCTCGCGCCGGCGCTCCTCCGTCAGCTCGGGCACGGCCAGGCGGATGAGGTTGCCGTCGTTGGACGGGTTCAGGCCGACGTCGGACTCGTTGATCGCCTTCTCGATCGCCTTGATCGAGGACTTGTCATACGGCTGCACGGTGATCAGCCGCGCTTCGGGCGCGGAGATCGTCGCCAGCTGGTGCAGCGGCGTGAGCGCGCCGTAGTAGTCCACGACGACACGATCCAGCAGCGTCGGGCTCGCCCGGCCGGTGCGGACCGTCGAGAACTCGTGCTGGGCGGACTCGACCGACTTGGCCATGCGCTCGCGTGCGTCCTCGAGCAGAGCATCGATCATCTCAGTCGCCATCGCGGTCCCCTGTCGGTGTGGATACGAGCGTGCCTACGCGCTCTCCGGAGATTATCCGCGCGACGCTCGTCTCATCGTCCATGTTGAACACGTTCAGCGGCATGCCGTTGTCCATGCACAGCGCGAGCGCCGTCGAGTCCATCACGCGCAGCCGCCGCTCGATCGCCTCCATGTGCGTGATCTCGGGGATGAACGTCGCGTCGGGGTCGGTCGCCGGGTCGGCGGTGTAGACGCCCTCGACCCCGTTCTTGGCCATCAGGATGATCTCGGCATGGATCTCCGCCGCTCTCAGCGCCGCGGCTGTGTCGGTCGTGAAGAACGGGTTGCCGGTGCCGGCCGCGAAGATCACGACGCGGCCCTTCTCGAGGTGGCGCATCGCGCGCCGGCGGATGTAGGGCTCGGCGACCTCGGACACGCCGAGCGCGGAGAGCACGCGCGTGTTCGTGCCGATCTTCTCCAGCGCGTCCTGCAGCGGCAGGGCGTTGAGCAAGGTCGCGAGCATCCCCATGTAGTCCGCGGTCGCTCGGTCCATCCCCGCTGCGGCCCCCTGCATGCCGCGATAGATGTTCCCGGCGCCAACCACGATCGCGACCTGCACGCCGCGATCGCGCACCGCGCCCACCTGGCGCGCGACGGCGGCGACGCGCTGCGGGTCGGTGCCGAACTCCAGATCGCCCATCAGGGCCTCGCCGGAGAGCTTCAGCAGGATGCGCTTGAACGCGGGCTCGGCCATACCGAGGGGGAGCCTATCCGGCCCGGGTTCTCGAGGCGCTCCAGGAGGCCTATTGGCCCACTGCAAACCGCACGAAGCGGCGGATGAGGACATTCTCGCCGGTCTTGGCGGCGAGCTCGTCGCGCAGCTGCTGGACGGTCTTGCCCTCGAACTTCGGGTTGTGGAGCTCTTGCTCGAGCAGCACGATCGTCTGATACCAGGAGTCCAGCTTGCCGGCGACGATCCGCGCGCGCACGTTCTCGGGCTTGTCGGCCGCTTGGAGCTCGTAGATGCGCGCCTCGGCGTCGCGCAAGTCGGCGGGGACGTCCTCGCGGCTGACGTAGCCGACGCTGGGACTGGCCGCGATCTGCATGGCGACGTCGCGGGCGAAGGCGACGAAGTCTTCGTTGGCGGCGACGAAGTCGGTGTTGCAGTCGACCTCGATCAGCACCCCGACCTTGGCGCCCGCGTGGACGTAGGCCTGGACCGTTCCCTCGGTCGCGGCGCGCTCGCCGAGATCCTGGATCTTCTTGCCCTGCTCGAGGCGCAGGATCTCGATCGCCTTCTCGACGTCGCCGCCGGACTCGGTGAGCGCCTTCTTGCAGTCCATCATCCCCGCGCCCGTGCGGTCACGCAGCGCCTTGACGTCCTTGGCGGATGGAATGCTCGCGTCCCCATCCGGCCGGCTCTCCTGAGACGGTTGGGCGCCCTCCGGGCGCCCTTGACCGGGCCTGTCGGCCCTTTTGACGGCGCTCACGTGCTCGCCTCCCCGGCGGGATCGGTGACGGTCGCCGGCTCGGGCGTCTCGTCGGCGGACCCGTCGGTGGCGTCCTGCGCCTCGGGCGCAGCTGGGGGCTCGGGCGTGGCCGGGGGCTCGGGCGTGGCCGGGGGCTCGGGCACGGGCGGCGGCTCGGTGGCGGCCGGGGGTGGAGCTGGGGCGTCCGCGGCCGGTGGGGAGACAGGCGCGGGCTCGGCGGCGGGCGGTGCGGGCTCCGGGCTCGACGCGGGCGCCTGCGCGGCCGCGGCCTGCGCCTCGGCGGCCTCCCGGGCGGCCTGTTCTTCGGCCTCGCGCTTGGCCTGCTCTTCGGCTTCCCGCCGGGCGCGGGCCTCGGCCTCGAGCCGGGCGCGCTCTTCGGCTTCCAGGCGCGCGCGCTCCTCCTCGGCGCGGAAGATGGAGTTGCCCTCGGCGACGACCTGACCGATCGCCTGGGTGATGAGCGCGCACGAGCGGATCGCGTCGTCGTTGCCGGGGATCACGAAGTCGATCCCGTCGGGGTCGCAGTTGGTGTCGACGAGGCCGATGATCGGAATGCGCAGGCGCTGGGCCTCACGTACCGCGATCACCTCGGTCTTGAGGTCGATCACGAACATCGCGTCGGGGACACGCTGCATGTTCTTGACGCCGCCGAGGTTGGCGCGGAGCTTGGCGAGATCGGCTTGCGCGGACATGCGCTCGCGGGTGGGCAGCAGCGCGAGTTGACCGTCGGCCTCGTAGCGCTCGAGGTCGTGCAGGCGCCGGATGCGCAGGCTGATCGTCTGGAAGTTCGTGAGCAGCCCGCCGAGCCAGCGGTGGTTGACGTAGGGCATGCCGGCCGATTCGGCCACCTCGCGGATCGTGTCGCGGGCCTGCTTCTTGGTGCCGACGAACAGAACCGTGCCGCCGCGATGAGCGAGCGTGCTGGCGAACTCCTGAGCCTGGTTCAAGAGCGCGGAGGTCTTGAGCAGGTCGATGATGTAGATGCCGCCGCGCTCGCCATAGATGAAACGGCGCATCTTGGGGTTCCAGCGACGCGTCTGATGGCCGAAGTGAACGCCGGCCTCCAGCAGCTCCGCGATGCCTACCTCAGCCACGGGTGTGTGCTCCCTTGTCGGATCGTGTGGGTTGGGTGCTGCCGGGCGGACGCCGCGGACCCGGAGCCGGCAACATGGGTCGCCGTCCGGGCAGGGCCGCGAGCGAGCTCCGCGCGGGTCGAGGGTCTAATCGACCGCTCAGGATAGCCGAACGCGCAGCTAGCGGGCGGCCCGTTCGGCCAGCGCGAGGGCGCCGGCGAGGTCCGCGGGCAGCGCCGAGGCGACGTCGATCGGCGTGCCCGTGAGCGGGTGCGTGAACGCGAGGTGCGCGGCGTGCAGGAACTGGCGCCGCAGGTCCAGCACGGCGGAGGTGCCGGAGGAGCCGTACTCGGGGTCGCCGGCGACGGGATGGCCGATCGCCTGCAGATGGACCCTGATCTGGTGCGTGCGGCCGGTGTCCAGGCGCAGGCGCAGCAGCGTGAAGTCGCCGAGCGCCCGCTCGATCGCGAAGTGCGTGCGAGCCTGCCGCGGATGAGCTCCGCCGACCGCCATGCGGGTGCGCACGCGCGGGTCGCGCCCGATCGGCGCCTCGATCGTGCCGCTGCGCGCCGGCGGGCGGCCGTGGACGAGCGCCAGGTACTCGCGCAGGATCCGGCGCGCGGCGAGCTCTTGCTGCAGCAGCCGGTGAGCCTCGTCGCAGCGCGCGACGATGAGCAGGCCAGAGGTGTCGCGGTCCAGGCGATGGACGATGCCGGCGCGCTGCGGGTCGGGCCCGCCGGCCGCCGCGGAGCCGAGCAGCTGCGAGAGCGTGCCCTCGCGGTGGCCGCGCGCGGGATGCACGACCAGCCCCGCCGGCTTGTCGATCACGAGCAGGTGCTCGTCCTCGTAGGCGATCGTAAAACTCGAGCTCATGTTCTGTTGGGGAGACCCGTGGGCCGGTTGCTGCGTCCCTTCTCGCCGGCGCCGGTCACCGCAGCCGCCGGCGCTCGAGTGCTCTTATCCGCCCTGGCCGGTGCACACAGGACGCTACGGGTCCTCGGAGCGGGGCGACTCGATTACGAATAGCAGGAGCAGGACGCCGAGCACGATCGAGGCGTCGGCGAGGTTGAAGGGGGGCCAGCCGAGCGGCAGCTTGACGAAGTCGACGACGTAGCCGGCGCGGATGCGGTCGCTCAGGTTGCCGAGGGCGCCGCCGAGCAGCAGGCCGGTGGGCAGCCAGATCAGCGGGCGGGAGGAGTGCGTGGCGAAGTAGACGAGCAGGCCGAGCAGCGCGAGCGCCACGAGGATCGTGACCGCGAGCTGACTGCCGGCCTCCAGGCCGAAGGCGACGCCGTGGTTGCGGACGTCGACGAGCTGGATGCCCGGCAGCGCCTCGACCTGTTCGCCGGGCACGATCGAGCTTTGGACGAGGTGCTTGGTGAGCTGGTCGAGGGCGAGCACGAGCCCGAGCACGAGCACGGCGCGGACGTAGGCGCTGGCGAGGAGGATGCGCACGGACGATGCCTTCTCGGCGGTGCTCAGCCGTGGATGATGCCCTGTACGACGATCTGGTTGAAGAACCCGAGCACGAGGATCGCGATGAGCGGGCTGAAGTCGATCCCCCCGAAGCTGGGCAGCACGCGCCGGAAGATGCGCAGGTACGGCTCGCAGACGTCGCGCAGGAAGCCGAGGATCGCGTCCGTCGTGCGCGAGTAGGGCGGCCGCAGGCCGGCGGCGAACAGAAGCTGGACGACGATGTAGAGGATGATGAGCAGGGTGTAGACGTAGATCATCGTCGACAGGTAGTCGGCGATCTGGGTGCGCGCGGTCGCCGGGAGCAGCGCGAGGTTCATCGCGCGCCGCCTGTGACAGCCCGGACGCCGGCGCCTGCGGGGCCGGCGGGGTGGGCGGCGCCGAGCGCGTTCACGGCGTGTCTCCGAGGACGGCGTCGAGCGCGTCGCTGAACGCGGCGCGCAAGCCGGCGCGCTCCAGGGCGTCGAGGCCGCGGGCGGTGAGGCCGCCCGGCGAGGCGACCTCGCGGCGGATGGCATGGGTGTCGTTGTCGCGCCGGCGCAGCAGCTCGGCGGTGCCGGCGAGCGTCTGCACGACCAGCTGCGCCCCCTGGAAGGCGGGGATGCCGCGGCGGACGCCCGCGTCGATCTGGGCCTCGGCGACGAGGGCGACGTAGGCGGGAGCGCAGGACATCAGGCCCATGGCCACGTCGACGAGCCCCTCGTCGAGCACGACGAGCGTGCCGAGCTCGGCGAACAGCGCGTGGACTTCGGCGTCGAGGGCGGCGTCCTGGGCCGAGTCGGCCGCCTGAACGACGGCGCCCTGGCGAACCTCGACGGGCAGCGAGGGCATGAAGCGATACACGGGCCGGTCGGGGTAGGCGCCCCTGAGCGCGGCGAGCGGCGTGGCGGCGAGGATCGAGGCGAGTGCGCGCGCATGGGGGGCGACCTCGGCGGCGACGTCCTGGAGCTGGGCGGGCTTGTGGCAGAGCACGACCAGGTCGGCGCGCTGGGCGAGCACGGCGTTGCTCGGCAGGGCCTCCCCCCCCACCTCTGCGGCCAGCGCTTGTGCGCGCTCGGAGATCGGATCCGAGCAGAGCAGCGGACGAGCCCAGCCGCGTGCGAGCGCGCGCGCCATGTTGCCGCAACCGATCAGACCTATCTTCATCAGAACCCCCAGACTAATTACGGCACTGAGGCGCGAGAGTCGAGTCTGGCAAGGACGCAGGGAGCGAAGTGTGCAAGACGCACGCGTGCTGGCCGATCTCCGATCGGTGAGGACGCCGCCAGGCGAAGGCTATCGCGCCTCAGTCAGGATTGGTTGAAGAAGCCCTTCTCGATCAACCGCGCGCGCTCCTCCGCGGAGATCTCGACGTTGCGGGGCGTGAGCATGAAGACCTTGTCGGCGATGCGCTGCATGCCGCCGTCGAGCGCATAGGTGAGACCGGAGGCGAAGTCGATCAGGCGCTTCGAGAGGTCGGTTTCGGAGCTCTGGAGATTGAGGATCACGGGGATCGAGTCCTTGAACTTGTCCGCGATCTGCTGGGCGTCGTTGAACGACTTGGGCACCACCAGGTGGACGCGCACGTCGCCGTTGCCGCGAGTGCTGACGGAGCGCAGCACGGTGGCGGAGCGTGACCCGCCGCGGGGCTCGTCCTCGGCGAAGATGTCGTCGAACTCGTCCCGGCGACGGCGCAGGCGACGGACATTGGGCCGCTCGCGATAGCGATCCTCGAGGTCCGCCTCGACCGGAGCGTCTTCGTAGTCGTCGTGATACTCCTCGGCGAGGCCGAAATAGACGAGCGCGCGGTGCCAGGAGTCGCGAAAGGCCATTTCTAAACGGTAGTTGGATTCGTGACGATAGTGAAAAGCTCGTGACCGGCCGTAGGGTAATGAGATTCGTGTCCGGCCGTAGGGTAATGAGATTTGTGACCGACCGTAGGGTAATGAGATTCGTGACCGACCGTAGGGAGGTCCGAATAGCGTTTTCGCCCGGAGAGCGGGTTTCCCTGCTCATGTTACGCCGGTGCAAGCGCCACCGACGTGCGGTCGGGCGCCACCTCGGACCCCCAGGCCAGCTCAAGCGTACAGCCCAGGCCAGCTCAAGCGTACAGCCTCGTGCCGATGCGCACGATTGTCGCGCCCTCCTCGACCGCGACGGCGCAGTCCTGGGAGGTGCCCATCGACAGGACCGGCAGCCCGCGCGCGGCGGCGAGTTCGCGCAGGGCCGCGAACCAGGGCCGGCTGTCCTCCGGGTCGGGGGCCAGCGGCGGCATGCACATCAGGCCGGCGACCGGCACGGGTGCGCGCTCGATGTAGGCGTCGAGCTCCTCCGGTGCGATCCCCGCCTTGCCGGGCTCCCGCGCGACGTTGACCTCGATCAGGATCTGAAGGCCCGGCCGGACGAGGTCGCGGTGGCGGTCGAGCTCTCGCAGCGCGGACTCGCTCGCGACCGAGTGGATCAGCCGGACGTGGGGCACGATCGCGCGGACCTTGCGACTTTGGAGCGCGCCGATGAAGTCCCACTGGAAGAGATCGCCGTGGGCGGCGACCTTCGCCGTGAGATCCTGCGCGCGGTTCTCGCCCACCAGCCGGATCCCGGCGGCGGCCAGGATCGGCAGATCCTCGGACGCGACGTACTTGGTCGCGGCGAGGACCTCGACCGCATCGGGGTCTCGCCCGGCGCGGCGGGCGGCGGCGGACAGCTCGTCGCGCAGCGACGCGAGGTTCGCGCGGACACGGTCGGGGCCGTCGATCCGGATCAGCTCGGCCAACGCGCCCTCGCCGCCGGCCCGGCTGGGGCCTCTGTCGAGAAATTCCTGCCGATCGCCGGCCCACCTGGGCCCGCGCGACCCGCCATCGAGGACTTGCGGCTCATCCGAGCCACGCGATGCCCGCCTGGCGTCCGGCGTTGGCGGCTTCGCGCCGGTGCGAGAAGAAGCGCTCGTCGCAGATCGTGCACAGACCGACCCGCTCGATCCGATCTACGCCCGCCGCCGTGAGCCGTGCGGCCGCGAGAGCGGGCAGGTCCAGGTTGCGACCGTGGCGATGCTGACTCGCCGCCGCCCCCGACCAGGTCGTGCTGGCTGCGCGCTTCGGTGCCGTTCGGTCGGCGAACGCGCTGTGCACCTCCTCGCCGACCTCGTAGCAGCAGGGTCCCGCGCTCGGGCCGATGATCGCGACGATCTCCCCGTCGGCGGCGTCCTTCCCCGCGTTCTTCTCCCCTGCGTACTCCTCCTCTGCGCCCGTTGCGACCGTTGCGCGCGTAAGCGCGCCGTCGAGCTCCCGCAGCGCGCGGACCCCCTCCTCCAGCACTCCCGCGGCGAGGCCGCGCCAGCCGGCGTGCAGGGCCGCGACCCCGCCCTCGGATCCCACGATCACCCGCAGGCAGTCGGCCGTCAGCACCATCACCCCCCCCCCCCGCAGGATGGTCGCGCGACCGTCCGCTTCGCCGGCGCTCGCGCCGGCGCCCTCGCCGTCCTGCGCGCGAACGCGCTGCACGACGGTCCCATGGACCTGAGGTCCGGCGCACAGCCACCGCAGCCCCAGCTCCTTGCAGACGCGCTCGCGTTCCAGCCCGCCGCGCCCGTGGCCGTGGCCGCGCATCGTCGAGAGGTTGCCGTCGGCGCGGGTCGTGAACAGGGCGTGTCCGTCGCCGGGGAGCTCGAAGCGCAGCATCGTCACGATCCCTCCCGGGCCGCGCGAAGCTGCGCGTCGCGCTCGTCGGGAAGCTCGCCGTCCAGGCGACGGCGCAGGATCGCCTCCAGGCGGCGGCCGATCTCGGGGCCTTTGGGGATGCCGGCGGCGAGCAGGTCGTCGCCGTCGATCCGCAGGTGGACGTGGCGCAGCTCCGTCAGCCACCGCCTGGCGGGCTCGGCGGCGGGCTCGCTCACGGCGCCTGCCAGCGCGACGCCCTCCGGCGGCGTCCCGGCGACGAGTGCCCGAAGCTGAGACGGCCGGTCGGCGGTCGGGAGCTCGTCGCTCAGGCGAGGCGCCGCCGTCGCGGCAGCGGCGACGCGATCGCGATCGCCCGCGGCGAACTCCAGGCGGTCGAGCAGCGCGGCGATCTCGGCGCGGGAGTCGGAGCCGAGCGATCGCGGATCGGCGCGCAGCGCCAGGGGCAGCGTCAGGGCGGCCATCGCCTCGAGGTCGGGGCGGCCGTCGTCTGGCAGCAGTTCGAGCGCACGCTCGAGCATCTTGCGATCGAAGCGCACGCGTGGATCGAGTGCCGAGAGCAGACCGAGGTCGTCCATCGCGGCAAGCGCCGCCACAGCATCGGGTTCGGCCAGCGCGAGCCTCAGCTCGGCGCCGATTCGCGCGCCGGAGACCGTGCCCAGCGCGCCCTCGGCGACCGCCTGGGCGGCCAGCTCGGCGGTGTGGGACTCGATCCGAAAGCCCAACCGCGCCCCATAGCGGGCCAGGCGCAGCAGGCGCGTGGGATCGTCGCGGAAGCTCATTTCGTGCAGCACGCGCAGTCGCCCGCGCTCGAGGTCGTCCAGCGCGTGCGCGACCGCGCGCAGCTCGCCTTCTCTGGACCCGGACAGCGGGACGGCGATCGCATTGACGGTGAAGTCCCGGCGCTGCAGGTCCTCCTCGGGCGTGCCGTCGCGCACGTCCGGGAGCGCGCCCGGCTGCGGGTAGCTCTCGGCGCGGCGGGTCGCGACGTCGATTCGCACGAAGCCCGACCGTATGAGCGCCGTGCCGAAGCGCTCGTGGAAGGTCGACTGCGAAGGCTCGTGCGGCTTTCCGCCGTCGAGCCGGCCGAGCTGGGAGGCGAGCTCGTGCACGAACGCCTGAGCCTCGCCGGCCACCACCACGTCCAGCTCGCGCGGAGTCCCGCCGAGCGCCAGGTCGCGCACCGCGCCGCCGATCAGCTCGACGTCATCGCGGCCGGCGGCCACGTCGAGCAGCGCGCGACCGCCGGGCAGCTCGCGCAGGCGCGCGAGCACGGCGCCTCCGTCGAAAGTGCGCTCTCCCACCGGCTCCGCCGTCCGTAGGGCCAGTCCTCAGCCGATGCGCACGGGTACGCCCGCAGCCGCCAGATGAGACTTGGCCTGGGCGATCGTGAACCGGCCGTAGTGGAATATCGAAGCGCACAGCGCCGCGTCGGCTCCCGCGCGCAGGGCCTGCGTGAGGTGCTCGAGCTCGCCGGCGCCCCCCGAGGCGATCACGGGCACGCCCACCGCCTCGCCGACGGCCGCGGTCAGGGCGAGGTCGTATCCGTCGGAGGTGCCGTCGCGGTCCATGCTCGTCAGCAAGATCTCGCCCGCGCCCCGCTCGACGGCCTCCCGCGTCCACGCGACCGCGTCGCGGCCGGTGGAGGTGCGCCCGCCCGCGACGTACGCCTCCCAGCGCGGGCCGCCGTTGGGAGCAGATCCGCCGGCGACGGACTTGGCGTCGACGGCCAGCACGACGCACTGCGAGCCGAGCACCTGCGCGAGCTCGCCGATCAGCTCCGGCCGCTGCAGCGCGGCGCTGTTGACCGCCACCTTGTCGGCCCCCGCGTCCAGCACGGCCTGGGCGTCCGCGACCGAGCGGATGCCGCCGCCGATCGTGAACGGCACGAACACCTCGTCCGCGGTCCGACGCGCGAGCTGGGCGATCGTCTCGCGCTTCTCATGCGTCGCCGTGATGTCGAGGAACACCACCTCGTCTGCTCCTTCGCGGTCGTAGTGGGCCGCGAGCTCCACCGGGTCGCCGGCATCTCGGATGTCGACGAATTCGACGCCCTTCACCACGCGGCCAGCGTCGACATCCAGGCAGGGGATCACGCGCTTGAAGTGCACGCGCTTCACCGTAGCGACCCGACGCATCCGGCACCGCCACGGGCGTCATGGCGATCACACCAGCCTTCATATGGGAGCTTCGCGCTGCAGCCCTTCCAAAAAGACCTACCCGTCCAGGATCTCCAGGGCCTGGGTGACCGTGAAGCGGCGCTCGTACAGGGCCTTGCCGACGATCACCCCGTCGACACGGCTCCCGTCGGGCAGGCCCGCGAGCCCTTCCAGATCGGCGAGGCTGCCGATCCCGCCCGAGTAGATCAGCCGGCCCTGCGCCGCATCGGCGACGCGTGCGACCTCGTCGAGGTCCGGGCCTTCGAGCATCCCGTCGCGATCCACGTTCGTGTACACGAGCTCGCGCACTCCCTGCGCGTGCAGGCGCGCGATCACCTCCGCGGCCTCCAGCTCGGTCGTCTCCGTCCAGCCGGCGGTCGCGACCCGTCCGCCGCGGACGTCCACCGAGACGAGCACCCTCTCCGGTCCGTGCTCGCCCAGAGCCCCGCTCAGAAGATCGGGGTCCGCGAACGCCGCCGTCCCCAGGATCAGGCGCCGCGCCCCTGCGCTCAGCGCTTCCGCGACAGCCTGCGCCGAGCGCAGCCCGCCGCCGTACTGCACCGGCGTCTGGAACTCCGCCGCGATCTCGCGCAAGCACCCAAGATTCTGCGGCGTCCCCGCCCGCGCGCCGTCCAGATCGACCACGTGCAGATATCGCGCCCCCTGCTCCACCCAGCCACGGGCGGCCGACAGGGGATCCGAGTCGTAGACCTTCTTCTCCTCGAACGACCCTCTCGTCAGCCGCACGGCGCTGCCGCCGAGGATGTCGATCGCCGGATACAGCCTCACCGCGGCGTCACAGCGTCGCGGGCGTTCTCGCGCCCGCACAGATCCGCGCGAAGTTCGCCAGCATCCGCAATCCCGCGGCGGAGGACTTCTCGGGGTGGAACTGCACGCCGTAGAACGATCCCCGCACGACCGCGCTGACGAACGGCCTGCCGTACTCGCAGATGCCGATCGCGTCGTGCGGATCCGCCGGCACGGCCGCGTAGGAGTGCACGTGGTAGAACGCGCACACGTCGGGCAGTCCCTCGGCGAGGGGCGAGCCGCCGCCGAAGCGCACCTCGTTCCAGCCGATGTGCGGCAGCTTCAGGCCCTCGCTCTCGAGCGCGAGCACCTCCCCCGGGACGATCCCCAGTCCGGCGGCGCCGCCCTGCTCGGTGGAGCGCTCGAACGCCAGCTGCATGCCCAGGCAGACGCCGAGCACCGGTCGTCGCTCGCCGAGCACCCGCTCGCGCAGCAGCTCGTCCAGCCCGAGCTCCCGCAGGTTCGCCATCGCCCGCGGGAACGCCCCCACGCCCGGCACCACCAGCCCGTCCGCGGCGCGCAGCTCGGCTGGGTCGCTGCTCACCCGCGCCTGCGCACCGATGTGCTCGAGCGCCTTCTCGACCGAGCGGCGGTTGCCCATGCCGTAGTCGACCACGGCGATGTCCACCTGCTCCTCGATCAGCGACGTCATCGATCCATCCTAGGAAGGCCATGGCGCGGGTGTCATGTGAGCGTGCCCTTCGTGCTCGGCACGCCCTTCTCCGTCGGGTCGATCGCGACCGCCTGGCGCAGCGCACGGGCGAACGCCTTGAACGCCGCCTCGATCATGTGGTGCGCGTTCGTGCCCGCTTCGACGCGCAGATGGAGCGTCAGCTTCGCCGCGTTCGCGATCGCTCTGAAGAACTCCTCGGTCAGCTCGTGCTCGAACCCACCCGTCGCTCCAGGAGGCAGGTCGGCCTCGAACAGCGTGAATGGACGCCCGGAGACGTCGAGCGCGCAGCTTGCCCGCGCCTCGTCCATCGGCGTCGTCGCCGCGCCGTAGCGGGCGATCCCCGAACGGTCGCCGAGCGCCTCGTCGAGCGCCTGCCCGAGGACGATCGCCGTGTCCTCCGCGGTGTGGTGCGCCCCCGTCTGCAGGTCCCCGTTCACCTTCACGTCCAGGTCGAGCCGCCCGTGGCGCGCCAGCAGGTCGAGCATGTGGTCCAGGAAGCCCACGCCCGTCTCCCGCGCGCCGGCGCCGGAGCCGTCCAGCGTCAGCGCGAGGCTGATGTCGGTCTCGCCCGTGTGGCGTTCGATCGTGGCTGTGCGGGTCATCTCGACCCAGCTTACGCGTCGCCTGCGACGGCACTCTCGACCGGCGCAGCCGCCGCGCGGGCCTCCATCGAACGGGCGTGCGCCTCGAACCCCTCGGCGCGCGCGATCCGAGCCCCCGCCGCCGCGAGCTTCGACACCGTCTCTCCGCCGACGGGCCCGAGCCGCACCTCGGCCATGCGCCGGCGGAAGTGCCGGGGAGAGAGCGCCGAGGCGAACCGCGCCGAGCCGCCGGTGGGCAGCACGTGGTTGGAGCCCGCCACATAGTCGCCGAAGGCGGTGCCGGCGCTCGCGCCGACGAACACGCAGCCGGCGCAGCGCACCGCGCTCGCGAGCGCCTCCGGCTCGGCGCCGATCAGCTGCAGATGCTCGGGCGCGAGCGCGTTCGACAGCTCGATCGCCGCGCGCGCATCGACCGTCTGTACGAGCGCGCAGGCCGCATCCGCGACGGTCGGATGCTCGACCACCAGCCGCTCGATCGTCTCGCCGAGCTCCGCCAGCCGCTCCGCGGACGGCGAGATCGCGACCACGAGGCTGCCCGCGCCGTGCTCGCCCTGCGCGAGCACATCCAGCGCCGCGAGCTCGATCTCGCGCGAGCCGGCGTCTGCGCCGAGCACGACCGCAAGATCGCTGGGACCGGCGAACCCGTCGATCCCGACCGTCGCCGAGAGCTGGCGCTTGGCCTCCTGCACGTACAGGTTCCCCGGCCCGACGATCACATCGACGCGCCGTACCGTCTCGGTGCCGTGGGCGAGCGCGGCGATCGCCTGCGCGCCGCCCATCCGGTACACCCGCTCCACCCCGCACAGCCGGCAGGCGCCGAGGATCAGTGGGTCGATCTGCCCGTCGCGACCGGGAGGAGCGCACACCACGACGTCGATCACCCCCGCGGCCCGCGCGGTGACCACGCCCATCACGACCGTGCTCGGATAGGGCGCGCGTCCGCCCGGCACGTACACCGCGGCGGACTGCACCGGCAGCTCGCGCACCACGATCCGCTGCCCCTGGGGCAACTCGACGGCCACGTCCTCGCTCACGCCCGCCTGCGCCACGAGCGCGACGTTCGTGATCGCGACCTGCAATCCCGCGACGAGCTCCAGGTCGAGCCGCTCGAGCGCTTCGTCCAGCTCGCCCTGCGGTACGCACAGAGGCCGGGGCTCGACCCCTTCCGTGTCGAAGCGCCGAGTGCGCTCGAGCACCGCCTCGTCGCCGCGCGCCCGCACGTCCGCGACGATCTCCCCCACGACCTCCGCCACGCTCTCGCCGCCGGGCGCCAGCGCGCGCAGGCGGGCTGCCGTCCCCACCGCGCCGCCCAGACCCTCGACCTGCGCGACGCCCAGACGCTCGATCTTCATCTCACGATCCGCCGCCCCTGGAACCCACGCTCGGAGCGCCCTCGCGCAGCCGCCGGAGCAGCAGATCGATCGGCGCCGCCTTCAGCTTGTACGCGACCGGGTTCGCGATCAGCCGCGCGGTGCACTCGACGATCTTCTCGCGCACGACCAGCCCGTTTTCCCGCAGCGTCGTGCCGGTCGCGGTGAGATCCACGATCGCCTCCGCAAGCCCCGTCAGCGGCGCCAGCTCGACCGAGCCCTTGACCTCCACGATCTCGGCCTGCCTGCCCGTCTCCTCGAGATGACGCGCCGCGATCCGCGGGTACTTCGTGGCGACCCGCATCACCCCCAGCCGCCGCAGCGCCTCCGCCGCCGGATCCTCGCCCTGCGCGTTCATGCGGTCGGCGGTGGCGAACACCATCGTGCAGCGGCCGTAGGAGAGGTCGAGCAGCTCGTAGATCTGGCGCCTGCCGCGCTCTCGCGCGCCCGCGCCGGGCCGCTCCAGCAGGACGTCCTTGCCGGTGATGCCGAGGTCGGCGGCGCCCGCCTCGACATAGGTCGGCACGTCCGACGGGCGCATCGTGATCACGCCGATGTCCTCGAACAGCAGCTTGCGGTCGTTGCTGCGCAGCTCGGTCGTATCCAACCCCAGCCCGGCGAGCAGCTCCACCGTGCCTTCGAACAGCGCGCCGCGCGGCACTGCGATCGTCAGGCCGTCGAGCGGACCCGCGGTCATCGCGCCAGCGCTCCCGTGCCGCGCTCCTCGCCCGCGAGCGCGATGTGCAGCCGTTCGACGTCCAGCGCGAAACCGACCGCCGGCCGAGGCGCGCCGAAGCTCGCCAGCAGATCGTCGTAGCGCCCGCCCCCGCCGATCGGCACACCGAGCGTCGGGTCGTACACCTCGAACACCGCGCCCGTGTAGTAGCCGATGCTGCGCACCAGCCCGAGGTCGAAGATCACCCGCCCGGCCACCTTCTCCGGAAGCAGCTCGCTCACCTGGCGCATCCCGGCGGTCGCGTCGGCCGCCGGTCCCGGGCGCGCGTCGAGCACGTCCGGGCCGCCGCGGCGCTGAGGCAAGCTCAGCAGCAGCTCGGCCGCCTGCCGCGGCAGGCCGATTCCCGCAAGCCGCTCCTGGAGTTCGACGAAGTCACGCCGCGCGAGCGCTTCCAGCAGGCTGGCGCGCGCCGGCGGCGCGATCTCCAGGCGGTCCATCAGCGTCGCGAACAGGGACGCGTCCCCGAGCCCCACCCTGTAGTCCTTCAGTCCGGTCGCGTCCAGCGCGTCGCACAGCACCGTGAGCGCCTCGGCGGTGCCCTGCGGCGCGGCTGCGCCGATCAGCTCGATGCCCGCCTGCAGCAGCTCGCGCGGCTGGCTCCATTGGGGGCGGATGCCCCGATAGCAGTGCGCGAAGTAGCAGAAGCGCAGCGGCCCCTCCACGGTCGGGTAGCGCGTGGCGACGAGACGCGCGATCGGCACCGTCATGTCCGAGCGCAGCACCAGCGTCTCGCCGGTCTCGTCGAACACCCTGTGCACGGGCCCCGTCCCGCCCATGTCGGCGTGGGCGAGCACCGACTCGTACTCGAGCGCGGGCGTGTGCACCTCGCCATAGCCGTGCCGCTCGAACACGCCCCGCAGGGCGTCCGTGATCGCGCGCAGCTCGCGCGTCTCGTCCGGCAGCACGTCGCGCGTGCCGCTGGGGATCGGGTGGATCATGGGCTTGCCGTTCATGGGCCTGCCATTCAAGCGAACCGTGGCGACGACCGGCTCGGCCGGCGCGCCTCGCGGGCGGTATGAGGCGTGCGGCGCAGAGCCTCAGGCCTGGAGAGCGGGCTCCGTGGCGACGCGCTCGATGTTGGCGCCGAGCTCCCGCAGGCGCTCGTCGATGCGCTCATAGCCGCGGTCGATCTGGCGGACGTTGCCGATCTCGCTGCGCCCCTCAGCGCACAGGGCCGCCAGCAGCATCGCCATGCCCGCGCGGATGTCGGGCGACTCCAGGCGCTCCCCGCGCAGCCTGCGGGGGCCGGTCACGATCGCGCGGTGTGGGTCGCACATGACGATGTCCGCGCCCATCAGGATCAGCTTGTCGGCGAAGATCAGCCGGTTCTCGAACATCCACTCGTGCACGAGGATCGAGCCCTCCGCCTGCGTCGCGAGCGCGACCGCGATCGAGGTCAGGTCGGCGGGAAACGCGGGCCAGGGCCCGTCCTGGATCTTGCTCTTGTACTCGCCCACGTCCGCCTGCGCGACGAGCTTCTGCCCGCCTGGCACCAGCACGTCGCAGCCGTGGAGCTCGGTGCGCAGGCCGAGGCGTTCGAACACGAGCCGGATCATGCGCAGGTCGTCGGGAACCGTGTCCTTGACGCGCAGCTCTCCGCCGGTGACGCCCGCGAGCGCGATGAAGCTGCCGATCTCGATGTGGTCCGGCGCGACTTCGTGCTCGCAGCCGTGCAGCCGCTCCGCGCCGTTGACCGTCAGCAGGTTCGAGCCGATGCCCTGGATGTCGGCGCCCATCTTCACCAGCATCCGCGCCAGGTCCTGCACGTGCGGCTCGCAGGCGGCGTTGCCGATCACGGTTGCGCCGGGAGTGAGCGCCGCGGCCATCAGCGCGTTCTCGGTCGCCATCACCGACGGCTCGTCCATGAACACGTCGGTCGGGCGCAGGCCGCGCGGTGCGCTCAGCACGATGTCGCGCGCACACTCGGTCGTGGCGCCCATCGCGCGGAACGCGTCGAGGTGCGGATCCAGCCGGCGGCGTCCGATGACGTCGCCGCCGGGCGGCGGCATCACCGCGCGCCCGAAGCGCGCGAGCAGCGGCCCCGCAAGCAGGAACGACGCCCGGATCAGCTCCGCCAGCTGGGCGTCGATCTGCATCTCACGGACGTCTCGTGCGCACAGCGCGACCTCGTTGGGTCCGCGCCAGGTGAGGTGCACGCCGATCCCCTGCAGGATGTCGAGCATCGCGTCCACGTCCCTGATCCGGGGCACGTTGCGCACGACGACCTCGTCGTCCGTGAGGATCGTGGATGCGAGGATCGGCAGCGCGCCGTTCTTGTTCCCGGCCGGGACCATCGTGCCGGACAGCGTCGCGCCGCCTTCGATGACGAACTTCTCCATGGGCTGAACCCGCGCTCGCCGGCCCAGGATCGGACCGCCCGAGAAGCGTCTGGAGAGCGTAACAGCCATCTCCTTCGTTGTTCGCCCGCCGTGCCGCGGACCCTCCATCGGGGTCGTGTCCGGCGATCCGCCCAGCCGCGACGCAACTTTCCTTGCAGCACGGCGAGGCTTCTTTTCGCTCTGCCAAGCCGTTTTCAAAGACACAGCGCTGGCCCGTACGTACGTTCGCATGCATCCGTCCGCCGGCCCCCGTACCGTACGAACATATGTTCCCTCGGACCCCCTCATCGATGCTGGCGCGTCGCGCGCGCAATGCCCTCTCTCTGGCCCGCTCGTTCCTGCTGGACGATCGGAGATCCCATAACGATCTCCGATCGGTCGAGGACGACTACGACGTCGACTGGGAGGTCGACCGGGACGAGCTCGGCCAGGGAGACGCGCGGCGCGTGTCGCACCCTCATCGCGAGCCCCTGCGCGGACGATCGATAACGCCGAGACCCCGCCGTGCAGGTCAGCCGGCGGCCGCCGCACAGGTCTGCCTCTGCCCCGTGCACGCGGGCGCCGCATCCGGCGCGACCCACGGGGATCGCCCGGCGCGCGCGAAGCCCGACTCGGTGCGACGTGGGTCCGTGTCCCGGCCACCTCAGCCCACGCTCTACCGTGACGCGAACCATGGCGCAGGCGCAGGCCCGCCTGGTGCCTGACGTCGCTCGAGCGCTTCTACCGGCGCAGACCGAAAACACAATGGGCCGCCCGAAGGCGGCCCATGTAATGAAAAACCGGCGGCGTCCTACTCTCCCAGGCCCTTGCGAGCCAAGTACCATCGGCGCTGAGGGGCTTAACTGCTCTGTTCGGAATGGGAAGAGGTGTTTCCCCCTCGCAAAAGCCACCGGAAAAAGGCGAGAGACCAAGCATCTCCCGGTCCTTCAAAACTGCACAGCGCCACAGCGGGTATCAAAGAAATCCGTCAAGCCCTCGACCCATTAGTACCGGTCTCCTTCGAACGTTGCCGTCCTTCCAGATCCGGCCTATCAACCTGGTGGTCTACCAGGGGTCTTACTCCCTCAAGGGGATGGGAGAGCTCATCTCGAGGTCGGCTTCCCGCTTAGATGCCTTCAGCGGTTATCCGATCCGCACGTAGCTAGCCTGCTATGCCCTTGGCAGGACAACAGATACACCAGAGGTGCGTTCATCCCGGTCCTCTCGTACTAGGGACAAATCCTCTCAACTCTCCAACGCCCACGGCAGATAGGGACCGACAGTTTTGTTACTCACAGACTCCGGTGGAGCCCGTGGGCCAGGTCATTTCTGCCTGACTCTGCATGTCGCCATGCAGCTCGGACTGTATCTTCAGAGGGCATCACTCCCCTGTTCGGCGTACAGTCTCTGAGGATTCTGGATTGCTACCAGAAAGCAGCACTCCAGCCTTTCCTGCTGATTGTCCGCACCCGACACATTGTCACGGTACCGCCCCAATCGGACGGAACTCGTAGTGCGGGATACTCGGATTTTCCAGCATATAGCCGAATTTATAGACAGCAACGGAATTTACTGTCTCACGACGTTCTGAACCCAGCTCGCGTACCGCTTTAATGGGCGAACAGCCCAACCCTTGGGAGCGACTCCACCCCCAGGATGCGACGAGCCGACATCGAGGTGCCAAACCGGGCCGTCGATGTGGACTCTTGGGCCCGATAAGCCTGTTATCCCCGGAGTACCTTTTATCCGTTGAGCGACGGCACTTCCACTTGCTACCGCCGGATCACTAAGACCTGCTTTCGCACCTGCTCGACTTGTCAGTCTCGCAGTCAAGCTCCCTTGCTACCTTTGCGCTCTACGCACGATTTCCAACCGTGCTGAGGGAACCTTTGCGCGCCTCCGTTACTTTTTGGGAGGCGACCGCCCCAGTCAAACTACCCGCCTGGAACTGTCCAGCACCCGGATTCACGGAATGCTGTTAGAAATCCAATACACCAAGGGTGGTATCTCAAGGTTGGCTCCACGCCAGCCGCAACCGGCGATTCAAAGCCTCCCACCTATCCTGAGCGAAATGCACCGAACTCCAATACCAAGTTGTAGTAAAGGTTCACGGGGTCTTTCCGTCTAGCCGCGGGTACTCGGCATCTTCACCGAGACTGCAATTTCACCGAGCCCCTCGTTGAGACAGCGCTGAAGTCGTTACGCCATTCGTGCAGGTCGGAACTTACCCGACAAGGAATTTCGCTTGAGCTGTTACTTCCCAGGCCCTTGATATGCACTACCTGGGATCAACTGAGACTCGAAAGCCCCAGCGGGTCGATCATTTCTGTCGACCTCTGCATGTCGCCATGCAGGCCGGACCATATCTTGCCCGCAAATCAGTCTGCAGACCCTGGCGTGTGGTCTCTGAGGGGTCAACCCAAGAGTGGGCGACTTCCCTGCTGATTGTCCGCACCGGACGCATTGTCACTGCCGCGCTTGCGGCGAGTAGCGCCGGATGCTCGGATATTCCAGCATATAGCCAGGTTTTACTAAGGCAACGAAATGTGTAACCTTAGGACCGTTCCTCATGTTACTACTCGGGAAACTAAATTCTCCCAAGCGGCCCGCTCATTTCTGACGGACTCTCATGGTCGCCCATGAGTGCGGACTATCTCATCCCACAACCGCTCTAGGTCGATGGGCTTGGCGTATAGTCTCTGAGGATTCCATCCATCCGATAGCGTCTCTTCCCACCTCGGTTCATCCGTTCCCGGAGAGCAAGAACCTGGTGGTAGTCATGGTCGCTCAGACCATCGGTCGAGAGAAGTACAACTGCGCTTCTCCATAGCCGATAGTCCTCTGCCTTCTGCCCCACGATCGGAAACCGATCGAAGAAGGGCACGATCCGGCAGGCGAGATCGGGAACTCGATTGACCTCCCAATACCAGCCGCCGTTACCTGCCCTGCGCAGCGTACCGCATCCAAGGGTCTCCCGAAAGAGATCCAACGGCACTCGGTCGTGCTGCGAGACGTTGAAGGCAGCTGAGAGCTTGAAGCTCCTCCGATAGTCGCCGCGTTTGCGACAGACGACCATGAAGCTTCCCTCTCCCAACGCGAACCCGGACAAGAAGCTACCGAGCGAGACCGGTATGGCCTCGATGGATGGCCTTTCCTGCTGATTGTCCGCACCCGACACATTTTCACGGTACCGCCCACTCCGGACGGAACTCGTAGCGCGGGATACTCGGATGTTCCAGCATATAGCCAAGTTTTACATCTACCTCGGTCAACTGATAGTTACGGCCGCCGTTTACCGGGGCTTAGCTTCGCTGCTTCGAACCGAAGTCCTAACAACTCCACGTAACCTTCCGGCACCGGGCAGGCGTCAGCCCCTATACGTCGTCTTACGACTTAGCAGAGACCTGTGTTTTTGGTAAACAGTCGCTTCAGCCTATTCACTGCGGCCCCCTCGGGCTCCGCTCGCGAAGAGCTTCACCCTACTGGGGCGCCCCTTATCCCGAAGTTACGGGGCAATTTTGCCGAGTTCCTTAACGAGGGTTATCTCGATCACCTTAGTATTCTCTACTTGCCCACCTGTGTCGGTTTTGGTACGGGCACGCGCTTCCTCCCTAGAGGATTTTCTTGGAGGTATGGCGTCGGGGACTCGCCGGCTTAGAGCCAGCTGGCGTCGCACCTCGGGTTAATGCAGCCCCGCATTTGACAAGGGCCACCCCTACATGCTTACCCCAGGACGACCATCGCCTGGGTTCCCTTAGCCTTCCTCGTCTCCCCATCGGTGATAACGGAAGCGACGTGGTACAGGAATATCAACCTGTTGGCCATCGACTACGCCTTTCGGCCTCGCCTTAGGTCCCGACTAACCCTGAGCAGACGAACTTTACTCAGGAATCCTTGGGCAATCGGTGGAGGGGATTCTCACCCCTCTTTCGTTACTCATGCCGGCATTCTCACTTCCCATGCCTCCACGGCTGGCTTACGCCGCCGCTTTGCGGGCATGGGAACGCTCTCCTACCGCGCGATCGACCCGAAGGTCTCACGCACCCGCAGCTTCGGTGACTAGCTTGAGCCCCGTTACATTGTCCGCGCTCGAACACTTGACCAGTGAGCTGTTACGCACTCTTTCAAGGGTGGCTGCCTCTAAGCCAACCTCCTGGTTGTCTATGCACTCGAACATCGTTTCCCACTTAGCTAGTACTTAGGGACCTTAGCTGGCGGTCTGGGCTGTTTCCCTTTTGACGCTGAAGTTTATCCCCCAGCAACTGACTCCCGGAGTAAACGTAATTGGTCTTCGGAGTTTGCCTGAAGTCGGTAACCTGGTAGGGCCCCTAATCCAAACAGTGCTCTACGGCCAATACGCAATTTATCCGAGGCTATACCTAAATATATTTCGGAGAGAACCAGATATCACTGAGCTTGATTAGCCTTTCACTCCGACCCACAGGTCATCCGCCCAGTTTTCAACCTAGGTCGGTTCGGCCCTCCACGAGGTCTTACCCCCGCTTCAGCCTGCCCATGGGTAGCTCGCTCAGTTTCGGGTATACCGCCTACGACTATGTCGCCCTGTTAGGACTCGCTTTCGCTACGGCTCCGCTCATCGCTTAACCTCGCCGCAGACGAGTAACTCGCCGGCTCGTTATGCAAAAAGCACGCGGTCACAGGACAAGCCTGCTCCCACCGCTTGTAGGCACGCGGTTTCAGGTACTATTTCACTCCCCTTCCGGGGTACTTTTCACCTTTCCCTCACGGTACTTGTCCGCTATCGGTCACCAAGGAGTACTTAGCCTTGGAGGGTGGTCCCCCCAGGTTCAGTCCGCGTTTCACGGGCGCGGACTTACTCAGGAACGCCTGCGGAAGGTCGTGCGGTTTCGTCTACGGGACGGTTGCCCTCTATGGTGCGCGGTTCCACGCGCTTCGACTACCACACGACTTTGTAACTTCCGCCGAGCCGGACACGGCTCGGACCAGGCGCCCTACAACCCCCGACAGGCAACGCGTGTCCGCTTACACCTGCCGGGTTTGGGCTGATCCCCTTTCGCTCGCCACTACTCAGGGAATCTCTGTTGATTTCCTTTCCTCGGGGTACTGAGATGTTTCACTTCCCCCGCTTGTCCTCCGCCGGCCTATGTGTTCAGCCGGGGATAACGCCGCATTACCAGCGCTGGGTTTCCCCATTCGGGCATCCACGGGTCAAAGGCTATTCAGCGCCTAACCGTGGCTTATCGCAGCCGTTCACGCCCTTCGTCGACTCTTGGTGCCAAGGCATCCACCGTGTGCCCTTACTATCTTGACGGTGATCAGACCGTTCGCGATCCGCCGCGTCTCACGAGGAGACACGACCGCGATCATGAGCGGCCCGGTGATACCCGTTTTATAAGCCGCCGCTTATCGATGGCGGCTTATGTGGCTTCTGTGCAGTTTTCAAGGACCGTGGAGAAACTTATACGCGGCCCTGCCAGACATGTGCGGGCGCGATCTGATCGCGACTGCGCCTGGCGCGGGCGGCGCCGGTCTCTCAAAACTCAACAGCATGCCCGGCGGTTTGGACGTCGCTCCTCCGCGAGCCTCCGAGTAGGACGGGGGCCGACGGACGACACGATGCGCCGGTCAGGTTCGGTCGACATGCTAGGCCCGACCGCTCGTATACAGCCTGGCCGCTCGTGCTCGCAAAGAGCGCGACGCCAGACGGTCGCTGCGATCGGGGCACCGTAGTGCTCCCTAGAAAGGAGGTGATCCAGCCGCAGCTTCCGCTACGGCTACCTTGTTACGACTTCACCCCAGTCACGAGCCCCACCTTCGACGGCTCCCTCCCTTGCGGGTTAGGCCACCGGCTTCGGGTGTTGCTCACTCCC
>DASQGE010000092.1:0-20266 GCA_035632775.1 Solirubrobacteraceae bacterium | reverse complement strand
GGCCCTGCTCGGCCTTGCCGTCCTCGGCCTGCCGGGCGTCGCCTCGGCTGGACCCTGTAGCGGCGCAGGTCCCTGCCCGACGGTCAAACTGGAAGCGAAGGCCGTTCCCATCCCCGGGTTCCCGCACACGGGCAACATCCTCGGGGCCGGCGCGGCTGTCGAAACCCACATCACGATCAAAGGGACCGAAGCGTTCGGTGGCGTGCCGTCGCCGCTGACCAAAGTCAACTTCTTCCTGCCCGCGGGCACGAAGCTGACGACGACGGGGTTCGTGACCTGCAAGCCGGAAACGCTTGAAAACGTCGGCCCGGAAGGCTGCCCGAAGAAGTCGCAGGCCAGTCCGGTCGGCTCGGCGGGCGTGGCGCAGAAGATCGGACCCGAAACGGTCAAAGAGAAAGCGACGGTGCAGGCGTTCTTCGCGCCCGGCGGTGGTCTGCAGTTCTACGCGAACGCCGCCTCGCCGATCTCGGCGCAGCTGATCGCCGCCACCGGGCATTTCACCGGCGCGAGCGCTCCCTACGGCAAGGAGTTCGTCAGCGAAGTCAAACTCATCAAAACGCTGCCCGAAACGGAATTCGTGTCGACCGAATCGATCAACCTCAAGGTCGGCGCCGCGTACAAGAAGGGCAAAAAGACGGTCTACTACGGCACCCTGCCGACGAAATGCCCGAAAGGCGGCTTCCCGGTCAAGGCGGAACTGACCTTCCACACCGGCGAAACCGTCACGGCCAAATACAAGGCGCCATGCCCTAAGCATTAGCGATAGACGAAAGCGGCGGGCCCGGCCCGCCGGAGGGAACGCGAGAGGGGCGGCTCCAAGCTGAATGGGGTCGCCCTGATCGCTGTTGAAGGCTAGGAAGGAACGGGTTGAAGCAGACCAGCAGGTGGAGTCGAGGGACGGTCGCCATCGCCGGCGCCCTCTGCGCGGTCGCGCTTGGCGCACTCGTGCTGCTGGCCACCTCGGCCGGCGGCGGTGGCGGCGGGTACTCGGTGCGCGCGATCTTCGACGACGCCGCCAACATCATCCCGGGCGAGGACGTCAAGGTCGACGGCGTGAAAGTCGGCGTGGTGGGCCCCGTGACGCCGACGCCGCAGCAGAAGGCGGCGGTAGTGCTGAAGATCGAAAACCCCGGCTTCCAGGACTTCCGCGCGGACGCGAGCTGCACGATCGAACCGGAGGCGCTGATCGGCGAGAAGTTCATCAACTGCCTGCCGACGCAGCCGCGCGCCGTGGGCACGCCGCTGCCGCCCCCGCTGCAGGTGATCCCGCACGGCCTGGAAGGCGAAGGCGAACGGCTGCTGCCCGTGCAGAACACCTCCAGCCCCGTCGACACGGACCTGCTCAACGACATCAACAGGCTGCCCGAGCGCGAGCGGCTGACGATCATCATCAACGAACTCGGCGCCGGCCTGGCCGGGCGCGGAAGCGATTTGAACGCGGTCATCCGTCGCGCGGACCCGGCGCTGCGCGAACTCGACAAGGTGCTCGGCATCTTGGCGAGCCAGAACAAGGTCCTGGCGAAACTGGCGGTGGACTCCAACCAGGCGCTGGCGCCGGTCGCCAAGGTCAAGGACCAGGTCTCGAACTTCATCGTGCAGAGCGACACGGTCTCCAGGGCGACGGCCCAGCACCGCGGAGCGCTCGCGCGCAACCTGGCGGACTTCCCGCCGTTCTTGGAACAGCTGGGACCGGCGATGGAACGGTTCGGCCGCTTCGCCGAACAGACGACGCCGACGTTCACCGACCTGAAAGTCGCGGCGCCCGGGATCGACCAGATGTTCACGAACCTGCCGGCGTTCGCGAGCAGCTCGACCGCGTTCTTCGAAAGCCTCGGCAAGACGGCGAAGACCTCGGGACCGGCGCTCGTGTCGCTGCAGCCGCTGCTCGCCCAGGTGAAGACCCTCGGGAGCTCCGCCAAGCCGTTCAGCGCCAGCCTCTCCGAACTGTTCACGAGCCTGCGCGACACCGGCGGGCTGGAGCGCATCCTCGACTTCGTCTTCCTCGGCGCGGGCACGTCCAACGGGTATGACGCGCTCGGCCACTTCCTGCGCGCCGAAGCGAGCGCCAACCAGTGTCTGAGCTACGCGATCGAACCGGGATCGGGATGCAGCGCCAGACTGTTCAGCACCTCCGGCGTGGCGGCGGGCGCCGGCGCCGCGGGGGCCGGCCCGAACCCCACCGACGGCACGAGCCTGGTGATGAAGCGCACGCTGGCGGTGCTGAAGGGCGCGACGCCGGCGCAGGCGATCGCCAGATATCCCGGCTCGACCTCGGCGGCGGGCGCGTTCGGGGGCGGGGGCGCGAGCGAAGGCGCCGCGAACTCCCAGCCGGTCGGCGGATCGAGCGCCGGCACGACCTACTACTCGCCTTCGGCGGAAGGCGGCGAAGCGGGCGGGATGCTGCTCAACTACCTGCTCGGCAACTGAGATGAGGGCTCCGCTGATAACCCTGCGCAACGCCGCTCTGGCCGCGATCCTGGGCGTGCTGGCGCTTGCCGTGCCGGTGCTCGCCATGCTGGCGCTCGCCGTGCCGGCGGCGGGCGCGAGCGAACCGAGCACGACGACGCCGGCCGTGGGGGCGGCGCCGAGCGAAACGGGCTCGACGGGCGCCGGTTCGGGGGCGCCGCAGACGCCGTCGGCGCCGGCGAGCACGACTCCGACCGCGACCGGCCCGGAAACGGGCGCCGAAGCGGGCGCGGGTGAACCGCAGGTGCAGGGACAGCACCTGCAGCACACGACCCGCGGCGGCTCGGCCTCCGGCGGGGGAGGGCGGTCCGGCAAGTCGAAGGGCGCTGAAGGGGAAGCGCAGGGCGCCGGGGGCACGCAACCGCAAGCGGGTGCGCGGGCGGGCAGGCGCGCGCCGGCTCCCTCGGGGCTCACCCCGGCGCTGCCGCTGGGACTCGGATCTCAGGTCGCGGGCGTGTCGAGCTTCTTCGTGGAAAGCTTCCAGGTGCCGCCGTTTCTGCTGCCGATCTACCAGGCGGCGGGCACCGCCTACGGCGTCCCCTGGCAGGTGCTGGCGGCGATCAACGAGGTCGAGACCGACTATGGCCGCGACCTGAGCGTCTCGAGCGCCGGCGCGGAGGGATGGATGCAGTTCCTGCCCTCGTCGTGGGCGCAGTACGGGGTAGACGCCAACGGGGACGGCTTCAAGGACCCGTACAACCCCGCCGACGCGATCTTCGCCGCCGCGCGCTATCTGCGGGCGGCCGGGGGCGGCGCGAACATCAGGGCGGCCGTGTACTCGTACAACCACTCGCAGGCTTACGTGAGCTCGGTGATGCTGCGCGCACAGCTGCTCGGGGGTACGCCGCCGGAACTGCTCGGCGCGATCACCGGGCTGACCGAGGCGCGCTTTCCGGTGCACGCGCCCGCGCACTTCGGCGACGGGTTTGCCACCGTCCGGGCGAGCGGTTCCGGCCGTGTCCAGACGCTCGTGGGCACGACGATCTACTCGCAGGCGGGCGCGCCCGCGATCGCGGTGCAGGACGGGGAGGTCGTTCAGATCGGAGACTCGCCGGCGCTCGGGCGGTTCGTGTCGCTGCGCGACGCGTACGGCAACACCTACACCTACGCGCGGCTGGGCAGCGTGGCGGCGCTGTATCCGGTGCTTCAGCCGCACGACCACACGGCCGTGAGCGCGCGGATCGCGCAGCCCGGCGGCGCGGTCGAACGCCCGCCGAGCGCTCCCGCGACCGCCGGCGCGCAGCCGCGCTCGCCCCTGTCCGCGGGCGCGATCGTGTCGGGTCTCGCGCTGGGCGCGACGGCGGCGCTGGAACGGCCTCCAGCCGCCCAAGCGCCCGCTCCGGCGCCCACCGCGCCGCCGGCCGCGCCGCGGCCGCGGGCAGGGACGGCGAGCGTGTTCAGATCCGGTCCGAACGACGTGTACCTGCATCCGCTTCAGGTGGGCGTGCAGGTGATCGCGGGAACGGTGCTGGGTCGCCTCGGCTCGGGCGCGTCGGGGGGCGCGAGCGCCGGTGACGTCGGCGGCGCGGGCGCGGCCGGCCAGGAGCCGCACATGCTCTTCCAGATCCGCCCGGCGGGAGCGGGGGCGCCGCTGATCGACCCGAAGCCGATCCTCGACGGATGGGTGGCGCTGGAGAGCACCTCGACGTTCAGGGCCAAGGGCGAGAACCCGTTCTTGGCGACCTCGCCGACGGCGGGGCAGGTGCTGCTGGAGTCGAAGGGGCAGCTGGAGCAGCAGGTGGTCCGCGACGCGAGCGTCCACATGCGCGCGTGCGAGCGCCAGGACGTGCCGACGGGACGGGTCGACCGGCGCGTGCTGGCGGCGATCGAGCTGCTTTCGGTGTCGGGGCTGAAGCCGACCGTGTCGGGGCTGCCGTGCGGCACGGCCTCGCCGGCGAGGGAAGGCAACGCGCCCGTGGGCTCGCAGGACGCCGTGAAGATCACCGCGGTGAACGGAGTCCCGATCGCCGGGCATCAGGGGCAGGGCTCGATCGCGGACGCCACGGTGCGCAAGCTGCTGACGCTGCAGGGCGCCAACAGGCCGCGGACGATCGTCAGCCTGCAGAGCTATCCGGGCGCGGGGGTGGCGGTCGCCAAGCCGAGCGCGCGCGACTACGTCTATGTCGCCTTCGGCCCGTTGGGCGGCGGCGGCGCGCACGCGGCGGGCGCGTTCGCCTCGGCGCTGACGCCGGGCGAGTGGATCAGGCTGATCGCGCGGTTGGGGGAGATCCCGGATCCGGTGGTGTCGGGCGGGCCTTCGCCTGCGGCGATCGCCGACAGGCCGGCAGTGGCCAATGCGGGCGGCGCGGAAGGGGGAGCCGGTGGCCACGGCTAGCCCACCGAGCCCGCCGAGAGTGCCGCCGCCCCCCGGCGATCTGCCCGCGCCGCCTCCCCGGCCGCGCGCCGTGGGGCCTCGAATCGCACGGCTGCTGGCCGGCGGCGCGCTCGGGATCGTGGTGCTGGTCCTCGCCTATCTGGTGTTCTCGGGTGGCGGCGGCGCCGACTACCACCTGGAACTGGCCGAAGCGGGACAGCTGGTCAGGGGCGACCAGGTGCAGGTGGGAGGCGTGCCGGTGGGAAGCGTCACGAACATCGTGCTGACGCGCGACTTCAAGGCGCTGATCACGATCCACGTGGGCTCGTCGCTGACGCCGCTGCACGAAGGCACGGTCGCCCAGATCAGGGTGCCCTCGCTGACGGGCGTGGCCAACCGCTACATCGCGCTGACGCCGGGCCCCAACAGCCGCCCGGCGCTGGCCGACGGCACGACGCTGCGGGGGAGCGAGACCAGGGAAGTGACCGATCTCGACCAGCTCTTCAACACGCTGAACCCGAAGACGCGCACGGGCCTGAAGGAGCTCATCCAGGGCTCGGCCGAACAGTACGCCGGAGCGGGCCATGCGCTGGGCAAGTCGACCGAATACTTCGGTCCCTCGCTGGCCGCGACCGACCACCTCTTCTCCGAGCTGGTGCGCGACCAGTCGACGTTCACGAGCTTTTTGGTCGAATCGGCGAAGGCCTTGACCGTCGTCGCGGCGCACAAGGAACAGCTGACGGACCTGGTCGAACACGCCGATCAGACCTTCCAGGCGATCGGCTCGCAGCAGAGCAGCCTCGCGCAGGGGCTGCGCGAGCTGCCGGTGACCCTCAACCAGGGCAACAAGACGTTCGCGGAACTGCCGCCGACGTTGAGCGCGCTGACGCAGCTGGTGGAAGTGTCGAAGCCGACCTCCAAGCCGCTGACGGTGCTCTTCGCGAAGCTGCGCCCGCTCGTGAGCACCGCCACGCCGGTCGTCGGCGACTTCAGCCAGGCGATCGACAAGCCGGGCGCGAACAACGACCTGACCGAAGCGTTCCTGGCGCTGCCGCAGCTCGCGCAGGCGCTGACGACGGCCTCGCCGAACGGCGTGCGGGCGCTGCGCGAATCGGTGCCGATCACCGCCTTCTTCGGGCCGTATACCCCCGAGCTGGCGGGCACGCTGCGCACGTTCGGGCAGGCGACCGCCTACTACGACGCCAACGGCCACTACGCGCGTATCAGCCCGGTCGCGCCGTCGTTCAAGCTGGGCGCGGGCAACAACCTCACGCCGTCCAGCGCCGGGCAGGCGCTCGAAGGCCTGAAGACCGGACAGCTGCGCCGCTGCCCGGGCGCGGCGACGCAGCCCTCCGCGGACGGATCGGCGCCGTTCACCGACAACGGCCTGCTCGGGTGCGACCCCTCGGAGACGCCATGAGCATCCCCTCCGGGAAACGTCACCGGGGCGCCTGGATGGCGCTCCACAATCTCCAAGGCGCCGGCGGGCACCGCCGGCGAAGCCGCTGTTCGGAGGCGCGAGCATGAACCGGCGCCGTCGCGGATCCCTGGCCGGAAGCCCGCTGCTGATCGGGGCGCTGACGACGCTGATCATCGTGGTCGCGGTGTTCCTGTCCTACAACGCGAACAACGGGCTGCCGTTCGTGCCGACGTACGACATCAAAGTCGTGCTGCCGGAAACGTCGGGGCTGCAGAAGGCCAACCAGGTGCGGATCGCGGGCGTCCGGGTGGGGCTCGTCAGCGCGCTCACGCCGCATCTGGACCCGGCGACCGGGCGCCTGACGGCGATCGCGGATCTGAAGATCGAAAAAAGCGTCGAACCGCTGCCGCGGGACACGAAGGCGATCGTGCAGTCGGTGTCGACGATCGGGCTGAAGTACCTGGAACTGGAAAAGGGGACCTCGAGCCGGCCGTTGAAGGCCGGCGGCACGATCCCGGTCGCGCAGACGCGCGAACCGGTGGACATCAACGAGCTGTTCAACATGTTCGACGCCAAGACGCGGCTGGCGATCCAGCAGAACACGATCAACTTCGGCGACGGCCTCGCGGGACGGGGGCTGGGACTGAACGACACGATCGCCACGGCGCGTCCGCTGGTGACCAAGGCGATCCCGGTGCTGCACAACATCGCGGCGCCGCAGACGGGCTTTCGCAATCTCTTCCCGGCGCTCGACCGGGTCGCTTCGCAGGTGGCGCCCGTGGCGGACGCGAACGCCGCGTTCTTCGTCGATCTCGACACCTTCTTCAGCGCTTGGGCGGGCGTCGCGCCATCGCTCGAACAGGCGATCGAGGGCGGCCCGGCGGCGCTCGAACAGGCGACGCGCTCGTTCGTGGTCGACGCGCCGTTCGTCGAAAAGAGCACCGAGTTCATGCGACTGCTGCGCCCGAGCGCGAGCGCGCTGCGCACCGTCGCGCCCCAGCTGGGACACGCGTTCGCGGTGGGCGCGGTGAACCTGAAGGCGGCGATCGCGCTGAACACGAAGCTGGCGGAAGCGTCGCAGGCGTTCCAGGCGTTCGCGCACAACCCGGTCGTGACGGTCGGACTGGAAGCCTTCACGCAGACGACCGAACTCGGCGTGCCGCTGCTCGCTGGGCTTGCGCCCGAGCAGGCGTTCTGCAACTACCTGACACTGGCGTTCCGCAACGTCGCGAGCATCCAGGCGGAGAACATCGGCATCGGCACGCTCGCGCGCGCCTTCCCCGTGCTGTCCCCGACCGGGCCGAACAGCGAGGGCTTCCCCTCCTCGGCGCCGGCGAACGGGCCGTCGGTCGAGCACGTCTCCGCCGGCAGCTCCGCGATCGTCGACAACAACCACGTGCACGTCAACCCCTACCCGAACGTCGCCGGCCCCGGCCAGCCGCGGCTGTGCGAAGCCGGCAACGAGAAGTACCTGGTGGGCAAAGCCGTGATCGGCAACGTGCCGGCCGGCAGCGCGACGAGCAACCGTGAAATCACGACGCGCGAACAGAACCTGTTCGGGCAGAAGTACCCGAGCTCGACGCTGCAGGCACTCGGCCTGAGTAAGGGGAAGAAGTGATGAGCCGCCTGCGCTGGTGGCGCCGCCACGACGAGATCCCGGTGGTCGAGCTGCGCCGCTCGAACCCCGTGCGGGTGGGGATCGTGTTCATCCTGGTGCTGGCGATCGCGGTGTACTTCGGCTTCACCAAGCACATCCCGTTCAAACACGGCTTTCGCCTGAAGGGGGTGTTCGCCACGGCCGTCAACGTGCACGCGAAGTCGCCGGTGCGGATCGCCGGGGTCGACGTGGGCAAGGTCACCTCGATCGCGCGCGAAGGGAACGTGGGCGTGGTGAGCATGGAAATCGAATCCAAGGGCCTGCCGATCCACCGCGACACGACGCTGAAGATCAGGCCGCGGATATTCCTGGAAGGCAACTTCTTCGTCGAACTGCAGCCGGGCAGCCCGTCCGCGCCGACGCTGTCCTCGGGCGCGACGATCCCGATCACGCAGACCTCGGACCCGGTCCAGCTCGACCAGGTGCTCGACGCGCTGAACAGCGACACGCGCGCCAACCTGCAGGACTTCCTGCAGGGCTATGGGAACGGGCTGACGCGCAAGCCGAACGCCGCCGAAGATGCCGAACAGGAACCCGAAGTGCGCGGCCTGAACGCCGCGCAGGCGTTGAACAGGACCTACCACATCGCACCGTCGGCGCTGCGCGGCTCGGCGATCGTCAACCAGGCGACGAGCGGCACCGAAGCGCACGACCTCTCCAAGCTGGTCGCGGCGATCGGCAAGACGACCGCGGCGCTGAACGTGTACGAGCAGTCGCTGAGCGAATGGGTCCCGAACTTCAACGCCTTCTTCGCCGCGTTCGCGGCCCAGTCCTCGAGTCTCAGCGAAGCGGTCGCGCGGCTGCCCGGCGCGCTGAGCAGCGCCAGTCGCGCGTTCGTCTCGGCCAACGCGGCCTTCCCACCGACGAGGGCCTTCGCAGAAGCGATCGTTCCCGGCGTGAAGCAGACGCCGGCGACGGTGAGCGCGGCGCTGCCGTGGATCGAGCAGGTGCAGGCGTCGCTCGCGCCGAGCGAGCTCGGCGGCGTCGCCACGGGCCTTCAGCAGTCGGCGCCGACGCTGGCCAAGTTCATCGGCGAACAGCCGGCGTTCTTCAACCAGACCGACCTCTTCAGCCAGTGCCTGAGCAAAGTGTTCTTCCCGGCGGGGAACGCCAAGCTGCAGGACGGGGCGAGCACGTCGGGCGTGGAAGCGTACAAGGAGTTCTGGTACGGGCTGACGGGCCTGGCGGGCATCGGCCAGAGCTTCGACGGCAACGGCGCGCTGACGCACTTCCTGATCGGCAACAGCGGCCAGACGGTGCTCTCGGGGCACACGTCGATCCTCAACACGAAGCTGGTGGGTAAACAGATGCTCGCGCACGCGCCGCTGCCGCCGCTGGGCACGCGCCCGGCGTATCCGGCCGAAGAGCCGCCGTATAGGCCGCTGGTGCAGTGCAACACGCAAGCGCTGCCGGAACTCAACGGTCCGCTGGCGCAGGGCCCGGCCGACGGGAGCGGCGGATGAGCCGGCCGATGAGCTTCGCTGGCAGATCTTCGATCGGTCGGCGTCCTCCCTCGTTCATGTACCGATCGGAGATCGACGGGATCTCCGATCGGCCAGCACACTTCGCTCGGTGCGTCCTTGTCGGACCACCGCCTGACGGCGGCGGTGCCTCCCCTCGACCGGCTCATCGGCGTCGTGTCTGTACGGGAGGTGAGCGATGACGCCGGGTGAGCGTCACGAGGGCGGCGGGCTGGGCGTCCGCGAACAGATCGAGCGCTACCGCAAAGCGTTCCTGGCGGTCGTGACGATGGTCGTGCTCGCGGCGCTGGTCGGCGGCTACATCCTCGCGCACGAGAACCTCAAGCTCCCCGGCTGGGTGCCGGTGCTGGGGCGCAGCTACTTCACGATGAAGGCGGAGTTCCAGACCGGTCAGGCGGTGACCGCGGGGCAGGGCCAATCGGTGACGATCGCCGGCGCGAAGATCGGCGAAATCGCCAGCGTGGACCTGCAGAACGGGGTCGCCGTGGTGACGATGCACGTGACTCCCAAGTACGCGCGGATCTACCGCGACGCGACGCTGCTGCTGCGTCCGAAGACCGAACTGAAGGACATCACGGTCGAGGTCAATCCCGGCTCGCCCGCCAGCGGACGGCTGCACAGCGGCGAAACCATACCGCTGTCGCAGACTGCTCCGGACGGCAACCTCGACGAATTCCTCGCGGGGCTCGACGCCGACACGCGCGCCTACCTGCAGGAGCTGCTGGCGGGCGCGGGCGAGGGCTTCAAGAACAACGGCAAGGCCCTGTCGGCGACGCTCAAGCGCTTCGCCCCGACGGCGCGCGACCTGCAGCTGATCGCCCAGCAGCTCGAAAGCCGCCATCGGGAGATCGCGCTCTCGATCCACAACTTCCGGCTGCTGATGGAAGCGTTCGGCGACAAGGACAAGCAGCTGGCCGATCTGATCCAGGCCTCCAACGCGGTGTTCGCGACGTTCGCGCAGGAGAGCCAGAGCGTGCAGAGCACGCTGCGCCTGCTGCCCGGCGCGTTGAGCAAGACCGAACAGGGGCTCGGCAAGCTCGCCACGGCGTTCGACGTGGTCGGGCCGACGCTCTCGGAGCTGCACCCGTTCGCCAGCGCGCTGGCCCCCGCCGAGGAAGCGCTGCGTCCGTCCTTCAAGACGACGACGCCGATCTTCAAGAACGAGATCCGGCCGTTCGCGCGCGAAATCCTGCCGACGATCAACGCGCTCGGGCCCAGCACGAAGGAGCTGGCCGAAGCCTTCCCGAAACTGGCGAGCAGCTTCGGGGTGCTCAACGAATTCTTCAATGAGATCGCTTACAACCCGGGGAAGAACCGTGGCGGCTTCCTGTTCTTCCTGGACTGGGCGAGCCACAACTTCAACAGCGTTGTCAGCTCGGCCGACGCGCACGGCGTGCTCGGACGGAGCCTGCTGTACCTGAACTGCGAACTGCTGCCGCTGCTGGCGCCGGCCGCGACGGTCAACCCGGCGGTGAACATCGTCGTCGGGCTGCTGAACCCGCCGACGAAGGCGGCGTGCCAGAGCGCCGGCATCCTCGGGGGCGCGACGACCGCCGGCGCGCATGCCCAGCCCAAGACGTCGGCCGGCGGCCTGTTCTCGGGTCTGGGTGTGAACGCGTTCGGTCTGGGTGGGAGCGCGCCGGCGGCGTCGGGCCGCACCAGCGCTGGCGTGCACGGGAGCTCGGGCGCAAGGGCAGGGAGCGCGGGCGCCACGACGCTCGCTCCTCGCGCGGGCGCGAGCGCGACGACGCTCGCGGGCCACCCCGGCGTGCGCGGGGGAGGTGGCTAGGCGATGCAGAAGCGCGCGCCCACGCTCGGCAACATCCTCGTGATCGTCCTGTTCGCGCTCAGCTGCTTCGGACTGCTGCTGTTCCTGTGGGAGTCCTTCGGCGGGCCGGTGCCGCTCAAACCGAAGGGCTACCGCTTCACGGTGGCGTTCCCGCGCTCGCTCGCGCTGGCCGAACAGTCGGACGTGCGCATCAGCGGGGTGGACGTCGGGCACGTGGTGGGCCTGAAGCTGGGCAAGGACGGGCGCGCCCAAGCGACGCTCGAACTCGCCAGCCAGTACGCGCCGATCCGCGCGGACATGCACGCGATCCTGCGCCAGAAGACGCTGCTCGGCGAGACCTACGTTCAGCTGATCCCCGAGAGCCGGACGGGTCCGTTCCTGCCGGACGGGGCGCAGCTGGCGGACAGCCAGGTGGAACCGTCGGTGACGCTCGACGACATCCTGTCCGCGCTCGATCCCAAGACGCGCAAGTCGTTCCAGGTGTGGATGCAGTCGGTCGCCGTGGGGATCACGGGACGCGGCGAACAGATCAACACGGACTTCGCCGAGCTCGACCCGTTCGTCGAACACGCCAACAAGCTGGTGAGCATCCTCGCCTCCCAGGAAGGCGCGGTGACCGCGCTGGTGAAGAACACCGGTGAAGTGTTCGATGCGCTCGCCGGGCGCGACCGTCAGTTCGAAGGCTTCATCTCAGGCGGCGAGCAGACCTTCCATGCGGCGGCAGAAAGCAGCGCGGCGTTCGCCGAAGCGTTCAAGGTGCTCCCGTCGTTCGAGCACAACTCGCAAGTGGCGCTCAAGGAACTGGACAGCTTCGCCGCCGTCGCCAGCCCGTTCCTCGACGAATTCCGCCCGGCCGAGCGCCAGCTCTCCTCGCTGCTGCAAGCGACGAAGCCGTTCGCTCCCGCGTTCAACAGCTTCCTGACCGCACTGGGACCGCTGACGAAGGCCGCGCAGAAGGGCTTGCCGGCGGTCAAGCAGGAGACCGAACTGACCGTGCCGCTGCTCGAAAACGTCCAGCCGGTGCTGCACAACTTCGATCCCTTCCTGCAGCTCGCGGGGCAGTACGTGCCCGAGCTGCAGGCCTTCTTCGCCAACTTCACGGCCGCCACGCAGGCGCACAACCTCGACTCCAACACCGAAAACAAGGGTCCACAGCTGCACTACCTGCGCACGATGCAGGTGTTCGGCCCGGAAAGCCTGACCGTGTATCTGAAACGGGTGGGCACGAACCGCGCGAACCCGTACTTCCAGCCCGGGGCGTTGCGGCTGCTCGGCAACGGCGGGCTGCGGGTGTTCGAAGGCGGCTCGTGCGCGAACTCGGCGCCGTCTGTGAGCGGGCCGCCGAACGAAACGATCTCGCAGACCCTGATCGAACAGCTGATCCAGTTCCACATCGCAAACAAGCCGGAAACCCCGAACGCCGTTCCGGCGCCCGCATGCAACCAGCAGGGTCCGTTCACGTTCAACGGCCACACGAGCCAGTATCCGCACGTGGTCTACGGCGGGAAATAGGGTCAGGCAGCGGCGGAGGAGTCCGCCCCGGCGGCGTCCAGCGCGCGCTCGTGGCCGACATAGGGCATGAGCGCGAAGTACAGCAGGTCGGGCAGCAGCGCCGGAAGCTCGGCCGTGTGGCCTTCGAGCACGTGGCGATGCAGGATCGCGGCGATCCCGCCGACGACGGCTTCGGAGGCCTGTGGGGGCAGATGGCCGGTGTAGCCGGCTCGGGCACGGCCCTGCTCGAGCGCAGGCACGAAGCTGGCCGCGGCCGAGCGCATGCGCGCGACGGCGGGCTCGCCTGCGCTGAGGTACTCGACGAGCGCCACGCGCGCGCCGTCGGGATGGCAGGCGAGCGCCGCGAGCAGCGTCTGCAGGCCGAGGCGCACCCGCTCGGACCACAGCGCCTGGCCGGCGACCCGTTCCAGGACTATGCGTTTGAGGCCGCCGATCAGCTCGTCGAGGGCGGCGAGGAGGCAGTCCTGCTTGCCCTCGAAGTGCTCCTCGAAGACCGGCTTCGGGACCCCGGCGAGGCGCGACACCTGCTCGACGGTCGTGCGGTCGTAGCCCCTGAGCGCGACGGTCTGCACGAGCGCGTCGAGGATGCGCTGTCGCGGGTTTCGCGGACGCCCGTTGCGGAGCCCCGGCCGCACTGCGTCTTCGACTGCGATCGTCCATCGCGCGGACGGGACCGGCGCATCGGGGGTGAACGGCTCCGATGCGCCGGCGTGACGCCTGCGGGGATCCGACATCCCGATCTCCTTCCTGCTGTGCTCGTCGCCCTGCCATGCTCGTCAGGAAGGCGCCAAAAGCTGCCGTCGAACCCCCGCGGCTCTCCGGCTCCCGCCTCTCCCGCGCCGCCCTCACGAGCTATAAACTGACTATGACGTCATATCGTAGACCGCAAGGTGGCAGGCTGTCAAGTAACGAGTTGTGCGGTCTTCGGCGGTCGTTCGGATGAGGGCATCCCGGCTGCTTGGATGAGGGCGTCCTGAGCCGGCCCGGGTTTGACGGCATCCCGGCTGCTTGGATGAGGGCATCCCGGCTGCTTGGATGAGGGCATCTGAGCCGGCCCGGGTTTGACGGTGAGCCGGCTGCTTGGATGAGGGCGCCCCGGCCGCTCGGATGCAGCGCCCCGACTCACTGCGAGCACGGATGCGTCATGGCCTGTTGTCGAGGTGGGTGTGGCCGACTAGTATCCGGGTGGAGATGATCGACGGCGTGCCGGAGGGTTCCGAGGAGGGCGTGAGCTCCGATACGGGGAGCGCGATCGCGGGCGGAGGAGCGCCGCCGCCACCACCTCTGGGCGGAGATCGGCCGGCGGATCCTCCGGCGCACGAGCGGGGCGGCGACGGATTCGAGTACCACTCCAGCGAGCTGGACCTGCACGGCGATCCGGACGACGAGAGATGGTCGATCCGCTGCCTGGATGTGCACAAGCGGCTGGGTGGGGTGTCGGTGCTGAACGGGCTGAACGTCGCAATCCCGGACGAGACGATCACGGTCGTGCTGGGCCCGTCGGGCACCGGCAAGAGCGTCCTGATCAAGCACCTGATCGGGCTGATGTTCCCGGACTCGGGAGATGTCGTCGTCAAGGGCTTGTCGGTTCCGAGCCTGACGATGCCGGAGCTGCTGGCGCTGCGGCGCAGGATCGGCGTGCTGTTCCAGGACGGCGCCCTGTTCGGGTCGATGTCGGTGTTCGACAACATCGCCTTCCCGCTGCGCCAGCACACGGACATGGCCGAGGCGCAGATCTCCGAGATCGTCAAACATCGCCTGTCGGACGTCGGGCTGGCGGAGGCGATCGACTTCCTGCCCTCGCAGCTGTCCGGGGGCATGCGCAAGCGCGCAGGATTCGCGCGGGCGCTGGTGATGGAGCCGGAGATCGTGATCTTCGACGAGCCCGACTCGGGCCTCGATCCGGTCAGGACGGCGCTGCTGTGCGAGCTGATCCAGGAGATGCACTCGATCCATGGCGGCACCTACATGGTGGTGACGCACGACATCGCCTCGGCGCGGAGGATCGGCGAGTACATAGCGCTTTTGTGGCGGGGGCGGATCGTGGAGGCGGGCGACGCGGAGCGGATGTTCTCCTCGGAGAACCCGTTCGTGCGCCAGTTCCTCAGCGGATCGGCGGAGGGGCCGTTGACGATGGATTGAGAGGCGACGCGAGCGGATGCTCTCGCAGAGGGTCCGTTCGCGCGTCGGTTCCTCGGCGAGGTCGGCGGAGGGGCCGTTGACGATGGTTGAGGGATCGTCAAGCTGGTCGGCGACGTATGTGCATACTCGTGCTACGGTAGTGCACATGTCCCGAGATGTGTCGGTGCGCGATCTACGCAACAGCACGGCCGATGTCGTCGCGGCCGTGCGTGCCGGCGAGCGAGTGACGCTGACCGTCAATCGCGATCCCGTGGCCGACATCGTGCCGCACATAGAGCAGCATGATCCGTGGGTGCCGTCGACCGTGCTGCGCAGCATCGTTCGCGAGGCGTCGGCCGACGAGGATCTGCTGGCCGATCTTGCCGATGTGCGTGGAGCGCTCGTAGAAGACGTGTGAAGCGCGGGATCGCCGACACCTCGGTCTTCGTGGCGCAGGAGGCCGGACGTGAGCTGGGCGAGCTGCCGGAGAAGATCGCGGTGTCCGTGATCACAGCGGCGGAGCTGGAGTTGGGCGTGCTTCGCGCGCGGGACACCCAGACCCGCGCCCGCCGTCTCGCCACCCTCTCGCATGTGCGCAGCGCATATCGACTGCTGCCGGTAGACGCGCAGACCGCCTCCTGCTTCGCAGGCATCGCCGCTCACGAGCTGGATGCGGGCCGAAAGCTGCGCAGGCACGATGCTTGGATCGCGGCGACCGCCCTGCGGCATGGTGTCGCGGTAGTGACGCAGGACGACGATTTCTCGGTGTTCTCGTCGGTCGAGGTGATGCGAGTCTGAAGCGGCCGCGGCCGACACACAGGCTGAGGGAGAAGCAGGGTCGGGGTCCGCGTTCTGCACGAACCCATCGGGTAGGCTGCGACACATGCGACTGCGCAAGCTCGGCTCGAGCGACATCGAGGTTTCGGAGATCAGCCTCGGCTCGTGGCTCACCTACTCCGGCGGCGTCGAGCGCGAGCAGGCGAAAGCCTGCGTCGAGGCCGCGTTCGACGCCGGGATCAACTTCATCGACACCGCCAACATCTACGGGCGCGGCGCGGCCGAGACGCTGCTCGGCGAGGCCCTGTCGGGACATGAGCGCTCCTCTTACGTGCTCGCCACGAAGGTGTTCTTCCCGATGTCCGACACCGACCGCGGGCTGTCGGCGGCGCAGATCCACAAGCAGATCGACGCCTCGCTGCAGCGCCTTCAAACCGACCACGTCGACCTCTACCAGTGCCACCGCTACGACGATCAGACGCCGCTGGCCGAGACGATGACCGCGCTCACCGAAGTCGTGCGCTCCGGCAAGGCGCGCCACATCGGCTTCAGCGAGTGGCCCGTCGAGAAGATCGACGAGTCGCTGGCGCTGGGAGGCGTCGAGCGATGGGTCTCCAGCCAGCCGCAGTACTCGATGATCTGGCGCAAGCCCGAGGCCGAGGTGATCCCGCTGTGCGAGCAACAGGACATCTCCCAGATCGTGTGGTCTCCGCTCGCGCAGGGAGTCCTCACCGGCAAGTACCTTCCCGGCCAGCCGCTGCCGCCCGACTCCCGCGGCGCGAGCGAGTCGATGAGCGGCTTCATCGATCGCCTGCTGGAGCCCCGCGTGCTCGAAGCCGTCCAGCGCCTGCTGCCGGTCGCCGACGCCGCCGGCCTGACCATGCCCCAGCTGGCGCTTGCCTGGGTGCTGCGCCAAGCGAACGTCGCCTCGGCGATCGTCGGCGCCAGCCGGCCCGAGCAGGTTCGCGCCAACGCGTCGGCCTCGGGTATCGTGCTCAGCGCCGACACGCTCGCCGCGATCGACGACGCGCTCGGCGACGTGATCGTGCGCTGAGCCGCGCCACAGCGCGGCGCGGTCGGCTTGCATGCATTTCTTCCGAGTCAGCAGGCGCCAATCTCCGAGTTGGCGGCCACTCCCCGGATCGCCCGAGCCGCCGGATCGCGACGGGATATCAGCGCGGCTGGACGACGAGCGTCTGGAACGCCCGTCCCACCGCGCCGTTCGTGTCGTGCAGCACGCTCTCGGTCGTGCCCGTCCCGCCTTCGCTCAGCAGCGTGCGCGCGTCGAGCCCGATCCACTCGCCTCGCGGTCTGCGCCACAGGTGGATCGTCAGATCGGCGTTGATGAACAGGTACTCGTCGAATGGCAGCTCCGCGCTCACGCCGTTGCCGAAATCCGCCGTCGCGACCAGTCGCACCAGCGGGCTCGCCTCCTCGCCCGGCAGGATCGGCTGGCGCGGGCGCATCCAGACCCTGCCGGGTCCCAGCGCCCAGGGGTCATCGAGCCAGCTCATCTCCATGCCCGTAGTCGCCAGGCTCGTGCCCGCGTCCCTGTTCAGCGCGAACCTCGTCACCTTGCCCCGCTCCGGCCCGGGCAGCTGCTCGGCAGGCTGCGGACCGCTGCTCGGCAGGCCCTCCGGGACCGGCTGGATCCGCAGCGCGCTCGCCCGGCAGACCAGCTCCTCGCCCGCCCTCAGCTCGGCCGCCAGCTCCTGGACCCGCCTTCCCCTGCGCACGATCTCCGTCTCCACCCCCAGCTTCGCGAACGGGATCGGCTTCAGGAACTCGAACGCCAGCCGCGCGACGGGCAGCTCCGCCCCCGGCTGCGTCCGCTCGAACGCCCTCGCGATCAACGCCGCCGGCGCCCCTCCGTGCAGCGCTCCTCGGTCCCATGGTCCGCGCGCGTGCTTGGTCGGCTCGAATCGTCCGCCCCCCGCCGGGGTGAAGATGCTGTCGTCCATCGGCGCGCCATCCTGACAGGAAAATAAGGCTCAGGCTGCTACCGCCTGACGACCCTCCGTCGTGGCGGTGACAGCTGGGTTTCGCTGGTCGTGGTCGTGGTGGAGGTGGAGGAGGAGGAGGAGGAGGAGTTGCGCCGGTCGTGCGGTGAAGCCGGGGTTCGGCCAGTTTGTGGTGAGCGAGGGGCGACCGCGATCAGTCGACGGACAGTCCCGCCGCGAACTTCGTCAGCTTGTCCGGGTCTCGCAGCGGCGCGCCGTGCCCGAAGCACGCCAGCGCCGGCCTCAGCTCGGCGAGCCTGCGCGCCGACTCCCTGTTGCGGGCCGGGTCCGGCGTGAACAGCTCCGGCGGCTCGTGCAGCCCCGGGATGCCCGTCATCACGTTCATGTTGTTCAGCACGTCCCCCAAGATCAGCGTCCGATCGGACTCGCGCCAGAACGCCACGTGTCCCGGCGAGTGCCCAGGCGTCTCCAGCACCGTGAACCCCGCCACCTCGTCGCCCTCGTTCAGCGCCCTCGCCACCGGGTGCGGCGGTCCCGTCCAGAAGCGCTCCTGCAGGCTGTTCAGCCAGCCCGGCGCCTGGCTGTTGGAGACCCCGCCCGCCGTCTCCATCGCGGGCACGTCCCCCTGCCCGCACCACAGCGGGATCTGGAGCTTCTCGCAGATCGCGTGGCTGCAGCCCTGATGGTCCGGATGCGCGTGCGTCAGCGCGTGCGCGCTCATCCTCCTGCCGTCGATCTGGCGCACGATCCGCTTCTCGCCCTGCCTCGTCGCCGCGTCGATCAGCACGTCCCCGACCAGATACACGTTGATCGCGTTGCGCGGCCACCCCTTCAGCAGGTAAACGTCCTCGGCCAGCTGCTTCATGAAGCGATCCGTCCTCGGCCAGCTGTCATCTGAGCTTCTCCCGTGTCGGGGCAGGTCATCGTGGTTCTGCCTGTCGCGGCACACACTATCCGCGCCGCCGCTCCCACGAGAACCCCCTCACCGCGAACCACAGCCCGAACACGCCCCACAGCCCGATCACCGCGAGCGCGTCCAGGTTCTCGCCCACGCCCGATCCGGCCACCATCGCCCCATACAGCCCGTCGATCAGCGGCTTCAGCGGCAGCGCCTCGGCCACGTTGCGCACGAACGCCGGCGCGCTCGTCGTGTCGAACACATAGAACGAGACGAACACCACCGGCAGGAACACCGCGTTCACATACGCCGCCGTCGACTCGAAGTTCGGGATCGCATGCGCAAACGCCACGCCCAGCGCCGCGAAGCACACCACGCCCGCGAGGACGAACACGATCAGCTCTCCCCAATCCTTCGGCCAGCCGATTCCGAAGAACACCCGACCCGCGACCACCACGATCGCGATCTGCAGCGCCGTATTCGTGACCGCGTTCGCCGCCACGCCGCCGAAGTACGAGCTCGTCGGCAGCGGCGTTCCCCTGATCCGCTTCAGCACCCCCCGCTCGCGCAGGAACACGATGTTGTACGCCAGCGCCGTAAACGTCGTCGACATCACGCTCATCCCCGCGATCGCCGGCACCAGCCGGTTCAGCTGGTGCTGGTTTCCGGTCAAGATCGCCCCGCCCCCGACCAGGAACAGCAGCGGCAGCAAGAAGTTGAAGAACGCCGCGCTCGGGTTCCGCCAGAACATGCGCCGCTCCAGCCGGTACTGCCTCCAGGTGAGCGTCAGAGCGTCAGGCATGCTCGTCTTCGGACGGGCGGGTTTCTCGGGATAGGCGGGCCTCTTGGGACGGGTGGGTTTCTCGGGATAGGCGGGCCTCTTGGGACGGGCGGGTCTCTCCAGATGGGCGGGCCACTCCGGACGGGCTCGAAACGTGCGGGGTCGAAATGGCCCGCTCACCCATCCGCGGTCAGCTCCAGGTACACGTCCTCGAGCGTCGGCCTTCCCACGCTCAGCTCCTCCAGCCGCTCGCCCCGCTCCAGCGCCTCGCTCGTCAGCTCGTTCAGCAGTCTCGTCGGATCGTCCGTCTGTCGCTCGGTCAGCTCGCCGTCGCCGCCCCGCCACGCAACCCGGTAGTGCGCGGCGCCCACCCCCAGCTCGCGCGGCGGCCCGATCGCCAGCACCCGCCCGTCCTTGACGATCGCCACCCTGTCCGCCAGCTCCTGCGCCTCGTCCAGGTAGTGCGTCGTCAGCAGGATCGTCTTTCCCAGGTCCCGCAGGCTCCGCACCGTCTCCCACGCGCCGCGCCGCGCCGCGGGGTCGAATCCCGTCGTCGGCTCGTCCAGGAAGATCAGCTCCGGGTCGCCCACCAGCGCGAGCGCGAAGTCCAGCCGTCTGAGCTGCCCCCCCGACAGCTTGCGGCTGCGCACGTCCGCCTTCTCTCCCAGCCCGACCAGCCTCAGCACATCCTCGACGTCCCTCGGCCGCGGATAGAAGCTCGCCCAGTGCCGCAGCGCCTCGCGCGGGGTCACGTGGCTGTAGATCCCGCCGCTCTGCAGCACGATCCCGATCCGCCGCCTCAGCTCGATCTGCCTTCTCGCCGGGTCGTGGCCGAGCACCGACACCTCGCCGCTGGAACGCTCCCTGTAGCCCTCCAGGATCTCGACGGTCGTCGTCTTGCCCGCCCCGTTCGGCCCCAGCAGGCCGAACACCTCTCCGCGCCTCACGTCGATGTCGATCCCGCGCACCGCCTCATACTCGCCGTAGCGCTTGTGCAGGTCACGCACCTCGATCGCCGGACCGCCGTCTGTCATCAGCCGATCATTCCAAGATGTGCCGGTCGGCGCCTGCGCCGACCGGCGAGGGCGC
>DASQGE010000091.1:0-55466 GCA_035632775.1 Solirubrobacteraceae bacterium | reverse complement strand
CCGAACACCGCGACTATCCGCATTTGCGTAGGCTCCCAGCTCATGCAGATCTCCGGCTCCACGGTCCTGCTCACCGGCGCCACCGGAGGTCTCGGCCAGGCGATCGCCCGCGCCCTGCACGCGCGCGGCGCCACGCTGATCCTGACCGGCCGGCGCGCCGAGGTGCTCGAGCCGCTGGCCGCCGAGCTGAGCGGCGCGCGCGCGCTCGCGGTGGACCTCAGCGACCCGGCGGCCGTCGACCGCCTGCTCGCCGACGCGGGCGAGATCGAGATCCTCGTCGCCAACGCCGCGCTGCCGGGCGTGGGGCGGCTGGAGTCGTTCACGATGGCCGAGATCGACCGCGCTCTGAACGTCAACCTGCGCGCGCCGATCGCGCTCGCGCACGCGCTCGTGCCGGGCATGATCGCGCGGGGCCGCGGCCACCTCTCGTTCATGTCCTCGCTCAACAGCAAGGCGGCGACCCCCCAGACGGCGATCTACAACGCGACCAAGTTCGGCCTGCGCGGCTTCGCCCTGGCGCTGCGCGCCGACCTGCACGGCCACGGCGTCGAGGTCACCACCGTGCTCCCGGGCTTCATCCGCGAAGCGGGCATGTTCGCGGAGTCGGGCGCCAAGCTCCCGCCCGGCGTCGGCACACGCACGCCCGAGGACGTCGCGCGCGCGGTCGTGCACGCGATCGAGCGCAACCGCGCGGAGGTCGACGTCGCGCCGCTGTCCATGCGCCTCGGCTCGGCCCTCGCCGGGCTCGCGCCCGAGCTCGCCGCGACCGTCAGCCGCAGGCTCGGCGCGGAGAAGCTCGCGCAAGACGTCGCCACAGGCAACGCCGCCAAACGCTGAGGCGCGACGTCGAGAAGACCGGCAGACGCTCCGCCCGGCGCGGTGCGGCCTCCACCCGAGCCGAGGACCCGAACAGACGTTCCGTCCGGAGCGATCTCTAGCTTTTCCTCTTCATCTCTACCGGAGGAGTCTGACGATGCCTGTCAACGACGAGGAGAAGGCCGCCAAGGCGCGCGACGCCGCTCTGCAGGGCGCGCTCACGCAGATCGAGCGCGAGTTCGGCAAGGGCACGGTCATGCGCATGGGGGACGAGGGCGCCCAGGTGCGCGTCGACGCGATCCCCACGGGCGCGCTCTCGCTCGACCTGGCGCTCGGCATCGGCGGGGTGCCGAGGGGACGCATCGTCGAGGTCTTCGGTCCCGAGTCCTCGGGCAAGACGACGCTCATCTACCACGTGCTCGCCGAGGCCCAGAAACTCGGCGGGGTGTGCGCGTTCATCGACGCCGAGCACGCGATGGACCCGCTGTACGCGAAGGAGATCGGCGTCGACATCGACGAGCTGCTCGTCTCCCAGCCCGACTACGGCGAGCAGGCGCTGGAGATCGCCGACATGCTCGTGCGCTCCGGCGCGGTCGACGTGGTCGCGATCGACTCGGTCGCCGCGCTCACCCCGCGCAAGGAGCTCGAGGGCCAGATGGACGACACGACCGTCGGCGAGCAGGCGCGGATGATGTCCAAGGCGATGCGCAAGCTCGCGGGCAACCTCAACCGCACGCAGACGCTCTGCATCCTCACCAACCAGATCCGCGAAAAGGTCGGCGTCATGTTCGGCTCGCCCGAGACGCAGCCTGGCGGTCGGGCGCTGAAGTTCTACGCCTCCCAGCGCCTGGACATCCGCCGCATCGAGACGCTCAAGGACGGGACCGAGGCGGTCGGCAACCGCGTGCGCGTGAAGGTCGTCAAGAACAAGGTCGCCGCCCCGTTCCGCCAAGCCGAGTTCGACATCGAGTTCGGCATCGGCATCTCCACCGCCGGCTGCCTGCTCGACCTCGGCCTGGAGCACAGCATCCTCTCCAAGTCCGGCTCGTTCTTCTCCTACGGCGAAGACCGTCTCGGCCAGGGCCGCGCCGCCGCCAAGGCCCACCTCGACGCGAATCCCGCGGTGGCGAAAGAGATCGAACGGAAGATCTACGCCGCCCTCGGCATCGGCCCCGAGCACGTCACCCCGATCGGCCGGGACAAGGAAACAGCGCCGGCGCAGGCCGATCCCATCGATGGCAAGCCGGTCACAGCGGTGGCAGCGGTGGCAGCGGCCTGAACAAGACGCAGGAGTGCTCCGGTACTCTGGCTGTATGAAGGCCAAAGGTGAGCTATCAAAGGGATCTCGTACACCTGCCGAGACATCGGCGTCTCTGCGGGGCAGCGTCACGTTCAAGGTTTCCAACAACGAGCTGATAGCGCCACTGCTCGAGCATTGGGATGCCGGGTAGGCTCGATCGTACAGGTGCGCCTGGTTAGAACGTAATGTCAGGCATGTCGACGCCCATGAAGCGCTATCACCTGACGACGTTCGGCTGCCAGATGAACGAGCATGACAGCGAGCGCATGAGGGGCATGCTCGAGGCGCTCGGCTACAGCGAGGCTCCCGAGCGCGGTGACGCCGAGTTGATCCTGTTCAACACCTGCTCGATCCGCGAGTCGGCCGACAGCCGCTTCGTCTCGCACCTGGGCGAGGCCAGGCGCCTGAAGCGCGAACGACCCGAGCGCGTGGTCGGCGTCGGCGGCTGCTGGGCGCAGTCGGTCAAGGAGGAGGTGTTCGAGCGCTTTCCGTTCGTGGACGTCGCCTTCGGCCCGGGCCAGGTGCACAAGCTCGCCGAGTTCCTCACCAGCGACTCGCTCAGCGCGCAGGGCTACTTCGAGTTCGAGGGCTTCACCGGCCACCTGCCCGCACAGCGCGCGCGACCCTTCCAGGGCTGGCTGCAGATAAGCGTCGGCTGCAACTGCGCGTGCTCGTACTGCATCGTGCCCTCGACCCGCGGGCGGGAGGTGTCGCGCCCGCCGCGCGAGCTCGTCGCCGAGGCGCAGGCGATGGCCGCCGACGGCGTGCGCGAGGTGACGCTGCTCGGCCAGAACGTCAACTCCTACGGGCGCGACCTGCGGCCGGAGCGGGCCACGTTCGCCGGCCTGTTGCGGGAGATCGACGCGATCGACGGGATCGAGCGCATCCGCTACACCAGCCCGCACCCGAAGGACATGCGCGAGGACGTGATCCGCGCGCACGCCGAGCTCGCCAGCGTGTGCGAGCACATCCACCTGCCGCTCCAGTCCGGCTCGAGCCGCATCCTCAAGGCGATGCGCCGCACCTACGACCGCGAGCGCTACCTCGACCGCGTGGCGCTGATCCGCGAGCACGTGCCCGACGCGGCGCTCAGCACCGACATCATCGTCGGCTTCCCCGGCGAGACCGAGGAGGACTTCGCGCAGACCCTGGACGTCGTCGAGCGGGTCGGCTACGACGGCGCGTTCACGTTCCTGTTCTCGCCGCGTCGCGGAACCGAGGCGGCTGGCATCGTCGCGGGGACCGTGCCCCACCCGGTCAAGGTGCAGCGGATGGGGCGACTCGTGGAGGCCGTGCAGCGCCACGCGCAGGCGCGCGCCCAGCGCTTCGTCGGGCGCACGCTGGAGGTGCTCGTCGAAGGCCCCTCGCGCACCGACCCCGAGCGCCTGCGCGGCCGCACGCGCCACAACAAGGTCGTCAACTTCTCGGGTCTCGCCGCGCCGGGAGAGCTGACAGAGGTGGAGATCGCAGCCGCCACCAGTCAGACGCTGTCCGGCGGAGAACGCCTGCTGACGAGGGCGGCAGGTTGGCCGTCGCCCGCGTTGGGCAGGTAGGGCCCGCCGACTGCTACGCTGTGTAGCAACTACATGGAGAGCCGTACGATCCCCCAGCGAGAGTTGCGCAACAACATCGCCGACGTGCTGCGCCGCGCGGAGGCCGGCGCGGAGTTCACAATCACGGTGCGGGGGCGCCCTGTCGCGCGACTGGGCCCCGCGGACCATCCCCACGAGCGCCGGCTGGACGTCGATCGCGACACGTTCCAAGCGATCCTCGCCGCCACCCCCGTCGATGATGCCTTCGCGGCGGACATCGCCAGGGCGCGCGCCGACGAGGAGCCGGCAGGCGATCCGTGGGATCGCTCTTGAGCGGAGCGCTGCTCGATACCTCCGTCGTGATCGACGGTCTCCCCCCACGCCCAACGGACGCGCCGGAGACCGTGGCCATCTCGGTGATCACCCTCGGCGAGCTGCGCGCCGGCGTGCGACTCGCCGACGATCCCTCAGTGCGCGCCGCCCGTCAAAGGCGCTTCGTCGCCGTTCGTGACGCCTTCCAGCCGATCCCGGTCGATGAGGCCGTGGCGGAACATTACGGCGACGTTCTCGCCACCGCACGCTGCGCCGGACGCACCACCAAGGCAACCGACCTGCTGATCATCGCCACAGCGGCAGCCACCGGCCGTATCCTGCACACACTCGATACACGCCAGGCAGCACTCGCGCAGACCGCCGGCATTCAGGTCCAATCAGACGTCTGAGTTCGTGCGGCGGGAGCGGGCCGGACGCTCTCTAAACGCTCGGATTTCGTCCAAAAGATCGGCGGCACGCTCGCGTAAGCGGGCAACGCTGCCGATGAGACGGTGCGCTCCCGCGCCGTCCGACGTCTCGACCCCGTAAACACTCACGTCAGGAGATCTCACCTCATGACTCGCGTGCACCGCGCCACGAGAGCAGGCATCCCGACCCGCCCGGTGGGGCGCGCCGCGGCGACCACTAGCGGCGCACGCATGTCGCCACCACGGTCGCGCGCGCTCGCCGCGCGAAGAGAGCGCGCGCGATCAAACCGGCTGGACGGCCAGCGCCTCGTAGCTCGCCCCCGCGGGCGCGAGCCACGAGCGGTAGAGGACGATCTCCTCCGGCTTGAAGGACAGCGCCGGCGTGGCGGGCAGGGCACGCTCGCCGAGCGATCCTTGCTCGCTCGCACCACGGCCGGAGCCGGCGCGCAGGCGCGCGAGCGTGACGTGCGCGCGAAAGCGTCGGCGGTGCTCATCCTCGCCAGAGCCGCAGACCTCCGCGAGCGCACCGACCAGCGCTCCGCGCAGAGCCTCCAAGCCGCCGTGCGGGTCGTCGTGCACCTCCACCGCGAGCGAGCGCGGGCGGCGCGGCGGCAGCCACAGTGGCGCACCGATCGACAGCTCGCCGACAGGCCCGGCACAGCCTCCGAGCGCGCCGGCGATCGCCGCGATCTCGTCTACCGGGCGATCGCCGAGAAAGCACAGGGTGAGGTGCAGGAGCTCCGGGTCGAGCACGCGCACCGACACCGGCCCGCTGCCACGCGCGCCCAGCCCCCTCAGGGCCTCCCTGGCCCACGCGAGGAGCTGCTCGCGTACGCCCAGCGGCGGATCGACGGCGACGAACAGGCGGGCCGTGGCGGCGCCGGTCATCTCAGCGTGGGTCGGACTCGCCGAGGAGCAGTCGCCTGACCAGGTGCATCGCGACGGTCGTGGCGCGGTCCCTGACGTCGGCCCGGCCTCCGGGCAGGCTCACCGAACGGGTGACGCTCCGGCCGCCGGGGCCGGCGACGCTCAGCCACACCAGGCCCACGGGCTTGCGCTCGCTGCCGCCACCCGGGCCGGCTACGCCCGTGACACCGACGCCCACATCGGCCTCCAGGCGCTCGCTGACGCCGCCGGCCAGCGCCTTCGCCACCTGCTCGGACACGGCGCCGTGCGCCTCTATCAGCCTCGGCTCCACGCCCACGCATTTGACCTTCGCCTCGTTCGCATATGCGACCACGCCGCCCCTGACGTACTCCGACGAGCCCGCCGGCGCGGTCAGGCGCGCCGCGAGCTCTCCCCCCGTGCAGGACTCAGCCACGGCGATCGTCCAGCCCCGCTCGCGCAGGAGCCCGGCGACCTGCTCGTCGACCGTGCTGCCGTCGGTCGAGAACAGGGTGTCCGGATGGCGGGCCTTCACGACGTTCTCGAACGCGACGTACACCGGCTCCTGCGCCGGCTCATAGCGCGTCACGATCTCGATCTCGCCCCGTTTCAGGCACGTCGTGACCTCCAGCCGCGAAAGCTCCACGCCCCGCCCCTCGGCCTCGCGCAGCGTCTGCGCCACCTCGGACTCGGGAATCCCGAACAGCCTCAGCGTCCCGCGCTCGTAGCGCGTGGCGTTCGCGATCGCCGCCCGCAGCGCGTCCGTCGCCACCGCCGCCGGCCACATCGGCTGCAGCTCGCGCGGCGGACCCGGGAGCACGACCACCGTCGGCCCCCCCTCCGGCCCGGCCGGCGCGACCACGAGCCCCGGCGCGGTCCCCACCGGCGCGAGCACCGTCGCGCCCCGCGGGATCGTCGCCTGCTTGCGCGTCCCGGCCGCCATCGCCTCACGGTCGAGATCCGGCCGGCGCTCCGCCAGCGGGCGCACCACCTCCGCGATCACTCCCTCCAGCTCCTCGTCGAGCGTCAGCTCGCGGCCCTGGAACCTCGCCACCACCTCGGTCGTGAGGTCGTCCGCGGTCGGCCCCAGCCCGCCGCTCGTCAGCACGAGGTCCAGCCCCTCGTCCCTCATGAAGCGCAGCGCCGCCTCCAGGTCCTCGCGACGATCGCCCACGATCGCGACGTGCGCGAGGTCCACCCCCAGCTCGCTCAGCCGCTCCGCCAGCCACGGCCCGTTGCGATCGCTCACGCGGCCGCTGAGCACCTCCGTGCCGGTGACCACGATCCCCGCGCGTGCGGCGCTCGCGCCGGCCTGCGCCCGTGCGCGCCGATCGCGGCGCTCGCGCTCGGGGCGGCCACGAGGGAAGCCGGCGTCGCTCATGTACAGGTGGGGAGATGCCCGGGCGCGAGCGTCCTGCGACCGGCCTTCGTGATCACATAGCCGATCGCCCGCGCGCTCGCCGGCACCGGACGCGGCGCGCCGTCGATCACCAGCGTCACCGCGTTGTTGCCCAGCGTGAGCTCGAAGCGCCTGGCCGTGAACGTCGCGGTCCTCGCCCCCGCTTCCAGCGTCTTCCCCGCGATCAGCTTCCTGCCGCCTTCGCCGATCAGGCACACATACACCGTCCCGACCGCCCGCAGCGAGAGCGAGACGACCCCCGAAGGCGTCGCCGTAGGCGTGCCCGCGCGGTGGCGAGGACCGCCCGTCGCCCCCCGCCCCGTCGCGGTCTTCGCCGACGTGCCGGTCGTGTTCGAAGACGATTTGCCGCCGTTGGACAGGAGTCCCACGATCAGCAGCACGATCATCACCAGCACGATCGCCACCAGCACCATATAGCCGCGCGAGGGACCCCCTCCCGGCGCGCGCGCGTGTCGCGGGGCCGCTCCGATCGGCTCGATCGCCTCGCTCGGCGGCTCCGCGGACTTCCGGTACTCCTCCACCAGCGCCTTTCCGTCCAACCCCAGGGCGGTGGCGTACGTGCGCAGGAAGCTCTTGACGAACGTCGGGCCAGGGAGCAGATCCCACTCTTCGTTCTCCAGCGCCCGCAGGTACTTCGCGCGGATCTTCGTCTGCGCCTCGATCTCGGACACATCGATCCGCGCGCGCATCCGCGCCTCGCGCAGCGTCTCGCCGATCTCGGGCATCAGGCGAAGGCTAATCGCTCACCGCAAAGGCAGGCACCACGCACGGTGGAATCGAAGCGACCTGATCGTGGCAGGAGATCCCAAGACCGACCATCGGGAGGTCCCCATCGTGGCAGTGAGATCCGAGACCGACCATCGGGAGGTCCCCATCGTGGTAGTGAAATCCGAGACCGACCATCGGGAGGTCCGGATAGCTATTCGCTCGCGGTGACCTTCGGCTCGCCCAGCGACTGAAGCACGCGCGGCAGATCGGCCTCCGTCACCAGCACCTGCCGCGGCTTGGAGCCCTCGTAGCCGGAGATCACGCCGCGGCGCTCGAGCATGTCGATCAGGCGCCCGGCGCGCGTGTAGCCCAGCCGCAGCCGCCGCTGCAGCATCGAGGTCGACGCGGTTCCCATCTCCGCGACCAGCACGATCGCGTCTCTGAGCAGCGGATCCTCGTCCGGGTCGAGCTCGTCCGCGCCGCCGCCCTCGAGCTCCGAGGGCTCGACCTCCTCCAGCAGCTCTTCGCGCAGCTCCGGTTCGCCCTGCCTGCGCCACAGCTCCGTCAGCCTTGCGATCTGCTCCTCGTCGACGTAGGCGCCCTGGATCCGCTGCAGGCGCGAGCTGCCGACCGGGCTGAACAGCATGTCGCCCTGCCCGAGCAGCGACTCCGCGCCGTTCTGGTCGAGGATCACGCGCGAGTCGGTCTGGCTGGAGACCGCGAACGCGATCCGCGAAGGCACGTTCGCCTTGATCATCCCGGTGATCACGTCGACCCGCGGGCTCTGCGTCGCCAGCACGAGATGGATCCCGACCGCCCTGGCCTTCTGCGCGAGCCTGATGATCGAGTCCTCGACGTCCGCCGGCGCGACCATCATCAGGTCCGCGAGCTCATCGATCACGCACAGGATGTACGGCAGCGGCGCTTCGCCCCGCCGCCTGCGCGCCTTGTTCAGCTCGACGAGGCTGCGGGTGCGCGCCAGCGACATCGTGCCGTAGCGCTGCTCCATCTCCTTGACGAGGTTCTGCAAGGCGTTCGCCGCCATCCGCGGGCTCGTGATCACCGGCGTGAGCAGATGAGGGATCGACTCGTAGTGGTTGAGCTCCACCTGCTTGGGATCGACCAGCACGACCCGCACCTCGTGCGGCGTCGCACGCAGCAGCACGCTGCACAGCATCGCGTTGATCGCGCCGGACTTGCCCGCGCCCGTGGTGCCCGCGACCAGCAGATGCGGCATCTTCGCCAGGTCCGCGCCGATCGCCTTGCCCGCCACGTCCTTGCCGAGCCACACCGTCAGCGGCGACCAGTCCTGCGGCGGCGGCTGGAACACGTCTCCGAGCCTGACGATCCGCCTGCGCAGGTTCGGCACCTCCACGCCCACCGCCTGCTTGCCCGGAATCGGCGCGAGAATACGGATCTCCGTCGCCGCCAGCGCGTACGCGAGATCGTCCTTGAGCTGCGCCACCTTCGCCACCTTCGTGCCCGGCGCCAGCCGCAGCTCATAGCGGGTGATGTGCGGCCCCGCGACCGTTCCGATCACCTTCGCCTGAACGCCGAAGTGCCCGAGCGCCTCCGTCAGGCTCGCCGCGATGCGCTCCTGTCCGGCGGTGTCCGGCCTCGCCTGCTCGCCGCTCGAGCGCGTGAGCAGCCGGCTCGCCTGCGGCAGCTCCCACACGAAGTCGGGGTCCTCGGTGCGCGAGTCCCGGTAGCGACCCTGGGGCGTCAAACCGCCCGGGTCGGCGCGCGCGACGCCGGAGATCTCCTCCTCGTCCCCCTCCGTGGGGTCGTCATCGAGCTGGGCACGCTCCGCGGCGCCGTCCCCGGTGTCCGGCAGGGCTCCGGAGACGAGCCGCCCGAGCGCCGCCTCGTCCTGCGAGGGCGCCTCGACGTGCGTTGCCCTGACGACCAGCTCCTGCGGCGCCGGCTCGGGCGGGGTCATGGGGGACGGTCCGGCGGCCTCGGCTGCGAAGAAGTCCTCTCCCGCGCCCTTCGCGGCGCGCGGGCCACCGGCCGGCCGTCGCCCGCGCACGGCGGCCTGGAGCCACCGATGCAGGATCCGCGTCGCGTCCACGAGACGGCCGGCGGCGCCCCGCAGGGCGCCCGCCGGCGAGGAGCCCGTGAGCAGCGTCACCCCGACGAACAGCAAGAAGAGTACGAGAATGTCCACGCCGACGCTCTGCACCAGCCGGTGCGCAACCTGGTAGAGCGCCTCGCCCACGACGCCCCCGTGCGCCTGCAGGAACACGGCCGACCACGACGATTCGCCCGTCTTCGGGCTCGCGCCGGAGCTCACCCCGAAGGTCCCCGCCGCCAGCGCCATCGTCACAGCCGCCGCGAGACACATCGCGCCGGCCCTGAGCGGGCGCAGCTGCGGCCACGCGGGCCGCGCCAGCAACGCCCCACCACCGGCCACCAGCGCGATCGGCGCGAGGCCCTTGGCCTTGCCCACACACCACCCGAGCGCTTCGGCCAAGCCGCCGCCGACGCGCCCGCCGTCCCAGCCGCCATACAGCACGAAGCCGAGGTACACGCCCGCGGCGATCATGCCGAAACCCAGCATGTCCCGCTGGCGTTGGTCGAGCTCGGGCAGCCGCGGCGGCCACAGCCCTATCGGCGGCTCCCACGCGGCCAACCGCCTGGAGCCGCGGCGCGCGCGCGCGCGTCCTCGGGCGGTCCTGCGCCTACTCGTGGTCCGCCTTCTCTTGGGACGTCTCCTGGTAGCGGCCATCCCGCGCAACTTCGACGCCGACCCTTGGGAACCTGCCTTACGAGCGCTTTACTGCACTTCGATACTTAAAGGACCCCTGCCTTAGAGACCCCTGCCCATGAACGACTTCTCCCGTGCACCCCGCGTGCTCGTCGTGGAGGACGACGAGGACATCGCCCAGGCGCTGCAGCGCTCGCTGCGCATGGAGGGCTACGAGGTCCGCGCCGCCCAGGACGGTCCCGCCGCGCTCGAGCACGGTCGCGCGTTCGCGCCCGACCTAGTGATCCTCGACCTCGGGCTGCCCGGGCTCGACGGCCTGGAGGTCGCGCGCGCCCTGCGCGCCGACGACGACGTGCCGATCCTGATCCTCACGGCTCGGGACGCCCTGGAGTCGCGCGTCGAGGGCCTGGACGCGGGCGCGGACGACTACCTGGTCAAGCCGTTCGAGCGCCAGGAGCTGCTCGCGCGCATGCGCGCCCTGCTGCGCCGCCGCCCGCCGCGTGGATCCGCGCCGCTGCGGGTGGCGGACCTGTCGCTGAACGTCGACACGCACGAGGTCGCCCGGGGCGAGCGGCCGATCGACTTGACCCAGCGCGAGTTCGAGCTGCTCGAGTACCTGATGCGCAACGAGCGCATCGTCATCTCCCGCCAGCGCCTGCTCGACGAGGTGTGGGGCTACGACCCCTTCTCGACCACGAACACGATCGAGGTGTTCGTCTCGAACCTGCGCCGCAAGCTCGAGGCCGAGGGCGAGCCCCGTCTGCTGCACACGATCCGGGGGGCCGGCTACGTCCTTCGCGCGTAGGCTCCTCGGCGCGCCCAAGCGCGCGGGCAGGCGCGTCTCGGCGGCATTCGACCGGCTGCCGATCCGCGCCCGCCTGGCCGGCGTCTCGGCGCTGTTGACGTTCTCGATCCTGTGCGCGTTCGCGGTCGCGATCGGCTCGCTCACCGTCCACCGCATCCGCTCGGACTTCAACCGGCAGGTCGAAGACACCGCGCGCCAGCTTCCCTCACAGCTGCGGATCAGGGTCAACCCGGCGACCTATCAGATCGAAGCGATCCAGCCGCCGCTGGCGGACCTGATCACGCCCGAGCACGCAGCCGTCATCAGGGTGCTCACACTCGGCGGCGCCCTGATCGAACAGGCGCCCACCCATGCGCCGAGCCTCGGGGCCCCCTCCGGCACGCCGATCACGATCCACGGCTACCGCGTGATCAGCCTGCGCGGGGTCGTGGGCGTCGCCGGCAGCGGCGAGCCGATCGGGCAGGTCGTCATCCAGTACGGTCGCTCCGTCGGCGACACGAACGCGACCGTCGCCCGCGTGGAGCTGTTCCTGCTGCTCGGGGTGTTCGCCGGCGCCGGCCTCGCGCTGCTGGCCGGCACGATGATCGCGCGCCGCGCGATGGCGCCGATCGCGGAGCTCACCTCCACCGCCGAGCAGATCGCGCGCACCCGCGACCCCTCGCGCTCGGTCCCCCAGCCGGCGGCCGATGACGAGGTGGGCGAGCTCGCGAGCACGCTGCGGGGGATGCTCCGCGAGCTCGACGCCGCACGCGGCGAGACCGAGGCGATGCTCGCGCGCCAGCGCCGCTTCGTAGCCGACGCCTCGCACGAGCTGCGAACCCCCCTCACCAGCGTGCTCGCAAACCTCGAGCTGCTCGCCGACTCGCTGCACGGCGATCAGGGCGACGCCGCCCGCTCGGCGCTGCGTTCCTCCCGCCGGATGCGCCGTCTCGTCGCCGACCTGCTGCTGCTCGCGCGCACCGACGTCGGCCGCGTCGTCGCCCACGAGCCGTGCGACCTCGCCCAGATCGTCGTCGAGGCCGCCGCCGAGCTCGGCCCGGTCAGCTCCTCCCACGACATCGCCCTCGACGTCCAGCCGGCGCCTGTCGAGGGATCCCGCGACGAGCTGCACCGCCTCACGATCAACCTGCTGGAGAACGCCTTGCGCCACACGCCCGCGGACAGCGAGATCCGCGTCTCCACGCACGTGATCGCGGACGGCCGGACGGGCGGCCAGGGCTCAGGCGGGACAGGTCCTCTGGTCGAGCTGGTGGTCGAGGACGACGGGCCCGGCGTCTCCCCGGAGCTCGTCCCGACGCTGTTCGAGCGCTTCGTCCGCGGCGCCGGAGACCGCGGCGGCTCCTTCGGCCTCGGGCTTGCGATCGTCAAGGCCGTCGCCGAGTCCCACGGCGGCGACGCGACGTTCGAGAACCGCTCGCCTCATGGCGCGCGGTTCATCGTGCGGCTGCCGTCCGCTTCGACCGGCCCCCTCACACCTCCACGACCACAGGCAGCACCATCGGCCGCCGCCTGAGTCGGTCGTAGACCAGCCGCGCAAGGTCGTCGTGGAGGATCTGCTGGAGCAGGTCCACCTCCCTGATCTCCTCGCCGGCCGCGCGCTTGAGCGAACCCTCGACGGTCGCCTTGATCGCCCCCAGCAGCTCGTCGGCCTCGTCCAGGAACGGCACTCCCCGGAAGATCACCTCCGGATCGGCGACCGAGCGCCCGTCCTGCTCGGCGATCGTGGCCACCACGATGAAGATCCCGTCGGCGGAGAGCATCCGTCTGTCGCGCAGCGCCACGTCGGCCATGTCGCCGATCTCCACCCCGTCGACGAACACCATCCCCGACTGCTCGCGCGAGCCGAAGCGCGCGCCGCCGCGCGCGTCGATGTCCAGCGGCAGCCCGTTGTCGCCCTGGAAGACGTCCTCCGGCGCGATCCCCACCGCCTCGGCCAGCCGTGCGTGCAGGCGCAGGCGCTTGAAGTCCCCATGGAAGGGCATCACATAGCGCGGCTTGACGAGGTTGAGCATCAGCTTGACCTCTTCGGCGTAGCCGTGCCCAGAGGCGTGCACGGGCGCCTCGCGCGTGGTCACGACCTCGCAGCCGATGTGGTACAGGCGGTCGATCGTCTCGTTCACGGCGCGCTCGTTGCCCGGGATCGGCGTCGCCGAGAACACGACCGTGTCGCCCTCGTGCAGCTGCACCTGCGGATGGTCGCGATAGGCCATCCGCCGCAGCGCGCTCAGCGGCTCTCCCTGGGAGCCCGTCGAGAGGATCACGATCCGCTCGTCCGGGAAGTCTTCGATCTCCCGCAGCCCCACCAGCAGCCCGTCCGGAACCTCGATGTGCCCGAGCGAGCGCCCGATCGCCATGTTCTTGCGCATCGACCGTCCCACCAGCACGACCTTGCGATCGAGCGCCGCCGCCGCGTCGACGACCTGCTGCACGCGGTGGATGTTCGAGGCGAAGCTGGTCACCACGATCCGCCCCTCGCAGCGCGCGAGCACCTCCTCCAGGTACGGCCCCACGACCGACTCCGACGGGGAGAAGCCCGGCCGGTCGACGTTGGTCGAGTCCCCGCACAGCAGCAGCACGCCCTCTTTGCCGAGCTCCGCCAGCCGCGAGACGTCGGCGGGGGGCCCGTCCACGGGCGTCTGGTCGAACTTGTAGTCGCCCGTGATCAGGACCGTCCCCAGCTCGGTGCCGAGCGCGACGGCGCTGGAGTCGGGGATCGAGTGCGTCATGTGCACGAGCTCCAGCTCGAACGGGCCCAGCTCCAGGACTTCGCCCGCCTGCACGTCGTTCAGCTCGACGTCCTTGAGCTTGTGCTCCTCGAGCTTCGAGCGGGCCATCGCCAGCGTCAGCGGCCCCCCATACACGGGCGGATTGGCGCCGTGTTCGCCGAGGTCGCGCAGGACCCACGGCAGCGCGCCGACATGGTCCTCATGCCCGTGCGTCACGACGATCGCCTCGATCTCCTGCGCGCGCTCGCGCAGATAGGAGAAGTCGGGCAGCACCAGGTCGATCCCGACCATCTCCGGCGTCGGGAACCGCAGCCCCACGTCTACCACGACGATGCGCCCGTCGTGCTCGACGACGGTCATGTTCTTGCCTATCTCCCCCAGCCCCCCCAGGGGCAGGACGCGCAGCGTCGAGCTCACGCGGCGGAGGCCTCTCCCGCGGACGGGGCGGACGCGGCCGCCGGCGCGTCCGGGTCCGCCGATTCGTCGCCCGCCCGGAGCAGCCCGTGGCGCACGAGCATCGCGCGCACGACCGCGAGCTCCTCCTCGGTGGCCTCCACGATCGGCAGTCGCACGCCGCCTGCGTTGTGCCCAAGCAGGTTCAAGGCGGCCTTTACGCAGGTCGGGCTCGCGGTGAGGGACAGCGTCTCGTAGACATCCTGCAGCGAGGCGTCTATCTCGTGGCGGTTCTCAGGCTCGTCTACCATGCGGCGCATCTCGTCGCCGACGATGTGGCTGGCGACGAGGATCCCGCCGGCGCCGCCCATGTCCAGCGTGCGAGCAAAGGTCGCGTCGTCGCCCGCGTACACGTCGAGTCCATCGATCTGCTGCAGCTCGTCCGGGTTGGCCTGCTTGACCCCCTCGATCCCGTCGATCTGCGCGAGCTCGGCGAGCAGCTCGGGAGAGATGTTGATCCCGGACCGCCCGGGGTGGTTGTAGAGCACGATCGGCTTGTCGGTCGCCTTCGCGATCGCTTCGTAGTGACGCTTGAGTCCAAGAGGGCTGGGCTTGTTGTAGTAGGGCGTGACCGAAAGCATCGCGTCGGCGCCCCGCTCGGTGGCGCCTTCGGTGAGGTGGACCGCATGCCGCGTGTCGTTGGTCCCGGTGCCCGCGACGATCGTCGTCCCCGAGGGGCGCTCGCGCGCGGCGAGCCCGATCAGCCCCAGCTGCTCCTCGTCGGTCAGCGTCGAGGCCTCGCCCGTGGTGCCCGCGACGACGAACCCGTCCGAGCCGTGATCCGCGAGATGCGCCATCAGCGCCACGAACGCCTCCTCGTCGACGCGCCCCTGCGCGTCGAACGGCGTAACGATGGCAGTCAGGGTCGTGCCCAGGTTCATGTCGTGGAGTATTCCATGCGCGCGTGGCTCCGAGTCGGCTGTCGCTTCGCTCGGCCGACCCAGGCTGCGATGACGTGTCGCTTCGCTCGGTCGATCTCGGCCAGGCGAACAGTAGGTTCTCCAGCCCTGAACCCGGGCGGGGTGCCGGTGCGCGGGTCGTGGTCGATCTCGGTCAGGCGAACAGTAGGTTCTCCAGCCCCACCACGGGAGACTCCTCGAGCGTCCCCACCCGCCGCACCGCGAGCAGCACGCCGGGCATGAACGCCTCGCGGCCGATCGTGTCGTGACGGATCGACAGCGTCTGACCGACGTCGCCGAGGATCACCTCCTGATGGGCGACGAGGCCCGGCAGGCGCACCGAGTGGATCGGGGGCTCCTCCCCGCCGGCGGCCTGCGCCATCAGCTCCGCGGTGCGCTTGGCGGTCCCGCTCGGCGCGTCGAGCTTCGCGTCGTGGTGCAGCTCGACGATCTCCGCCCTGGCCATGTGCCGCGCGGCCTCGGCGGCGAAGCCCATCATCAGGACCGCGCCGATCGCGAAGTTCGGGGCGATCAGGACGTTCGCCCGAGGAAGCCCCTCGGGCGTGCGCGCCTCGCGCAGGGGCTCGACGTCGAACCCCGTCGTGCCGATCACGACGTGCACGCCGGCCTGCACGCAGGCGAGCGCGTTGGCGAGGGCGGTGTCCGGCTGGGTGAAGTCCACCACGACCTCCGCCGCGGGCAGCAGCTCCTGCAGCGACACGCCCAGCAGCGGGTCGGCGCGCCCGACCAACTCCATGTCAGGCGCCTCTTCGACCGCGGCGCACACGGTCGCGCCCATGCGTCCGGCCGCGCCGGCGACCGCCACCCGGATCATCGCCTTGCTCCGATCATCGCGCGCGCTCGCGCCGGCACATTCTCCAGCGGCGCCAGCGCGCGGCGGAAGATCTCCTCCTCGGCGCCGATGCCGGCGGCCGACAGCGTCTCCGGCGCGAACAGCTCCCGCGCCAGCTCACGCAGGTCCGCGACCTGGACGGCGTCGATCCGGTCCACGATCTCGTCGACCGAGAGGATCGGCAGGTCTCCGAGCAGGGCGCTGCCGAGCCGGTTCATGCGCGCGGCCGTCGACTCCAGCGAGAGGGCCACCCGACCCTTCAGGTTCTCGCGCGAGCGGTCGAGCTCCTGCGGGCTCGCGGGGTCCTCGATGAAACGCTCGAGCTCCCGCGCGATCGTGTCGAGCGCCTCGTCGAGGTTGTCCGGGCGCGTGCCTACATACAGACCGACCTCGCCGGTGGCGGCGTACTGGCTGGAGAACGAGAACACCGAGTAGGCCAGCCCACGGCGCTCGCGCACTTCCTGGAAGAGGCGCGAAGAGGACGTGCTGCCGAGCACCCCTTCGAGCACGCGCAGGGCGAAGCGACGCTCGTCGTGACGGGAGATCCCGCGACCGCCGAGACACACGTGGTACTGCTCGGTGTCCTTGCTCAGGAAGCGCACGCGGCGCTCGAACTGCGGGCCCGGGACGGCCGCGTAATGGTCCGGGAGCGGCGCGGAGGCGGCCCCCGGGGAGGAGCCGGGGGTGGCCGGCGAGGAGCCGGGGCTGGCCGGGGAGGAGCCGGGGCTGGCCGGCGAGGAGCCAGAGGTGGCCGGGGAGGAGCCAGAGGTGGCCGGCGAGGAGCCGTTCTCCGCCCCAGCTCCGTCCGCGCCCGCGCGCACGCGCCCGTCCGGCGCGGCGGAGGCGTCTCGGCCGGGGCCGGCCGCGCGGGCCAGCTCCACGAGCGCGTCGTGGTCGACCGAGCCCGCCGCGGCGATCACGATGCGGCGCGGCGCGTAGCGCTCGGCGTGGAAGGAGCGCAGCCGCTCCAGCGTCACGGCGCCGACGACCTCGGCGGTTCCGATCGTCGCGCGGCCGAGCGGGTGCGCGCCGAAAACCGCCTCGCCGAGCAGGTCGAAGACGCGGTCCTGGGGGTCGTCTTCGTACATCGCGATCTCCTCCAGCACGACCTGGCGCTCGGCGTCGAGCTCTTCGAAGCGAGGCCGCCAGACCATGTCGGCGGCCACGTCGAACGCCCGCTCCAGGTGACGATCGAGCACCCGCGTGTACAGCGAAGTGCTTTCGCGGTCGGTGCCCGCGTTGATCTCCGCGCCCATCGCGTCGAAGATCTCGTCGATCTGCTGCGAGCGATACCGTAAGGTGCCGCGGAAGAGCATGTGCTCCAGCAGGTGGCTCATCCCGGCCTGGGCGTCGCTCTCCATCGCCGAGCCCGTGCCGATCCAGAAGCCGAGCGCCACCGAGCGCACGTTCTCCACGCGCTCGGTGATCACCCGCACGCCGTCCGGCAGCGCGGTCATGCGCACGCCATCTGCAAGCGCCGTCGTGCGCTGCTCGCTCATGCTCGGCCTCGAGCCGCTCGCCGGCCTGCGCCGCGGAGGCTAGTCGCGGTCGCGGTCCCTGTCACGGCCGGCCCCGTGCCGGGGACGTCCGGAGCCACGCTCACCTTCGCTGCGCCGCCCGCGGCCGCCACGACCGTTGCTCGCCGGCCTGCGATCCCCGCCCGAGCCCGCGCGGGGAGGACGACCGCCGCCGCCGCCGCCGCCCGCGCCGACGCTCGCCAGCTCGTGCGCCGACTTGCCGGCGATCTCCGGATCTTCGGTGAGTCGCAGACCGATGCGCCCGCGCTCGCGGTCGACCTCGACCACGCGCACGTTGATCTCATCGCCCTTGCTGAGCACGTCCTCGACGCTCTCGACACGCTCGCCGGGCGAGACGTTGGAGATGTGCAGCAGCCCGTCGGTGCCCTTCGTCAGCTCCACGAACGCGCCGAACGTGGTCGTCTTGACGACCTTCCCGACGTACTCGTCGCCGACCTCGACCTCCTTCATCATCACCCGCACGCGCTCGACGAGCGCGTCGCCGAGCTCGCCGTTGGCCGAGTAGACCAGCACCTGGCCGTCGTCGTTGACGTCGATCTGGGACTCGAACTCCTCCGACAGGGCCCTGATCGTTTCGCCGCCCTTGCCGATCAGCAGGCCGATCTGCGACGGGTCGATCTGAATCGTCTGGATGCGCGGCGCGAACTGCGACAGCTGCTCGCGAGGGCCGCCGATGACGTCGGCCATCTTGCCGAGGATGAACCTGCGGGCCTCGTTGGCCTGCGTGAGCGCGTCGCGCAGGATGTCGAACGTGACGCCCGTGATCTTGATGTCCATCTGCAGCGCGGTGATCCCGCGCTCGGTGCCCGCCACCTTGAAGTCCATGTCTCCCAGGTGGTCCTCGACGCCCGCGATGTCGGTCAGGACGATGTAGTCGTCGCCCTCCTTGATCAGCCCCATCGCGATTCCCGCCACGGGGCGCTTGACCGGCACGCCGGCGTCCATCAGCGACAGCGAGGACCCGCAGACCGAGGCCATCGAGGAGGAGCCGTTGGACTCGAGGATGTCCGAGACCACGCGGATCGAGTAGGGGAACTCCTCGATCGAGGGCACCATCGGCGCGAGCGCCCGCTCGGCGAGCGCCCCGTGGCCGATGTCGCGGCGCTTGACCCCGCCCATGCGGCCCGCCTCCCCCACCGAGAACGGCGGGAAGTTGTAATGGTGCCAGTAGTACTTTTTGGTTTCCAGGCCGAGCGTGTCGATGCGCATCTCCTCCTTGAGCGTGCCCATCGCCACGACGCTGAGCGCCTGGGTCTGCCCGCGCGTGAACAGCGCCGAGCCGTGCGTGCGCGGCGTCACGCCGACTTCGATGGAGATGTCGCGGATCTCGTTCTCGGCGCGACCGTCGGGGCGCTTCTTGTGCACGGCGATGCGCTCGCGGATGATCGACTTCTCGAGCTTGTCGAAGGCGAGCTGTACGGCCGCGCGACGCTCCTTGGCGGCCACCAGCTGATCCTCGGAGGCACCCTCTCCAGGCGCCGGGGCGTGCTGCTCGAGGATCGCCGTCTCGACGGCCTTGGTGGCGTCCTGGCGCTCGAGCTTGTCCTCGACCTGGGTGGCCTCCTCGAGGGCCGCTCCGTGGGAGGAGCGGATCGCGTGGAGCACCGCGGGGTCGACTGCGATCGTCTCGACGACTTTCTTCTCCTTGCCGACTTTGGCGGCCAGGTCGCGCTGCAGCGCACAGAGCTTCTTGATCTCGGCGTGGGCTATGTCCAGGGCGTCCAGGATCTCGGCCTCGGGGATCTCGTTGGCGCCCGCCTCGACCATCAGGATGGCCTCCTCGGTACCCGCGACGATCAGGTCGAGGTCGGAGCCTCCGGCGGACTCGCCCGCGAGCAGGTCCTCCTCGTTGGGGTTGACCACGAAGTTGCCCTCGACCTTGCCGATCCGCACGGCGCCGACGGGCGTCGGCAGCGGGATGTCGGAGATCATCAGCGCGGCGGAGGCGCCGTTCATCGCGAGGATGTCGTAGGGGTGGACGTGGTCGATCGACAGCGGGATCGCCACGAGCTGTGTGTCGTAGCGCCATTCCTTGGGGAACAGCGGCCGGATCGGACGGTCGATCATGCGCGCGGTGAGCGTGCCCTTCTCGCCCGGGCGGCCCTCGCGCTTGAAGAAGGAGCCGGGGATTTTACCGGCGGCGTACATGCGCTCCTCGACATCCACCGTCAGGGGGAGGAAGTCCACATCCCGCTGCCCGCCCGCGGTGGCGGTGGCCAGAACCATCGTGTCGCCCTGGCGGACGACGACTGCGCCGGAGGCCTGCTTGGCCATCCTGCCGGTCTCGAACGAGATCTCGCTGCCTGCGATCTCCACGGAGACCCGCGTAACGGCGTCATTGCTGCTCATATTCTCTGCCTTCCTGTTCCGCCCGTCGGTTTCGGGACCGAGCGGCCCCTGGCGGATCGTTTTCTTTTTCTCTTTATCCGATCCAGCGGAGCTTAGCGGACGGAGCGTCGTTTACCTGGTCGCCGCCGGCAGACGCTCGCCCCTTCGGCGCGCGCGACGCAGGGGTCCTCGCCGGCGCGCGGGGAAGATCAGGCCGGGGCGCCGCCCGCAGCCGCCGCAAGGCCTTCGCGCAGCAGCTCGACGCCCGGCCCGATCCCGGTCGTCTACTGCGCCTCCGACTGTGGCGCCGCAAGGCCTTCGCGCAGCAGCTCGACGCCCGGCAGCTCTGCCGGCGTCGGCGCCTGATAGCTCCAGCGCACGATCCCGTCGGGACCGACGACCACGAGCGCCCGCTGTGGAAAGCCGGCTTCGTGCAGGACTCCGAACGCCGTGCAGGCCGCCCCCTTGGGCTCGAAGTCCGACAGCTGCGGAATGCTCACGCCGAGCTTCTCCCTGAAGGCCTTCTGCGCGTAGGAGCTGTCGCAGGAGACCCCGTAGATCTGCTCGCCGCCCGCCGTCAGCTCGCCGAGCGCCTCCTGATAGACCTGCAGCTGGTTGGTGCAGACCGGGCTGAACGCGAACGGGTAGAAGACCAGGAGCGTCGTCTTGCCGCGCAGATCGGCCTCGGTGAAGCGCCCGCCGTCTTCGCGCGCGAGCCCGAACGCCGGCGCCGGTGTGCCCGGGCCGATGACGCTCATCGGTTCCTCAGTGCGCCCGCTGGGGCGGTCGAGGATCGAGTGGAGCAAGGACGCAGTGAGCGTGGCGCGCTACGCACGTGAGCGATCGAGGACGCAGCTCCGCGAAGGTCATCGGCCGCCCCAGCCTCACTTCCTGAGGCCGAGCTCCTTGATCAGCGCACGGTAGCCCTCGAGGTCGCGGCGCTGCAGGTAGTCGAGGAAGCGCCGGCGGCGCCCGACGAGCATCAGCAGGCCGCGGCGCGAGTGGTGGTCTTTCTTCTGCTCGCGCAGGTGCTCGGTGAGGTGGTTGATGCGCTCGGTCAAGAGCGCGATCTGGACCTTGGTCGAGCCGGTGTCCTGCTCGCCCGAGCCGAACTTCGCGGCGAGCTCGCGCTTTCGCTCTGTGGTGATGGCAGCCATCGGCGGGCTACGGTAGCAGAGAGCCGGCGCCCTTCGGGCCGGCGTGAGACGTCCGCTACGGCCGTCCGCTACGGCGTATCGCAACTGCGCGTCAGGCGACCGCGACGAGCTCGCGCGTGCGCGCGACGTCCTCTCGCATCTGGGCGACCAGGGCCTCGGGCGTGTCGAAGCGCCGCTCGCCGCGCAGGCGCGCGACGAAGTCCAGGTGCAGCGTGCTGCCGTACAGGTCGTCGTCGATGTCGATCAGATACGCCTCGATCAGCTCGCCGCGACCCGTCGCGAAGGTCGGGCGCACGCCGATGCTGACCGCGGCCGGGACGCCGCCGTTGGCGATGCACGCATAGACGCCGTGCCCTGGGCACGCGAGCGCCTCCTCGGGCACGAGGTTCGCGGTTGGAAAGCCCAGCTCGCGCCCACGCCCGTCGCCGTGCACGACCTCGCCGCGCAGTTGAAAGGGCGCGCCCAGGAAGCGCGCCGCCTGGTCCACCTCGCCGGCGAGCACGAGACCGCGGATGTGGCTGGAGGAGACGACCTCCCCCGCGACCTCGAGCAGCGGATGCACGACCGTCTGAAAGCGCGAGTCGGCCGCGAGCAGGCGCGGATCGCCCTGTGCCCTGTGTCCGAAGCGGAAGTTCTCGCCGATCGCGACGCGCTCGGCGCCGAGCGCGTCCACCAGCACGTCCTGGACGAACTGCTCGGCCGGGCGCGCCGCGAAGTCCGCGTCGAACGGAATCACGATCAGCTCCTGCACGCCGAGCCCGGCGATCAGCTCGGCCTTGACCGCGAGCGTCGTCAGCAGCTTCGGTGTGTGCTGCGGCGCGACGACCGACACCGGGTGGGGGTCGAACGTGAGCACGCTGTCCGAGCCCTCGATCACGGCGCGGTGACCGAGGTGCACGCCGTCGAACGTGCCGACCGCCACGCTGCGCCCGCCACGCTCGCTCGGCTGCACGTCGGGCAGGCGGGTGATCTCCACGGCCGTAAGCCTATTGCGGGCCGCGACCCGGGGCCGCCTCGCCTCGCCTGGGCGATTCGGTCAGGACGCGGGCGCGGGCCGCCTCGCCGATCGTGGCGAGCGCCCGTTGCAGCGGGATCAACGGCGGGTCGGTCCATGGCTGCCCATGCGGCGGCGGCGCAACCGCGTCGCGGACGTCGAAGGGGCCGATCGCGGTGCGCCTGAGCTGCTCGCAGTAGGCGTCCTTCAGGTCGGCGATCAGCGAGCGCACGTACGTGCCCGCCGAGCATTCGATCGCAAAGCCCGCGCGGTCCAGCTCCCCGGGCCGGGTGCCGGCCTCGCGCCAGCGCTGCTCGAAGCGGTAGACGGTGACGGTCCGCTCGGGCAGCTCGAACTGCTCGCCGCGGCGCGCGCGCTTGTACGCGCGCTCACCGCCGACCTTCACGGCCGAATGACGCGGCGGGCGCTGTCTGACCTCGCCGATGGGCAGCCGCGGAGGGTCGGGCGGCAGCCTGCCGGTGTGGACGATCTCCCCCTCGGTGTCCCCGGTGCTCGAGGTCGCGCCCAGGCGCGCGACCGCCTCGTAGCGCTTGGGCAGCTCCATCAGCTGGCGCTGCGCCTTCGTCGCCCGGCCGACCAGCACGATCAAGAGACCCGTGGCGAACGGGTCGAGCGTGCCCGCGTGCCCGACCTTCGCGCCCCCCAGCGCCCGCCTGATCACGGCGACCACGTCGTGGGAGGTCACGCCCGCCGGCTTGTCGATCAGCAGGACGCCGTCGAGAGACCTCTGGAGATGCGCGCTCGCCTGGACTGGGCTTCTCACGCGGGCGCGGGAGCGGGGTGCAGCTGCTCAGCGATCGCCCGGCGCAGGAACGCGATCAGCTCCTCGAGTTCGAGCGTCGTGGAGAAGCCCGCCGCGCGCCTGTGCCCACCGCCTCCCTGCTCGCGGGCGATCTGCGAGACGTCGACGTCGTCGTCGGTCGCGCGCAGCGAGACTTTGCGCTGGCCGCCGCGCGGACCCGAGCTCAGCTCGCGCACGAGCGCCGCGACCTTGGTGCCCTGCACCGCGCGCAGATGGTCGATGATGCCCTCCGAGTAGCTGTCCTCCGCGCCGACGTCGCGGACGTCCTCTGCGCTCAGCGCCGCCAGCGTCAGCTCGCCGGAGTCGAAGCGCCGCATCCGCCCGAGCGCGAGCGCCAGCAGCATCACCTTCGCCTGTGGCATCTCCTCATACAGCCGCCGGTACACGTCCTGCACGTCGACGCCCGCTTCGATCAGCTCGGCCGCCATCTGGTGCGCGCGCGGGCCCGTGTTCTCGTACATGAAGCGCCCCGTGTCGGTGATCAGTCCGATGTACAGCGCCCGCGCGATCTCGGGCGTGGGGCGCACGCCCAGTCCGTGCTTCAGATCCCACACGATCTCGGCCGTGCACGAGGCGTCCGGCACGACGTAGTCGAGCGTGCCGAAGCGCGTGTTGTCGTGGTGGTGGTCGATGTTCAAGACGTGCCGGGCGTCGTGCAGGACGAGCGCCGAGTTGCGGTCGATGTTGCCGCAGTCGAGGAACACGACGGTGCGCTGCGAGATGTCCGCGGGAGGCGCCTGGATCACGCCCTCGAGATCGAAGAAGCTCCTGTACTCGTAGGGCAGCGGCAGGTCCTCGGGGCCGATGAACATCGCCGAGTCCTTCCCGAGCGTGCACAGCAGACCGTGCATGCCGAGAAGCGACCCGAGCGCGTCGCCGTCGGGGCTCTCGTGCGCCGCGAGCACGAAGCGCGCGTCGTTGCGCAGACGCTCGAGCACCCGCTCGCGCGCGACCTCGACGCTCTCGACGTCCTCGCTCACGACCGTTCGTCCTCCTGCGCCAGCAGCCTCTCGACGCGCAGCGCCCGATCGGTCGTGTCGTCGTAGGCGAACTCGAGCGTCGGGGTGCGCTTCAGCCGCAGCTCGCGGGCGACCCTGCCCTGCAGGTAGCCGTGCGCGCTGCGCAACCCTTCCAGCGTGGCCTCGCGCTGCGCGTCGTCGCCGAGCACGCTGACGTACACGCGCGCGTGGCGCAGGTCGGCGCTTGTCCTGACGTCTGTCACGGTGACGAATCCAATTCGAGGGTCCTTCAGCTCCGTTGCCACCGCATCGCCCAGCACCTGCCGGACCCCCTCGTCGACGCGACGCATACGCCCTGAAGCGCTCATCCTACCCCTTCGAGATTCCGGAATCGATCGTGCAACAGATCGCCGACGCGCCCTTTTCGGGCCAGGGCCGGCTCAGGAAAGCTCTCGCTCTTGCAAGCGCGTCTCATATGTCTCCAGGATGTCACCCTCGCGCAGATCCTGGAAGTTGGCGAGCACGATCCCGCACTCGTAGCCGGCGGCGACCTCGCGCACGTCCTCGTTGAAGCGCCGCAGGCTCGAGATCGTCGTGTCCTGAATCACGGTCCCCTCGCGCACGACCCGCGCCTTCGCGCCGCGCGTGACCTTGCCCTCGGTCACGAACGAGCCGGCGATCGTGCCGATCCGCGAGGCCCGGAACAGCTGGCGCACCTCCGCCTGCCCGAGCGGTGTCTCCACCTCGGTCGGCTCGAGCATGCCCTGCATCGCGGCACGCAGCTCTTCGATCGCGCGATAGATCACCGAGTAGGAGCGGATCTCCACCCCCTCGCGCTCGGCAGCCTGGCGCGCTTCGCCGACGGGGCGCACGTTGAACGCGAGGATCAGCCCCTGCGAAGCGGCGGCGAGCATCACGTCGGACTCGTTGATGCCGCCGACGCCGCGATGGATCAGGTTGACCTTGACCTCTTCCTGCGGGAGCTTGGCGATCTCGTCCTCGATCGCCTCCAGCGAGCCGGCCACGTCGGCCTTGACGACCAGGCCCAGCTCCTTGACGGCTCCCTCTTGGGCAAGCTTGAACACGTCTTCGAGCGAGACCTTGCGCCCCGAACGCCGGGCGAGCGCCTCGGTCTTCAGGCGGTTTGCGCGCTGGCCGGCGAGCTGACGGGCGCGGCGCTCGTTCTCGACGACACGCACCAGCTCTCCCGCCTCGGGGACGCCGTCGAAGCCGAGCACCTCCACCGGCTGTCCCGGCGTCGCGCGCTTGACGCGTGCGCCCGTGAAGTCGCTCATCGCGCGCACCCGTCCGAAGTGCGCGCCCGCGACCAGCGCATCCCCGACGTGCAGGGTCCCGCGCTGGATCAGCACGCTGACGACCGGTCCGCGGCCGGGGTCGAGCTTGGACTCGATCACGGTGCCCGACGCCTGCGCGTCGCTGTTGGCCCTCAGCTCCTCCAGGTCGGTCACGAGCTGGATCGTGTCGAGCAGCGCGTCGAGCCCCTGACGCGTCTTGGCGCTGACGTCCACGAACTCGATCTCCCCGCCCCACTCCGAAGGCTGCAGCCCGTGCTGGGTCATCTCGGTGCGCACGCGCTCGGGCTGAGCTCCCTCCTTGTCGATCTTGTTGACCGCGACGACGATCGGCACCTCCGCAGCCTTGGCGTGGTCGATCGCCTCCTCGGTCTGGGGCTTGACGCCGTCGTCGGCGGCGACGACGATCACCGCCAGGTCGGTCACGCGCGCCCCGCGCGCGCGCATCGCGGTGAACGCCTCGTGGCCGGGTGTGTCGAGGAAGGTGATCTCCTTGCCGCCGTGGTGCACCTGGTAGGCGCCGATGTGCTGGGTGATGCCGCCCGCCTCGCCGGCCGCGACCTCGGTCTGGCGGATCGCGTCCAGCAGCGAGGTCTTGCCGTGGTCGACGTGCCCCATGATCGTCACCACCGGCGGGCGCTCGATCAGATCTTCCTCGGCGTCGTCGAAGGTCGGCTCGACCTCGACGTCATCGGCGGCGTGCACGATTTCGATGCGCTTGTCGAACTCGTCGGCGAGCACCTGGATCGCGTCGTCGGCCAGCGTCTGCGTGAGCGTCGCCATCTCGCCCAGACCCATCAGCTTCTTGATCACCTCCGGCACCGGCGTGCCGAGGTACTCGGCGACGTCCTTGACGGTCGAGCCCGAGTTGACGCGGATCAGATCGGTCGCCTCCATCGCGGCCGTGTCGATCGGCGCGATCGTCTCGTCGTAGGTCCCGCGCCTGCGCCTGCCGCGGCGCGGGCGACGCTGGGGCTGGTTGGCGGGGCCGCCCTGCTGGCGGCGAGAGGCCTGCGAGTCGATCACCACGCGCCGGCGCCCGCCGGGCGCGCCGCCGGGCGCCCTCTCGCCCGTGCGCGAGTCGCGTGTCGGGCGCACCCGCTCGGGGGCGGCGGAGCTCGACAATGCGCCGTCGGGCGCAGGCGGCGTGGGCGCGGGCGAGCTCGCCGCCGACCGGCTCTCGACCACGGCCGCCGTCTTGGACGCGGCGTCGGCGCCGCTTGCGGTCGGCGCGGCGGACGCAGGAGCGCCGACGGCCGCCGAGCCGCCGTTCTCGAGCGCCTTCAACGCGGCGGCCTCCTCGACGGAGGACGAAGCGGTCTTCACCGCGACGCCGGCGGCCTTCAGCTTCTCCAACAGCTCCTTGCTGGGCAGGCCCTGCTCCTTGGCGATCTCGTGCACCCGCTTCTTGCTCATGCGCTCACCGATTCTACGGTCCGTCCTGCAGCTCGGCCGGCGCCGTGACCTCGGCGGCAGCGCCGGGCTCGCCAGCGTGGGCCCGCTCGGCGACGTCCTCGCCGCCGGCAGACACTTCGCCGCCCGCAGACGCCTCTTCCGACTCGTGCCCGGCCGACTTCACCTCCGGGCCGGGCGCCGCGGCCTGCGGGGCCGCATCGGGCTCGCCGTCGCGGGCCCGCTCGGCGACGTCCTCCTCGCCGGCCGGCGCCTCGCCCGCGATCCCGCTCTCGACCTCGGGGCCGGGGGCGTGCAGGTCGGCGACGTTGTCGGTGGCGATGCTCGCGAGCGCCTGGTGGGTCTCCAGGCCGCAGTAGCGCGACCCCGGCAGCGACGCGTTCGGGCAGCGGCGTCCGTTGGAGAGGATCGCCGCGCAGCGGCCCTGCAGCTCCTCCTCCTCGTAGCCGTGCTCGGCCTCCTCGGCGGCGAACTCGGTCTCGGAGCGGATGTCCACGCGCCAGCCGGTGAGGCGCGCGGCCAGGCGCGCGTTCTGGCCCTCGCGGCCGATCGCCAGCGACAGCTGGTCGTCCGGCACGATCACCGTCGCCTGCTTGGCCTCGTCGTCGACGAGCACCTCGCGCACGCGCGCGGGGGACAGCGCCTTGGCCACGAACCGCGCCGGCTCGTCGTTGTGGGGGATGATGTCGATCTTCTCGCCGCGCAGCTCCGAGACGACCATGCGCACGCGCGAGCCGCGCGGCCCGACGCACGCGCCGACCGGATCGACGCCGTCGGTGCGCGAGATGACCGCGATCTTCGAGCGATATCCGGGCTCGCGCGCGACGTTGGCGATTTCCACGAGGCCGTCGGCGATCTCCGGGACCTCGAGCTCGAACAGCTTCTTGATCAGCTCGGGGTCGCGGCGGGAGACGATGATCGACGGTCCCTTGGTCGACGGCGAGACCTCCTTGATGACCGCCTTGATCCGCTGCGAGTGGTCGTAGCGCTCGCCCTCCACCTGCTCTGACTTCGGCAGCAGCGCCTCGACGCGTTCGCGCAGTTGCACGAGCGTGTAGCGCGAGTCCGACTGCTGCACGATGCCCGTGATCAGCTCGCCGACCCGGTCGCGGTATTCCTCGTACATCATGTCGCGCTCGGCCTCGCGGATGCGCTGCAGGATCACCTGCTTGGCGGTCTGCGCGGCGATCCGCCCGAAGTCGTCGGGGGTGACGTCGCGCTCGTCGATCTGGTCGCGGTATTCCTCGAACTTGGCGGGGTCGATTTCCGGTTCCTCGGGTTCGCGCATCTCCCCCGTCTCGGGATCGATCGTCGTTTCCTCGTCGATCGTCTCGACGATCAGGTGCGCCTCGAGGCGCTCGGGAATGATCAGTTCGATGACGCGGAAGTCGGCCGTGTCGCGGTCCATTTCCACGCGCGCGTACTTGGCCGCGCCGGGCTGCTTCTTGTAGGCGGAGAGGAGCGCGTCCTCGAGCGCGACCATCAGCTTCTCGGGCTCTATCCCCTTCTCGCGCGCCAGCGCGTGCATCGCCTCCAGGATCTCGCGTGACATATCTCTACTCCTCGACGAGGTTCGAACGACGGATCTCGGCGTAGGGGATCGCGACGACCCCCCCGTCGGCGGCCAACGTGACCTCGCTGTCGGAGGCCCCCATCAGCTCGCCGGTGAAGCTGTGGACGCGCCGCTCGGCGCCCGCGCGGACCGCCTGGCGCGACCGCTCGGAGATCGGCCCGCGCGTGCGCACCCTGACCCGGCGCCCGACGAAGCGGCGAAAGTGGGCCGGCTTGGTCAGCGGACGCTCACTCCCAGGCGAGGACACCTCGAGCGAGTAGCGCTCGCGCAGCTCGTTCAGACACGCGCTCACGCGCTCGCACAGCGCGAGCGTCACGCCCTGGGGATGGTCGATGAACACCCGCAGGCGGTGTCCGCCGACCACCTCGGCGAGCAGCACCTCGACCTCGGGCTCGCTCGTCGCGAGCCGTCCTTCGATATCCGCCTGCAGCGCTGTCATCTGTCGTGGCTACTCCTGTTTCGCTGTCCTGTATGGGGTTTCTCGCGCCTCCACGAGCCTGGTCCTGGCGTAAAAAAAGCGGGCGGGCGCCCACTCTCGGTACTACAGCCGACATCATCACACCGGCACGAAAGCTGTTGGTCGAGGATAGCATCGGGACAGTGGCGCATCGTCTCGATCGTCTCGCGACGCTCCCCTCGCCGAGCCCCTCAAGCGCCGTGAGCCGCACGCCAGGCGCGGTCGCGGTAGCGCCGGTAGTCCTCGCGGTCGGGCCTCAGCGAGCTCGCGAGCGCGAGCGGTTGGCAGGCCTCGCGGTGGCGGCCGAGCAGCTGCATCGCACGGCCCAGACAGAAGAGCGCGTAGTCGTTCGTCGGCGCGCCGGCGGCGATCGCCTCGAACTCGGCCGCCGCGCCCTCGTACCGCTGCGCGTGGAACAGCGCCCGTCCCAGCGCCTCACGGATCGAGGCCTTGTCGGGCTCCAGGTTTCGCGCCCTGCTCAAGGGCACGATCGCCGCCTCATGGTCGCCGTGCTCCAGCAGCTCGCAGCCTCTGCGGTAGAGGTCGTACACGCTCTCCATGCCTGCTAACTGTAGGACTCGGCGTGCGGCCGTGAAGCCTTCCATCTGCGGCCGGCCGCGCTCTTTGCGCGCTGTCCGCAGACGTCCGGCGCTTCGCGCTCTCGAGCGGGTTTTGCCGCCGGAGGACGGCTGGAGGCGTCGCCCACCCCTCCGGGCTCAGCGGCCGGCGCGCAGTTCCTGCACCACGTCGAGGACCGCCCCGGCGATCAACGACTTGGCCGCGCGCGGCACATCCCGGCGTCCGTGCGCGGTGACGATCGAGACCTCGTTGTGGTCCACGTCGAAGCCGATGTCATCGCGCGAGACGTCGTTGACGACGACCGCATCCAGGCGCTTGTCCGCGAGCTTGCGCTGCCCGCACCGGACCGCGTGCTCGCCGTGCTCGGCGGCGAACCCCACCAGCGTCTGGTCTGGGCGGCGGCGCTCGGCCAGACCCGCGATCACGTCGGCGGTCGCCTCGAGCGCGAGCTCCAGACCCTCGCGGCCAGCCTTCTTGATCTTGCCCGGCTCGGGGGTCTTCGGCCGGAAGTCCGCCACCGCCGCGGCCATCAGCAGCACGTCGCAGGCCGGGAACTCCTCCTCGCAGGCGCGCTGCAGCTCGGCGGCCGTGACGACATCACGCCAGCCCACGCCCTGCGGCCGCGCGAGCGCGACGTTGGCGGCGATCACCGTCACCTGCGCTCCGCGCGCCAGCGCCGCCCGCGCGAGCGCGAGACCCATGCGCCCGGACGAGCTGTTGCCGACGAACCTGACGCTGTCGATCGGCTCGCGCGTCCCACCCGCGGTGATGAGCAGCTTCAGTCCGCTCAGATCGACCTTGGCGGCGGGCCTACCCGCGAGCGCCTCCTCGCACGCGGCCAGGATCCGCGCCGGCTCGGCGAGACGGCCGATCCCCGACTCGCCCCTGGAGGCCAGACGCCCGCTGCCGGGCTCGACCACGAGCGCGCCGCGCTCGCGCAGCGTCTGCAGGTTCGCCTGCGTGGCGGGGTGCTCGTACATGCGGTTGTTCATCGCCGGCGCGATCACGAGCGGGCAGGCGGCGGCGAGCGCACAGCTGCTCAGCAGGTTGTCCGCCAGCCCGTTCGCCAGCTTCGCCAGCGTGTTCGCCGAGGCAGGCGCGATCGCGTAGACCTCGGCGTTGGCGACGAGCTCCAGGTGGCTCAGCGGCTCGTGCTCGGGCAGCGGCTGACCGGGGAACGCCCCGCGCGCCGGATCGCGTTCGAACTCGCTCGCCAGCACAGGCGCGCCCGTGAGCGCCTCGAACGACGCCGCCCCCACGAAGCGCCTGCTGGCCGGGGTCTGCACGACCCTGACCGAGTGCCCGGCGCCCGTCGCCAGGCGCACGAGCTCGAGCGCCTTGTACGCGGCGATGCCGCCACTCACGCCGAGCAGGATTCGGGACATGTGCTTGAGGTTTTAGACGGCGCGAGGCCGATGGGCAAGCGCTGACGCGGCGCTTGCCGGAACGGGCCTCAGCGGTAGTGGTACTTGATCTTCCCCGCCGCGACCTCCTCGAGGGCGATCGTGAGGTAGTTCTTGGAGGCCGTCTCGATCATCGGCGGCGGGAACTCGTCGAAGGCCCCCTCGCCGAGGTTGTGGTAGTAGCTGTTGATCTGGCGCGCGCGCTTGGCGGCCACGAGCACGCTGGCGTAGTTGGAGTCGACGTTCTGAAGCAGTCTGTCGATGCGGGGGGAGATCACTTGGTCTGGGCCTTTCCTGGTTGAGGCTCGATTGTAGTCGCAGGTGTCAGTCGAGCTCGCTCGCGACGATCGCGCAAAGGCGCTCGAGCGCGTCTTCGAGGCGGTCGTTGACGACGACGTGCTCGAACTCGGGCTGTGCCTGCAGCTCCCGCTCGGCCACGCGCAGCCGGCGCTCGACCTCCGCCCCGTCGTCGGTGCCGCGCCCGATGAGTCGGGTGCGCAGCGCCTGCAGCGACGGCGGCGCGATGAACACCTGCACCGCGTCGGGCATCGCGGCGCGCACCTGCCTGGCGCCCTGCACCTCGATCTCGAGCACGACCGGCACGCCCTCCCTGACGCGGTCCTCGAGCTCGCGGCGCAGCGTCCCGTAGCTGCTCCCGGCGTAGTCGGCGTGCTCGACGAACTCGCCCGCGGCGACCCGGCGGTCGAACTCTTCGCGCGCGAGGAAGTGGTAGTCGACGCCATCGTGCTCGCCCGGCCTGGGCGCGCGCGTGGTCGCCGAGACCGACAGCTGCAGCTGCCCCAGCCGCTCCATCAAGCCCCTGATGAGCGTCCCCTTGCCGACCCCGGAGGGCCCCGTGATGACGAACACGCGCGCCACGGCCATGACCCTAATGCTCGTCGCGGGCGAAACCGTCAGCGTGGAATGTCCGACACTCTTCTAGCGGCGCAGCAGCGATACGAGCTCGCTGCGCTGGCGCTCGGAGAGGCCGCCGATCGTCTTGCTCGGCGAGATCCGGCAGTGGGCGAGGATCTTGTTGACCTTGACGCGCCCGTACTTGGGGACCGCGAGCAGCATGTCGAAGACCTTCGCGGTCTCGAGGTACTCGGGCGGGTCCAGCAGCAGCGCGTGGATCGAGCGGCGGCCGGCCTTGAGGTCGCGCTTGAGCTGGGCTCGCCTGGTGCGGATCAGGTTGGCCCTGGCGAGCGCGTCCATCCTCTGGTTGAGCGACCGCTCGGGGGCGATGAGCTGCTTGGAGGACATCGTCTCGGTGGCCAGCGCCATGGGCGGCGAGTCTACACGCCGGCGCGCGACGATCAAGGGAAATCAACCGAATTCAGCTCTAGCTCAGCTTGAGGTCTAGGCATATCGAGGTTGGTGGACGGTGTGTGGCGCTTTTGCAGGGGTTTTTAATTCGGCCCAGCTTTGGCGCGCCAGCCGGTCCGCTCAGGGTCGATCGCGGACCAGGTCGCGGCCGATCTTGGCGCCCGCCGCAGGGTCCCTGAAGCTCTCGGTGCCGACCGCCACGAGCGTCGCCCCCACGTCCAGCATCTCGCGCGCGTGGCCGGCGTTCTGCACGCCGCCCATGCCGACCACCGGGATCTGCACGCGCTCCGCGACCGCCGCCACCTGCGCCAGCGCGACGCCGCGGATCGCGGGCCCGGACAGACCGCCGGTGCCGCCGCCAAGCCAGTGTCGGGGCCCCTCGGCGGCGGTGCGCGGCGCGAGCGCGAGCGCCCGCAGCGTGTTGATCAGCGACACCGCGTCGGCGCCGCCCGCCTGTGCCGCCAGGCCGCACGCGGCCACGTCGGCGGTGTTGGGGGTCAGCTTCACGATCAGGGGCTTGCCGGTCCGCGGGCGCACCGTCCGCACGACCTCCTCCAGCAGGGCGGGGTCGGAGCCGATGTCCAGGCCGGTCTTCACGTTCGGACAGGACACGTTCAGCTCGACTGCGGCGATCTCCGGCCGCTCGTCGCAGGCCTCTACGAGCTCGACGATCTCCTCGGCGCTGGAGCCCATCACGTTCGTGATCAGCGGCGCCGGCAGCGCCGCGAGCTCGGGCAGATCCTCTGCGAGATATCGCCGCAGGCCCTTGTTGGGCAGGCCGATCGAGTTGACCAGGCCGCCGGCCGCCTCCCACAGCCGCGGTGGCGGGTTGCCCACGCGCGGCTGCAGCGTGATCGTCTTGGACACGAACGCCGCGAACGGGAAGTCCTCGTCGAGCTCTGCCCCGAACACGCGCCGGGCGGCGATCGCGTCGAACGTGCCCGAGCCGTTGATCACCCGGTGCGCGAGCTCCAGGCCGCAGAAGGAGACGGTCATGGGAGGTCCTCGACCCGCGTCAGCTCGGCCGCGTCTACCACCGGGCCGTCGACGCACACGCGCAGATAGCCGCCGGCCCGGTTGGGCACGACGCAGCCGTAGCAGGCTCCGAAGCCGCAGGCCATGCCCGCCTCCAGCGCGAGCTGCGCCGGCGTCCGGAGGAGCTCGCACAGCGACCTGACCGCCTCCAGCATCGGCGCCGGCCCGCACGCGTACACGACCGCGTGGGCGTCCCGCTCGAGCTCCGCCGCCAGCAGCTCGGTGACGAGACCGGCGTGGCCGACCGAGCCGTCGTCGCTGGCGACCGTCGCGCCCCTGAAGAGGCTCGCGCCCGCGGCGCGATCGCGGTCGCGGAAGCCCAGCAGCACCGTGGCCGGCGGGCGGGTCCGTTTCCGGGTCGACGGGGCGCGCGCGAGCGCGCCTTCCAGCGCGTCCTGGAGGATCGCCAGCGGCGCGATGCCGACGCCGCCGCCCACCAGCAGCGCCCGCCGGTCGTCGTGCGGCGGGACGAAGCCCCTGCCGAGCGGCCCCAAGGCCCACACGCGCTCCCCGGCCTGCAGCTCGCACAGCCGTCTGGTGCCCGGGCCGACGTCCTCCAGCAGATAGTGCGCCTCGCCGTGCCGGAAGCGCGCGAGCGAGAACGCGCGCGGGAGGTAGGGACGCTCGTCCTCGCCGCCGCCCCAGCGCTCGACGGCCGCGAGCATCGTGAACTGCCCCGGGTCCGGCGCCGGGCCGGCGGGATCGGCGACCTTCAGCAGGGTGTAGGCGCCGAGGCGCTCGTTGGCCGTGACCGTCAGCGCTCGCCGTCGCGGCGGGGCGACGCTCACCGGTGCAGCTCCTGCAGGCAGAGCACCTCCGGCTCGCCGTTCGCCTGCGCCCGCGCGATCGCGCGGGCGGCGCTCACCCCCGCCGCCAGCGTCGTCACGCAGGGGATCCCGTGCGCGACGGCCGCGCGCCTGATCTCCCAGCCGTCCGTGCGCGCGCCCGAGCCGGTCGGCGTGTTCACCACCAGGTCCACGTCGCCCCGCTCGATCCAGTCGAGCACGTGGGGCGAGCCCTCGCCGATCTTGTTCAGCCGCTGCACGGGCACGCCCATGCGCGCGATCGCCTCGGCGGTGCCCCTGGTCGCGACGATCCGGAAGCCGCTGTCGTGCAGCGTCTGCGCGACCGCGAACGCGCCCGCCTTGTCGGAGTCGGTGACCGTGATGAACGCGGTTCCCCCGCTCGGCAGCGGCACGCCCGCCGCCGCCTGCGCCTTGGCGAACGCGGTCGGGAAGTCGCGCGCGATCCCCATCACCTCGCCCGTCGAGCGCATCTCCGGCCCCAGTACGGCGTCGGAGCCCTCGAAGCGGTCGAACGGCAGCACCGCCTCCTTCACCGACACGTGATCGCCGTAGCCCAGCCCTTCCCGGCCCGCCGGCAGGTCGAGGTCGGCGATCCGCTCGCCCAGCATGATCCTGCAAGCGAGCTTCGCCAGCGGCACGCCCACCGCCTTGGACACGAACGGCACCGTCCGCGACGCCCGCGGGTTGGCCTCGATCACGTACAGCTCGCCTGCGTGCACCGCGTACTGCACGTTCAGCAGACCCACCACTCCGATCGCCAGCGCGAGCTCGCGCGTGGCGTCCCTGATCTGCCCGAGCATCTCCTCGCCGAGCGAGTGCGGCGGCAGCACGCACGCGCTGTCGCCCGAGTGCACGCCCGCCTCCTCGACGTGCTGCATGATCCCGCCGATCCATACCTCGGCGCCGTCGCACAGCGCGTCGACGTCGACCTCGGTCGCGTCCTCCAGAAAGCGATCGAGGAAGATGGCGGGAGTGCTCCGCGGGGCTTGCAGCCCCGTGTTCTGAGACGACGGGGAGCCCTCCGGGCTCCCTTGACCGTCGGCGCCACGCACCGCTTTTTCCAGCGAGGAGGACGGCGAGCCGTCAGGGTCGCTCGGGTCCGGCGGAAGCTCGCGGCTCAGGTAGTCGGCGAGCCCGTCGCGCGAGTAGACGATCTCCATGGCCCTGCCCCCGAGCACGTAGGAGGGGCGGACCAGCAGCGGGTAGCCGACGCTCTCGGCGTGCTCGAGCGCGTCCTTCACCGAGCCGGCGGTCGCGTAGGGCGGGGCCTTGTAGCCGAGCTCGGCGAGCAGCGCCCCGAACCGGCCGCGGTCCTCGGCCAGGTCGATCGCCTCGACGCTCGTGCCGAGCAGCGGCGCCCCCGCGGCCGCGAGACCGGCCGCGAGCTTCAGCGGCGTCTGCCCGCCGAACTGGACGATGACGCCCTCCGGCTGCTCGACCCGGACGACAGCCAGGACGTCCTGCAGGGTCAGCGGCTCGAAGTACAGCCGGTCGGAGGTGTCGTAGTCGGTGGAGACGGTCTCGGGATTGCAGTTGACCATCACCGCGTCCCTGCCGGACTCGCGCACGGTCATCGCTGCGTGCACGCAGCAATAGTCGAACTCGATCCCCTGCCCGATCCGGTTCGGCCCGGCGCCGAGGATCACCACCGACGGGCGCTCGCCCCGCGCGACCTCGTGCGACGCCGCGCCGCCGGCCCGCGGGCGCTCCCAGCCGGAGTAGTAGTAGGGGGTGCGGGCCGGGAACTCGGCCGCGCAGGTGTCGACCGAGCGGAACGAGCGCTCGCCCTGAAACGGCGCCTCCGGGTCTTCGGCGATCGTGCGCAGCTCGCTCAGGAACCACGGGTCGATCGCGGTTCGCGCGCGGATCGCCTCCACCGCCACGCCCCGGCGCAGCAGCTCGAGAATCGCCTCGAACCGCTCCGGGCCCGGGATCTCCAACCCGTCCAGCAGCGCCTGGTCGCTCACATCGCCCAGGCACGGCGGCTTGTCGAGCTCGCGCGAGCGCAGCGCCTTGGCGAACGCCTGCCCGAACGTGCGCCCGATCGCCATCGCCTCGCCGACGGACTTCATGTGCGTCGACAGCGTCGCGGCGGTGCCGGGAAACTTCTCGAACGCGAACCGCGGCCACTTGACGACGACGTAGTCGATCGTCGGCTCGAAGCACGCCGGGGTGACGCCCGTGATGTCGTTGTCGATCTCCTCGAGCCTGTACCCGACGGCCAGCCGCGCGGCGATCTTCGCGATCGGGAAACCCGTCGCCTTCGAGGCGAGCGCCGAGCTGCGCGACACGCGCGGGTTCATCTCGATCACGAGGATCTCCTCGGTCTCGGGATTCACCGCGAACTGCACGTTCGAGCCGCCGGTCTCGACGCCCACCGCCCTGATCACGGCGATCGCCTGGTCGCGCAGCCGCTGGTAGAGCCTGTCGGTGAGCGTCTGCTGCGGCGCGACCGTCACCGAGTCGCCCGTGTGCACGCCCATCGGGTCGACGTTCTCGATCGAGCACACGATCACCACGTTGTCCGCGCCGTCGCGCATCACCTCCAGCTCGAACTCGCCCCAGCCGAGCACCGACTGGTCCAGCAGCACCTGGCCGATCGGCGAGACCTCGAGCCCGCGCGCGACGAGCGCGCGCAGCTCCGGCTCGTCGCGCGCGATCCCGCCGCCGCGGCCGCCCAGCGTGAACGCCGGCCTGACGATGCACGGCAGGCCCAGCCGCGGCAGCGCCTCGATCGCCTGCTCGAGCGTCCTGGCGATCGCGCTCTCGGGCATCGCCAGGCCCGCGCGCGCCATCGCCGCGCCGAACAGCTCGCGGTCCTCGGCACAGGCGATCGCGTCGTAGTTCGCGCCGATCAGCTCGACCCCGTGGCGCTCGAGCGTGCCGTCGTCGTGCAGCGCCTTGGCGAGGTTCAGCGCGGTCTGGCCGCCCAGCGTCGGCAGCAGCGCGTCGGGGCGCTCGCGCGCGATCACCTGCGCCACCGGCCCCGGCAGCAGCGGCTCGATGTACGTCGCGTCGGCGAGCTCGGGGTCGGTCATGATCGTCGCGGGGTTGGAGTTGACCAGCACGATCTCGTAGCCCTCCTCGCGCAGCACCTTGCAGGCCTGCACGCCGGAGTAGTCGAACTCCGCGGCCTGCCCGATCACGATCGGCCCGGAGCCGAGGATCAGGATCTTGTCGATGTCGCTACGCCTGGGAATGAGTCAGCCCCGCCGGGCATCCGGCCCGCCGTCTCGATTGGATGGGACGGCTGCCCGCCGTCCTCGACCGGGCCGGCTCCGCCGGCCCTTCGCTCCCGCGACGCCGGCAGGTGCGGTAACCGGCGCCGCTACGGCTGTAGGTGATGCGCGCATCCGGGTTTCCCGAAAAAGAAGCCCGTCGCTCATCTACGCCGCCTCCGCGATCCGCCGCAAAAAACGGTCGAACAGGTACAAGCTGTCGTGCGGGCCGGGGCCGGCCTCGGGGTGGTACTGGACGGTCCCGCCGGGCACGTCGAGCAGCTCGAGCCCCTCGACGGTGCGGTCGTAGAGATTGACGTGCGAGAGCTGGGCCTCGCCGAAGTCGGTCTGCCAGCGAACGGGCTCGTCGGCGCCGATCGTGCGCGCGCCGTTCGGGCCGAGCGCCGCGAAGCCGTGATTCTGGGAGGTGATCTCGATCCGTCCGGTCTGGAGGTCCTTGACGGGATGGTTGGCGCCGCGGTGCCCGAACGGGAGCTTGAACGTCTCCAGGCCGACCGCACGGCACAGCAGCTGATGGCCGAGGCAGATGCCCCACACGGGCTTGCGGCCGACGAGCTCGCGCACGGTCTGGACGACGTAGTCGAGCGCCGCGGGGTCGCCGGGGCCGTTGGACAGGAACACCGCGTCCGGGTCCTCTGCGAGCAGCTCGGCGGCCGTGGTCGTGCAGGGGTGCAGCGCGACGCGCGCTCCGCGCGCGAGGAGCTCGCGGACCATCGAGCCCTTGATGCCCGTGTCGAGCACCGCGATCTTCGGCCCGGTGTCGGCCTCGCCGTGGCGGCTGACCGTCGTCGGGGTGACCTCGGCCGCGAGGTCCTGTCCGGCCATCGGCGGCTCGGACTCGATCAGCCCGCGCGCCTCGGCTTCGGACGTCGCCCCTGGAAACAGCCCGCCGCGCATGGCGCCCAGGTCACGGATGTGCTTGACCAGCGCGCGGGTGTCGACGCCGCTGATCGCGGGCACGCCGCAGTCGGTCAGCCACCGAAGCCAGCCACCCTCCGCGCCCGGCGAGTCCTCGCGGTCGCACGCCTCGCGCATGATCGCGGCCCTGGCCCAAGGCCGGTCGGACTCCATCGCCTCGGAGCTGACGCCGTAGTTGCCGATGTGGGGATAGGTGAAGGCGATCAGCTGGCCCGCGAACGACGGGTCGGTCATCGACTCCTGATAGCCGCTCATCCCGGTCGTAAACACGACCTCACCGACCGCATGACCGTCCGCGCCGCAGGCGACCCCGTCGAAACGCGTGCCGTCGTCCAGCAGCACATACGCGCTCGGCACAGTCATCGCGCCCCTGAGATGGCCGTGAGTCGTGCTGGCCGATCGGAGATCCCGTCGATCTCCGATCGGTGAGGACGCAGCGAGTGAAGTGTGCTCGGCACACGTGCCGGCCGATCTCCGATCGGTGAGGACGCAGCATGGCAAAGGCTCACGGTCATCTCAGATGATCAGCTTCTGGACGGCCTTGAACTCGGGCGTGCCGGCGCGCTCGAGCAGCTCGAAGACGACCGCCTCGACCGTGCTCACGACCGCGCCCGCGCGCTGCAGCCGCTGCAGGCCGCGCTCGTAGTCGATCTCGTGCCGCGAGCCGACCGCGTCCGCGGGCACGTGCACTTCGACGCCGCGGTCGAGCAGGTCGTGGACGGTCTGGCTGACGCAGACGTGCGTCTCGATCCCGCACACGATCGCCTGCGAGCGCCCGCCAAGGTCGAACCCCTCGGCGCGGGCGGCCGAAAAGACGGTCTTCTCGATCGGGCGCCCATCCTCGATCCCGACCTCGGGCGCGGTGTGGCCGAGCCCTTTCGGATACTGCTCGCTGACGACGCTCGGCACGTCGAGGATGCGCGCAGCCCGCACGAGCTTCGCGCACGCATCGGCGACCCGTTGAAAGGACGCGTAAGGGCGGAACCCCTCCTGCACGTCGACGACGACCAGCGCGGCGCGCTCGCGCGAGAGCAGACTCACGCGATCCCAGCCTTCGTGCACGCAAGCGGGCGCAGGGTGTACGGCCGGGTGCTCGCTTGGGTCGCGTCCGCGCAGCTGGTCCCGGCAGGACGGCCGTGGGCGCGGGGCCTCCCGCCCCGCATCCTGGCGTCCTGGACGATCACGCGGCCACCACCGAGAAGACCCGCTCCCGATAGACGATCGCGCCGGCGGCCACGGTCAGCAGCACGCGGCCGCGCAGCCGCTTGCCGGCGAAGCAACAGTTCTCCGAGCGGCTCTCCCAGCCGCGCTCGCCCGCGAGGAACTCGGCGTCGAGATCGACGAGGGTCAAGTTCGCGGGCTCGCCGGCAGCGATCGTGGGGGTCGGCAGCTCGAACAGGGCCGCGCCCGCGGTCATCCGCTCGACGAGCAGCCCGAGCCCAAGCTCGCCGGTGAGCACCAGGCCGGTGTACAGCGCGGAGAACGCCGTCTCCAGGCCGGTCGTGCCCATCGGGGCCTGCTCGAACGGGACTTCCTTCTCCTCGCGGGCGTGGGGCGCGTGGTCGGTCGCGACGCAGTCGATCGTGCCCGAGCGCAGCCCCTGCACGAGCGCCTTGCGGTCGTCCTCGCCGGCGAGCGGCGGGTTCATCTTCATGCGGGTGTCCAGCCCGCGGACGCTCTCGTCGGTGAGCAGCAGGTGGTGGGGCGTAACCTCGGCGCTGACCATTGCGCCGCCGGCCTTGGCGTGCGCGACGGCCTGGACGGAGGCGGCGCAGCTGAGGTGCTGGAAGTGCACCCGGGCGCGCTCGTAGGCCGCGAGCTCGGCGTCGCGCGCGACCATCGTGGACTCGCTCACGGTCGGGATCCCGCCGATGCCGAGCGCCGCGCTGAGGGCGCCCTCGTGCATGCAGCCCCCATGCGAGAGCGTGGGGTCCTCCTCGTGCAGGCCGATCACGCCGCCGCAAAGCCGCTGGTACTGCAAGGCCTTGCGCAACATCCCGGCGCTCGCCACCGGGCGACCGTCGTCGGTGAAGCCGAGTGCGCCCTCGTGGCGCAGCTGCGCCATCTCGGTCAGCTCCTCGCCGCGCAGCCCGCAGGTGATCGCCGCCAGGAAGCCGACCGGGACGCACGCCTCGCGCGCGGCGGCCTCGCGCAGCGAGCCGAGCAGCGGCGGAGAGTCGATCACGGGGTCGGTGTTCGGCATCGCGATCACCCCGCCGAATCCGCCCGCGGCGGCGGCCCGGGTGCCGGTGTGCAGATCCTCCTTGTGCTCTTGGCCGGGGCTGCGCAGATGCACGTGCGGATCGAAGAACGCCGGCAGCAGATGCCTGCCTTCGCCCTCGATGACCTCGATCCCCTGCGGCGCCTGCAGCGTGCTCGGCTCGCCGAGCGCGGCGATCTGTCCGTCGCGCACGAGCACGTCGTGGCGGGCGTCGATGCGCGCGCGGGGATCGAGCACGTGCACGTCCCGCAGCAGCAGCTCGGCCGGCGCGTACGGCCCTTGCACGAGGGGATTCGAGGCCATCACGCCAGTTGGGGCTCGGGGACGGGACCGTCGATTCCGGAGCGGTCGGCGTGCGTGCCGGTGAGCAGCTCATACAGCACCGCCATCCGCACGACCACGCCCGCCTCGACCTGGGCGGTGATGACGGCCTGCGGCGAGTCGACCGCCTCGCCGGAGAGCTCCACGCCGCGGTTGACCGGGCCCGGGTGCATCAGCACCTGGCGCGAACCGAGGCGGCGTCCGTTGATCTGATACCAAGCGGCGTACTCGCGCAGCGAGGGCACCCAAGTCTCGGTCATGCGCTCGCGCTGCATGCGCAGCGCGTACACCACGTCGGCCGAAGACAGGCCGTCGAGGGTGTAGCGGACCTCGCAGCCGAGCGCCTCGATCCCGCGCGGGATCAGCGTCGGCGGGCCGGCGAGCGTGACGCGCGCGCCCATGCGCTGGAAGGCGATGATGTTCGAGCGCGCGACACGCGAGTGGGCGACGTCGCCGACGATCCAGATCGACGCGCCGTCGATCCCGCCGAGGCGCTCGCGCAGCGTGTACACGTCGAGCAGCGCCTGTGTCGGGTGCTCGTGCTTGCCGTCGCCGGCGTTGACGATCGCGGCGCTGCACCACCTGGAGACGAGCTCCGCGGCTCCGGCCCAGGGCGTGCGCAGGACGATCGCGTCGGGCTTGTGCGCGCTGAGGGTGAGAACGGTGTCCTTCAGCGACTCGCCCTTCTCGACGCTCGAGCCGCTGACCGCGAAGTTGACGACGTCCGCCGACAGGCGCTTGGCGGCCAACTCGAACGAGCTGCGCGTGCGGGTCGAGGCCTCGTAGAAGAGGTTCAACACCATCCGGCCGCGCAGCGCGGGAACCTTCTTGATCTCGCGGTCGGAAACCTCGGCGAAGCGCGCCGCCTGGGTGACGATCCGCTCGATCGCCTGCCGGTCGAGGTCCTCGATGGAGAGGAGGTGATTCATAGCTCGGCCTCCATCCGGTCGGCCATCCGATTGGGACGTGCGCCCTCCGTGGCGCCCGTGACCGGGCCTACGGCCCTCAGCTCGGCCTCCATCCGGTCGGCCGTCCGATTGGGACGTGCGCCCTCCGTGGCGCCCATAACCGGGCCTACGGCCCTCAGCCCGGCCTCCATCCGGTCGGCCGTCCGATTGGGACGTGCGCCCTCCGTGGCGCCCGTGACCGGGCCTACGACCCTCATGCCCTCGCCTCCATCCGGTCGGCCATCCGATGAAGACGTGCGCCCCCCGTGGCGCCCATGACCGGGCCTACGGCCCTCATGCCCTCGCCTCAACGCGGGCCGGCCCGATCGCGACCTCGTCGACCCCGTCGAGCTCGGCGACGCGCACGTGGACGTGCTCGGCGCGCGAGGTCGGCAGGTTCTTGCCGACGTAGTCCGGTCGGATCGGCAGCTCGCGGTGGCCGCGGTCGGCGAGCACCGCGAGCTGCACCCGCGCGGGGCGGCCGTAGTCGAACAGCGCCTCGATCGCGGCGCGCACGGTGCGTCCCGTGTAGAGGACGTCGTCGACGATCACGACGGTGCGGCCGGAGACGTCGAAGTCGATGTGCGACTCGCGCACGACCGGGGCGTCGGGCCGGCGGGAGACGTCGTCGCGGTAGAAGCCGATATCCAAGTCGCCGAGCGGGACGGGCGCGCCGAGCAGCTCCTCCAGCAGCCCCTGCAGCCGGCGTGCCAGGAACGCCCCGCGCCGGTGAATCCCGACCAGCGCCGGAGCCGGCGAGTCGGGATTGCGCTCGACGATCTCATGGGCGATCCGCGTCAGCGCCCGCCGCAGTTCGTCCTCGCGCAGGACGGTCTTCTCGGCGCCTTCGGCTTGCGACCCAGTTGCACACATTCAGTTTCCTTCCTGGCCTCTCCGGACCGGGTTAAAGGACTGCCGGAGACTGTATCAGCGCACCGCGACGCCTCGGGGCGCGCCGTCACAGCCCGGAGACAGGACTGCTCGCCGCGACGGCCCGACGACGCGGCCTATCCGGCCGCGACGGGCTGGGCGGGGGCGGACCGACCGGAGGTCGGCCCGCGCTCACGACGCTCGGACCAGCGCACCAGCCGGGGGGCGCCGCGCTCGGAAAACGGGATCTCGATCGTGTCGAAGTCGCGCGGGGCCTCGGTCTGCGCGAACACCGCGCGCGCCTCGTCGCGCAGCTCGTTTCCGGGATAGCGGCTCGAGATGTGCGTGAGCGCGAGCATTCGCACCTGCGCGTCGCGTGCCACCTCCGCCGCCTGACGGGCGGTGCTGTGGGAGGTCTGGCGCGCACGCTCGAGCTCGTCCTCGGCGAACGTGGCCTCGTGGACGAGCACATCCGCTTCGTGCGCCGCGACGGCGAGCGCCTCGCATGGAGCGGTGTCGCCGGAGATCACGAGCTTGCGCCCGGGCCGCTCCGGGCCGAGCACCTGCTCCGGAGTCACGCCGTCGACCGTCTCCCCGCGCTGCAGCCGGCCGAAGTCCGGTCCCGGCTTGACCCCGAGCCGCTCGGCGAGCTCCGGGTCCAGATGGCCCGGGCGAGCGTCCTCGACGAGCGCGTATCCGTAGCAGTACTCGCCTTTGTGACGGACCGGGATCGCGGCGATCAGGTAGCCGTCACGCGCGACCGTCTCGGCGGGCGCGAGCTCGAGGACGTCGAGCCCGTAAGGAAGGCGCCCGTATACGAAGCGCATCTGCTCCATCAGCTCACCGAGCCCGCGCGGGCCGTACACGCTGAGCGGCTGCTCGCGCTCGCGCAGGGCGAACGACTTGAGCATCCCCGGCAGCCCGAGCCAGTGGTCGGCGTGGAAGTGGGTGATGAACACGCTGTCGATGTCCGCAAGCCCGATCGACTTGATCAGCTGGCGCTGCGTCCCCTCGCCGCAGTCGAACAAGATGTGCTCGCCGCCACGGCGCACGAGCGCCGCGGGCAGCCCGCGGCGCGAGCTCGGCACCGAGCCGCCGGTGCCGGCGAAGAAGATGGACAGGTCCATGGGGCAACGGTAGCGACGGGACAGGGCGCGTGGCGGACGGCCAGCGCATGCCTGCCCGGGCGCAGATGTCCAACGAGCACGCTGGACGGCGCATCCGAGCTCCGGCCAAAGGACGCCCAGAGCTCGGCCCACGAAACCCACGAGCCGTCGCGAGAGACCCCGGAGCGCGGCGCCAACCCGCGCCCGACCACCACGCCGCGAGCACGCCCGACGGAGCAATCGCGCCCGTCCGAGGAACGCCCCGAGCGCGCCGGTAAGCTCTCTGTTGCCTGAACGCCGGAGTCATCCGGCGCAGCCGGCGCCCGTAGCTCAGTGGATAGAGCGCTCGCCTCCGGAGCGAGAGGTCGCACGTTCGAATCGTGCCGGGCGCGTGGAGGATCGGCGGCTACGTTACGGGCGCTCGGTTTCGCTCGGGTCTACGGCGTCACGAGTGTGGCGCCGGGGATGCAGGTCGCTACACGGCGTAGGTCGCGTGTGAGCAGTGGGCGGCGGGTGACGTCCGCGTGTGCGCCGATCGGGAAGTCGGGAAGATGCGAGGGAGGCGGGACGCCATTTCGGCGTCAAAAGGCGTCCCATGAGCGGGCTGCCGCATGATATTTTGTTCGGAGCATGTCTCAGGGACAGGCCATCGCGGGAATCGGCCCTGCGTGGGACTCAGGTGGGCCGCCGTCGCTCAAGACCACCGAGGGGAGCATGGCAATGGCGCGTAGAGTCATCCTGGGGGTCGTGGTCTCGGCGCTGGTGTGCGCGGGGCTCGTCTCGTCGGCGTCTGCGGCAACGCCAATCCGGCTGTACCTGAGTGAAGGCGCCGCCTTCTCGATCCTGGGCCATTGGTGCGGCGGGATCCAGCAGCAGGTCTATGCGACCGGCTTCGACACCAACGGCTATCCCACGGGCAACGTCTACATGTCGACGCGCTGCGGCAGCAGCGGCCGCGGTGGTGGCGGCGGAAGCACGACGTACACGGGGACGGCGAGCGTGGTGTGGACGTGGTTCGGCGAAACGCGCTCGTACGGCACGCTGAACGGCTCGCTTGAAGCCCACGCGGCCGAAGACGGCCACGGTGACAAGGTCTACAACGTCGGGACGGCCGCCTACCTGGAAACGGGCATGCCGCCGCTCCAGGCTCCGGCGGCGCCGACGGGCGTGACCGCCAGTGTCGGCCTGGCAGAAGCAGGCGAATCGGAATTCCTGCGCATGACGGTCGGCTGGACGGTGGCGCCGGAAACGGCCGGGCTGCTCAAATCCTCCACGGTCACCGCCACACCGATGAACTCGGGCGCTCCCGTGCTCACGGCGACCGTCGGCTCATACTTCTCCGGGGCCGCCCTGCAGCCGGTGGAGCCGAACACGACCTACCGCGTCACGGTCACCAACACGGACTCCGAAGGCACGAGCGAACCGAGCGCGCCGATCGAAATCACGAGCCCCAACTCCGACGGCGAAGCGACCAAAGAACACCAGACCTACGACAGCTGTTCGGTGAACCAGGGCACGATCAAACTCACACCCGGGCTCACCGAAACGCCGCGCATCCAGACGATCACCCTTTCGGGCCAGCTGTCCGGGTGCAACGGGCCCAACGTTCCCGAAGCGGGCTCATACGTCGATTACCTCAAGACGACCGAAGCCGTTACGTGCTCCGCGCTGAGCAGCGCATCGACCGTACCGACGACGAAGTCGACGAGCCTCACGGTCACATGGGTCGAAGAAGGGACGTCCAAGGGGACGCTGACCGTGCCCCTCTCCGAAGTCCCAATGACCGCCATCAGCGGGGCGCTCAAAGGCGGCCCGTTCGAAACGTCGACCCCGATCAAAGCAAGCTCGATATCGGAGAGCTTCACGGGAGCTTCGATGTGCGGGGTGCCGCAGGGCAAGCATCAGATCGTCAAGCCGGTGAAGGTCGGGACGTTCTCCACCAGCGAAGTGGAATTCCGCTAGACGGCCGCGGTTCCTCGGCCCCGGTCCAACGATCCGGGCCGTTCATTGCCGCGAGGACTCGAAAGGCCCAGCCGTTAGGGGACTGGGCCGGTCGACCTTCGTCAAGATGGTGGACGCAAGCAGAGCCGAACCGCCGTCTCACCGTGGCCCCGCTGCCTCCAGTCGATACCGACCCCGCGCCACCCGCTCGAATCGCGGTGCCGTCCCGCCTACGTTTGAGGCCAGGCAGTTCTTGACCGACGACCAGGACACAGGCTCATCGACCAGCTCCTCGGCGGCGGCATGGATCGCCTGAGCTCGCATTGGCTCGCAGGCGCCGTTCAAGACCTCCGTGACCGCAGCCAGGACCCGACCCCATCGAGACATGGTCGCCGGCGCCAGCACCTCAACGAGCCAGCCGATACGTCCCGTGCCCGACACGCTCGGCCGCCGGACTGAGCGCCGGGGTACACATCCCGGAGCTCACCGGCGCAGATCACAGCTGGGGCCTGCGGGTAGATGCCCGGCTGGACATCTCGGGCCGATGGCGTATCCCGAGCTGCGTGTGTCGCGGCGCAGACGTGGGCTTGCGGCGCTGACTGGAGGCGCCTTCTGGGCGATTCGCTGGGATGGCAAACCTTGGCGGCGCTCGGCCTGCTCAGAGCCCGAATGCGAAGCCGAGCCAGAGGAGCCCGACCAGCGCGACGGTGATCGTCGCAAAGCTGACGGCGACGCGATGGCCGCGCCGCAACGCGTGTGGTGCGGGGAGCACCTGGTGGGCGAGCAGGATGAGCATGCCGAGCACCAGCGGCAGCAGCAGGGCATTCACGACCTCAACGTCGATGGCGAGCCGTACGAGCGAGTGGCTGGCGAGCACGAGCACCGCGCCGAATGCGACCGCACCCGCATAGAGGCCGTAGAAGAGTGGCGCGCGGCGCAATCCGTCGTTCAGGCTCCGCGGCCGTCCGGCGGCCTCGGTGACCGCCCAGGCGGCTGCGAGCGAGACGACGATGCTCGCGACCAGCGCCGCCCCGAGCATCCCGAGCGCGAGCAGGACGCGGCTGGTCGAGCCGCCGAGCAGGGGCGCGAGCGCGGAGGCGATCGCACCCACGCTCTGCAGTGAGCGCGCACCGTGACCTTGCAGGCTTGCAGCGGTCGCCACCAGCACCGAGCCCATGATCAGCTGCGTCAGCAGCGCGCCGAGCGCGGTGTCGATCCGCGCCGGGCGCAGGTCGCACGCGGTCAGGCCCTTGTCGACCACGGCACCCTGCTGGTAGAAGAGCATCCACGGCATCACGACCGCCCCGACGTTTGCGGCGGCCAGCGTGAGATAGCCGGGCTGGCCGAGCGGCTGGGTCGCGAATCCCGAGGCGAGCGTGTGTACGGACGGGCGAGCGAATATGGCCGCCGCGACGAAGGCGAGCTCGAACAGGCCCAGCGCGATCCCGACCAGCTCCACCCGCCGGTAGCCGCCCGAGACGACCAGGACCACCAGGAGCCCCGCCGCAGGCAGCACGGTCGCCGCGGACGGCAACCCGAACAGCTGCCCGACCCCGGCGACCCCGGCAAACTCCGTCACCAGCGCGCCGAACGCGCTCACCAGCAGCGTGCCGATCGAGACCGACGCCCAACGGGCGCCGAAGCGCTCGCGGATCAGCTGCGCATGGCCCTTGCCCGTCGTGATCCCCAACCGAACCGTCAGCTCCATCACCAGGTACAGCACCGGCGCCAGCAGCACCTGCAGCGCCAGCAGCCGGTACCCCCAGCGCGCACCCGACTGGGAGGCCGTGATCACGCTGCCCGCGTCGGTGTCGGCGAGCATCACCATCAACCCGGGACCGAGGACCCACAACCACCGCGGCACACCCGGGCGCCGCGGCTTCCTTACCGATAGTTCACCCCCTAACGACGAGGAGGACCACATATCGAGCTCACGTTCCGAAGAGCTCTTGGGCGGCCTGCACGAGCTGACCGCTGTCATCCGAGTTAAGCGCCGATCGCGGCGCGTGCAGGATGTCCGCCACGAGCCGGTGGCTCATCTGCTCGATCAGCGAGCGCTCCTTCTCGGCGAGGTCGGGCAGACGGCGAAACAGCCAGTCCAGCTCGCCGCGACGCTGCTCGTCCGCGGCTTCGCCGATCGCCTTGATCGCCGACCCGACGTTGCGCGAGCGCAGCCGGCGGAAGTACGAGTCGACGGATTCGGCCACGAGCTTCTCGAGCTGTCCGCGAAGCCGGTCCTGCAGCTCGACGTCCTCTCCCCGGGCGAGATCGTCGGCGGAGACGAAGCGGTCGCCGAGCGCGGCCTGGAGCTCATCTGGGACGGCCGCCGGCGAGGACATGTCAACGACGATCGCGCCGCTCTCGGCCAGCCCATGGGCATCCTCGTCGGCGAGCGGCCAGATGCCGCCCAGCGCGACGATCGCGCCGGCGAGGCGCGGCACTGCACCCTCGCCTTCAAACGGGATCGCCCGTCCACCCACCTCGCGTGCGAGAGTGACGGCTCGCTCGCCGGTCCTGCTCGTGACGATCACCTCGGCTCCCCGGCGCGCCGCGGCAAGCGCGGCGAGGCGCCCCATGGAGCCCGCCCCGACGACGAGGATTCGCTGCCCCGCGGACGCTCCGGCCTGCTCTTCCACCCGCTCGAGCGCGACGTCGGCCAGCGAGCGCGACGAGCCCCCGAACCGGCTGCGAGCGCACCGGCCCGCCTGGAGGGCGACCTGGAAGAGCCGATCCAGGGTCGGGTCGAGCGGATGCTCGGTGCGACGCCGGGTGAGGGTCTCGCGGAGCTGGTGGAGGACGTGGTTCTCGCAGAGCACGGCGCTCTCCAGCCCACAGGCGACCGAGACGAGGTGTCGTGCCACCTCGATCCCCTCCAGGCGCTGCGCTCCCGGCGGCGGCTCCGGAAGCGGCCCCTCTCCGAACCCCTCGAGAGTGACGTACAGCTCGACCCGATGGCAGGTGTGGACGACGATCGCCGCCTCGTTGCGCTCGAGCGCGGCCAGTTCGGTCGCGAACGCCTCGCGTGCGGCGGTCGAAACCCGGCGTGCCTGGGCGACGAGGGCGACGAGGGAGGGGAGCGGCGCGTCGGTTTCAGCGGGTGGGTCGGCCATCGCGGGCGATGCAGCGCCGGACGCGCCAATCGGCGCTGGCAGGAGGCCGAGAATCGCCGACCTGGCAAAGCGACGGTGCCCTCCGGGCGTCGTGAACGTCCTGATGTCCCCGTTGTCGCTCCAGCGGCGCAGGGTGGCCGGCGACACGCCGACGAGCGAGCAGGCCTCGTGCAGGGTCAGCCACTCCTCGCGAACAGATGTCTGCTGCGTGCTCATCATTCTCACCCACCGCTGCGCAGGAGGCTCGCGTTGCTCTGGAGGCCGGACAATTGTGGGTTCAGGACCGGCTTCTTGTGGCACCTGGCGCAGAAGACCTCCCGGTGGCAGTACCCACACGCCTGGAGCCCAGCCTTTTCGATCGCCCGGGGGTGGTGGTAGAGCATTTCTTCGTGATTCACCTTCGCCGCGCCGGAGCCGTGGCAGTTCGCGCAGAAGCTGCTGTTCGCAGCGGACGGCTGGAGGGCCTCGGGGTTGCGCGCGTGTTCGAAGACCCAGAGCTTGGACTGGTGATCGCTGGGCGGGGCGAGCAGGGCCACGCTCTGGACCTTTGGGCCCGTCTGCGGGAAGGTGTGGCAGGTCGTGCATTCCCACGGGATCGTCTTGCTCAGAAGACGACCATCGGGGGCGACCTCGAAATGGGCGCCATCGTGGCAGCGGAAGCAGCCGGGGCCCACCTGGTGGCCGAGGTTGTTGGGGTAATCGGACGCGATCGTGTTCATTTCGGGCGTCGCGACGAGTGGGTAGATCACCTTCAGCTCATCGACCGCGCGGCTGACCTGCGGCGCCCGCGTCCTGGAGACGAGCGGGTACCTCACCGCGTACATCCGGCCGATGCCTTCGATCGCCCGGTCCGCTTCCTCGGTCGAGCGATAACGCTTGGTGAGGGTCGCCAGCCCTTCGCGCACGATGAACGGGAGAGACCGGCTGATCGTGCCTTCCGTGATCGCGCTGTCGATCTCCTGTTCGGGGGTGGAGGTTTCATGGCCGACGCGGTTGTGGCAGCTGATGCAATCCATCTTCCGCGTCTTCTCGGTCCGGATCAGACGGCTCACGTCCGGTCGCACGTCGCTGGAGACGCCGACCTGCGATCGGGCGACGAACTGTTCGACGCGGCCGTCCTTGTGGGTGACCCGCACCCAGTCGATCTTCTGGGAGTTCACGTCGGGGCTCGTGTATTCGACCTTCTCCGCCACGTGCCAGTGCGCGCCGAGGCTCACGGCCCCTTCGCCGAGGCGATACGGACGGACCACCACGGCGACCATTTCCCGCGTGTTGGCTTCGTCTTCGCGGTAGCGAGGATGCAGCACGAGCTTCGTCGGCTCGCCTTCTTTGGTGATGTCGCCAAGGGAGTGGCATTTCATGCACGTGTCCTTGACGGGTGGAAGCTCGTCATGGTCCGGTGGCGGGATCGGCCTTGGGAACGTGTTGGTGATCAGCTGGAAGAGCTGAACCGCACCCTTCACCTTCGACTTGATCAGGCCGAGAACGCCAGGTTCGACATGACACTCTCCGCAGGTCACGTCGCGGTGGACCGAGAGCTCGTTCGCGTGCGCGTTGGTGTCCATAGGGTGGCATTGCGAGCAGAAGCCCGCCGTCTCAGTCCACTGCTGGAAGGCGATGCCGCCGACTGCCACAATGGTGGCGAGCCCGCCCACGAGCACCAGTGCGAGGAGGAAGCCGCGGTGGCTGCTCGGCGGTCGCACGCGCCGTGCGAGCTTGCGGAAGTGGCCGTCGCGCGTCCGCGCTCCCTCGCCTGGCACCTCATTGGGCTCATCCGTTCGATCCGGCAACGTCGACTCCGATCTGCGCGAGGTCTTCACCCATCGTCGACGGGTCGAGAGACGAGATCCTTATCTCCCGCAGGATCCCGGAGCTGTCGATGAAGAAATGGGAGGGGATGCCGACGATCCGGTAGCTGGACGCGATCCGGCCGCTGGAGTCGTCGACCTTCGGATACGTGAGGCCGGTCCGCCTCGCGTATTCCTGGATGTCAGACCTGTTGTCCTGGACGAATATCGCGAGAACCTTCAGGCCCTGCGCGCGGTGCTTTTCGTAAGCGGCCTCGATGTCCGGGTTCTCCGCCCGGCACGGCTGGCACCAGGGCGCTCCGAAGGTCAGCCAGACCGGATGGCCGCGAAGCCCGCTCAGCGTGACCTTTGTGCCTTCGATCGTCGTCGCGGTGAAGTCCGGGGCCGGATGTCCGATTTCCGGCGCCGGGCCCGTCGCGCCGCCGGAGAGGACGAGCGACGTGAAGCTGCCGCCCGCCGCCGGCCTGTCCGCCAGATAGGTGACGGCCAGGATGACGATGGCGGTCGCGAACATCACCAGGAGCGTCATCCGCCGGCTGCGCTGAGCCCGTCCGCTAGTGGGCTGCCCAGGATCGTTCGACCTGGCTCGAGCTCCAGAATCCCTGTCTTCGAGCGGGATTCCCCCCTTCGCGGTTTCGGGTGCAACGTTCGTGGGCGACCCGCTAGCCATAGCTGTGCAGCCCTCCGAAGAAGAGGTTCCCGAAGTAGGTGAAGAGGGTCGCCGCGAACACGAGCATGAGCAGCAGCGCCGCTCGCTTGCCGCGCCAGCCGCGGGCGCCGCGGGCGTGCAGGTAGGTGCAGCAGACGATCCAGGTGACGAGCGAGGCGGACTCCTTGGGGTCCCAGCTCCAGTACTTGCCCCATGCGATATCAGCCCAGACGGCTCCCAGGACGATTGTCAGAGTCAAGAACGGGAAGCCGACCAGCATCGCTCTGTAGGACAGGTCGTCCAGCACCTTGCGGTCGGGCAAGCCCCATCGCGCGCCGCGGCTCTGGACCATGTAGAGGGCCGCGGCCGCGAAGGCGACCGCGAAGGCGCCGTAAGCGATCACCGCGGTCGCCACGTGGACCGTCAGCAGCAGGTTGTTCTGAAGCGCCGGCACGAGCGGCTCGGCTTCGCTGGGAATCGTCGTGGCGTAGAGGAGCATCGCCAGCGCGATCGGCAGCACGACCACCCCGACAGCCCACTGGCGATAGCGCCGCAGGAAGTAGGCGTTGACGACCAAGGCTCCCCACGCGAAGGCGACCGAGAACTCATACATGTTCGCGAACGGGCCGTGGCCGGTCGCCCGCCAGCGGAAGAAGAGCGCCGCAGAGAGGAAGGCGAGCGCCAGCCATGTCGTCAGCGTGCCGAAGACGGCGATGCCGTTCGAAGAGTCGGTGAGGGCGATCGTCGTCACCTCTCCGCCGGAGCCCTGCGCCGCGAGCGCCACGCGAACCCGGGCGATACGGCCGTACGCGAAGGCGAGGACGTAGCAGATCAGCGCCAGAGACACCGCGACGATGCCGGCAAAGACGCAGTATTGGGACAGGCTAAGCATCGACTGTTCCCCCTTTCTCGGGTTGCGCGCCGCCACTCACGGCGCGCCGTATGTCTTCGACGAGACTCTCGAACTGGTCCGCGAATGTCACGTTGCGGCGCTCGATCGCGGCAACCCCGATCTCGCTCCCGCCCGCCCCCGGGCGGATCACTGCCCTGATCCGCCGGTGCGGGAAGAAGAAGAGCGTGAACAGGCCGAGCACCAGCAGCGCCGAGCCGATCCAGACGATCGTCGACCCCGGGTCGTGGGCGACGATCAGGCCCGTGAACTCGCGTTCGCGGACGAACGTGAAGTCGACGCCGCCGATCGTCGCCGCCCTGCCCTGCGAGAGGACCTGGGCCCCCACCGGCTTTTCGCCGTCGGTCCTGTAGACCTCGAGCTGCGTCTCACCGGCGGGGATGCGCGGGTCGACTTCTCCCGACGCGGGTGTGACCACGAAGACCTTCAAGCCCTGCTGCGGGAGCAGGAAGCGACCGATGCGGTCCTTTTCGTCCTGCGAGACGTACTGCAACGGAACGCCCTGGTTGAAGACGACCTGGCCGTCGCTGGTCTTCGCCCGCAACGCCACGGCGGGGCCGAAGAACGACTGGTAGAAGGTGACCCCGTCGTAGCGCACCGGGTGGTTGACGCGAGCGTCCTGCGTCTTCACCGGAGTGCCGCCCTTGTAGAGGACGAGCCGGCTCTCGTAGTCGCGTGGCGGGCCGCTCGGGTAGTAGGAGTCGGCGAACGACTTCGCTTCGACCGCCAGGTTGGTTCCATGTCCCACGTCCACCCTGTTGCCGATCGGGACAACGAACGATTCGTCCCGGAAGCCGCCCGTCGCCGTGGCCACCGCGCCAACAAGGATGAGGACGAAGCTCAGGTGGGCGGCGATCCTCCCGAACGGCGCCCAGCGAAAGCGGTCGGCGCAGACCTGGATGTCCTCGCCGTCTCTTTCGGTGGCAACGCGGAAGCGGTTCTTGCGGAAGGCGGCGCGCAGCGCGGCGAGGGCGGCGCCCGGATCCTTCTCCGATGCGATCCGGGCCGTGTGCGGCGCCCGCTCGAAGAACGCCTCGGTCATGATCATCCGCGGCCGGGTTGCCGTCCTCCAAAGGCCGGAGAACCGGCGCAGCGAGCACGTGGTCACGCTGGCCGAAAGGAGCAGCAGCGTCCCCTTGAACCAGATCGAGGAGAACACCGAGAAGAGCCCGAGCGTGTTCAGGATTCCGGTCCAGCCCCCGTACTTCGGGCGCATCAGGCTGAGCCATTCGGCATAGGCCGCCTGGTTGCCCTTGATGGCGTCGGGGACTTGGCTGAGAAGTGTGCCCGCGAGGGTCAGCAGGCCGAGTACGAACAGCAGCATCAGCGCCACTCGCATCGAGGTGAGCTGCCGGATTATCCAGACCTGCGGCGCCATCGCCGGGCGGCGAAGCTCAGCGGCCGGCTGCTGTGGAAGTCTGGGTCCTGCGGGTGCGCTGACTGTCTGGCTCATGCGTTCACCTCAGATTTCGATCAGTGGGAGGGAGCCGGACAGCCGCCCGAAGGTGTTGGTGATCATCAAAAAGCCGATCCCGACGAGCATCGCCCCCGTCACGATGCTGACCGCGGTGTTGTGCCTGCGGACCCAGCCGAGCCGGTCGCTGACCGCGGTGGCGCCGAGTGCGACGAGGATGAACGGGATGCCCAAACCGATCGCGTAGACGAGCAGCAGGACCGCGCCATGGGCGACGCTCGCGCTGACCGAGGCGAGACCGATGATGCCACCGAGAATCGGGCCGATGCAGGGCGTCCAGCCCGCCGAGAAGACGACGCCGAGCAAGGCCGAGCGCCCGTAGCTCGAAACGCTCGAGGCGTCCCCTACCGAGTGGTCCGGGGTGCCCGCGGCAGGGCCCATCGGCAGCCGCTTCTCGCGGTAGAGCGCCGAGACGTTGATCACCCCGGCGACGTGAAGCCCCATGAAGATGAGGACCGCTCCGCCCAGCTGCCGCAGGAGGCCGACGTAGTCGTGGAAGAGGTAGCCGATCAGCCCGACCGAGGCCCAGATGGCGATGAAGACGACCGAAAAGCCGGCCACGAAGGCAAGCGAATGGAAGAAGGCGACGCGGCGCGACGCGGGCGAGCGGTCGGGGCTGGTCGAGACCATGTAGCTGACATAGCCGGGAACGAGCGGCAGGCAGCACGGCGACGCGAAGGAGATGATCCCGGCGAGGAAGGCGATCGGGATGCCGACCTTGGTCATTCTTTCGCCAACCCCTTGATGTGCATGGCAACCGTCTTGGCCACGGTCGAGTTGGGCGCCAGCGCGATGACCTTCCCCCACATCTTCTTGGCGTCCGCCATGTCGGGCGGCGTCCTGCTCACATACAGGAAGCCGAGGTCGTAGTAGGCTTCGACGTTCTTCGGGTCGGCCGAGATGACGCGGAGCCAGTCCCGCCGGGCATCGGCGGCGTCGCTCATGTTGAACTCTGCCGCCCCAAGCGCCATGCGCGCCCTCAGGTTCCCCGGGGCGGCCGCGACGGCCCGCTTCATCCAGCCGTCGGCGCTGTTGTAGTCGTGGGCTTCGAAGAAGGCGTCCCCGAGCTGGATCAGCGTGGCGGCGTCCTTCGGCTGCGCCTTGAGCTTCCTCATCAGCTGGGAGACGCGCGCTTGCTGGCTGGCGTTGAGGCCCTGCGGTTTGGCCGTCGCGCCCTGCTGGGCCTTCGCCTTGTTCTGACCGCCCCCGATGTCGTAGACGCCGACGACGACGCCGGCGGTCACGGCGAGGGTGAGTGTCCCGATCGCGATTCGCCTCAGCGACGAGGGGCGGCGAGCCGAGCTCCCACTCGTCGGATGGGAGAGCGCCGCACACGCCTCGTCGGCCGCGGCGATCTCGTGCTGGGCCCAGCCGCGCATGCTCTCCGGAGCGTCCTCGAGGAAGCTCACCAGCTCCCTGTGGGCCCTGTCGACGTCTTCGGCGCTCGCCTGGGGCGTGAGGCCAAGCCGGGCGTGGGGGTCAAGCCGGCCGGTCTTTGTGCGTCGTCTGAGTCTTGCGGAGTGTGTCATGGTGTTGGGCCTCGTTTGCTCGACACAGCGCTGACGAATTAATCAACCTTGGACAACCTTGAACAGTTTCGAGCGCAACCTCTTCAAGCGCAACCCGTCGGGTGGCATGTTTCGGATAGAAGTGCTGGCGCCGATCATCCGAGGGATATAGGAGCCACTAGGCGCCGCTATATCCCTCGGATGGGTCTCGGACACGGGAGGGCTTAAGAACCTCTTTCCCATCAGGCGGTGCTGGCCGATCTTCGATCGGTGGGGCGTTCATGGACCAAGCTGGGCGACGCGGGGCGGCGAAGCGCATGCTGCCGATCGTCCGGGATCGGCCAGCGCCGTGTCCAGGGACGCATTCCGGGCGTGCCGATCTTTTTGAAAGCGGTTCTTAGGCCACCGGTCGCGGCGAGGGCGATACGTGCCGTCGCGGAGGCGCACGCGTAGCCCTGGGTCCTACTGAAAAGAGATCTCGCCGTGATCACGAGATCGAGACGACCCCTGGTGGCCACCGAATGCAGGCCACCAGGGGTATCTCCTGCGCCTACTTGTTGTGGCAGGTCTGGCAGACGCCCCTGTTGTCGAGCCTCAGGAGGAAACTGTCAGAGCCGGCGGGGGTGCCGTTTGGGTAGGTGACGGTTTGCGACCACGTCCCCGTGCTCGCGTTCGAGCCGTGCGCGACGTGGCACTGGATGCAGTTCGGTTTGGTTTTGGTCGAGGATTCTTTTTCGAGTTTTTCGTATTCAGCCTGTGTGTAAGAGGAGCGGTGGCGGTAGGTGAACACCGCATCGCCGCTGTTGGTTTCGAAGCTTTTGCTGCCGGCGAGCAGGCGGGTGTGGCAGGTGGTGCACCATTCGGAGATCTGCCATCTGAACTGCGGCGCGTTGGTG
>DASQGE010000090.1:0-54573 GCA_035632775.1 Solirubrobacteraceae bacterium | reverse complement strand
CCCGCGCGCAGCTTTAGAAGAGTGATCTCAGCGTCACTCCTTGTCGCCCGCAGTGAATGTTGACCCAGTCGTGAGCCTGCTCAGGCACCCCCCGCCGCCGTCAGGTTGTCGATCTCCCGAAGCCGAACAGCAACTCCTGGCCTAGGGGAAGCCGGGTACCCATCGATAGCCGTCACCGACTCGACCCGACACAGTGCGCTGGTCAGAAATACCTCGTCGGCGTCTTCCATTGAAGAACAGTGCGTAGGGCGTTCTTCCACTTTGTAGCCCGCCCGCCGAGCTAGATCGATGATGTGGGCTCTGGTGGTTCCAGGGAGAATCCTCCCATCGAGCGGAGGCGTCACGATCGATTTTCCGCGCACTGCAAACACGCTGGCCCTGTCAGCCTCGAGCACATATCCATCTGCGTCGACGAATAGCGCCAACACGTCCGCGCGTCTTGGTGCGTGTGCATTGATGAGCCGCCGGTCGCGCCACTTGTGGCGCCCGAGCCCTCCAGGCAACATGGCGAGCTCCACGCCCACTGGCGGCGAAATCTCTTCTGCAAGAGCGCATGTCTTTACTTTGACTTCGAGGTCGACATATCCCGGGAGCGGGAGTGCCACTACTCGCAAACGTGCACGCTTATGACCCTCAGCCGCACGTAGGATGTCGCTCCGCACTCCGACTGGGAGTGTGAGCCCGTAGAGCGCCCAGACGCTTGATGCGAGACGAGCCAAATGCGCTTCGAGGTGGGGCACGGAACCCGCCGCTACGAGCATCGTCTCGAACACGCCGCAGCGCGGGTCCGGACGCGGCACCGGTATCGAGTTATGGCGCTTGGGCCGAGCAACGCGCTGGAGCGACTTCTCGTCTGTCACCGACGCGCCGATCGCCTCAAGCACCGGGCGCGCCTTGACCATCGCCTCGGAAGCCTCGTCCTCGGGAACCGAGTCAGCCACGATGCCGCCACCCACGCTCAACCACGCGCTCTTCCCGCTGGCCTCGACGGTCCTGATCGCGACGTTGAGCTCAAGTCCGGCGAGGGGCGATGCAAATCCGATGGCGCCCGTGTAAACCTCCCGCGCGGTGCTCTCTAGCTCGGCTATGACGTTCATCGCTGCCACCTTGGGCGTCCCAGTCACTGAGCCAGGAGGAAACGTCGCCCGAAGGAGCTCGGCGTTCGTGGTCCCGGCTCTGGTTCTGCCCGTGACCTCCGATACAAGGTTCAACACGCCCGCCTCACGCCTCGCGTCCACCAGAACCTCAACCGTGACGGAACCATAGTCGCATACGCGCCCGAGATCGTTGCGCATAAGATCAACGATCATCACGTTCTCGGCACGATCCTTCTGAGAATGCTCCAGCACGTGGCGACGACGCTCGGCGGCCCGCGACTGTTTTGAGATCGCCTGTGTTCCCTTGATTGGAGCGGTTCTCACGGTGTCCCCGCAGCGAGAAAGAAATAGCTCGGGAGAGAAGCTCGCGATTGCACCCCAAGGTGCCGAAATGTAGGCAGCTTTCTTTGACTCTAGCCGCGCGACGCCGTCGCAGAACACCTCGAGCATGTCCCCTTCGAGGTCGCTGTGCAGGCGTAGTGCAAGGTTGGCTTGAAAAATATCTCCTCGCGTGATTCGCTCTTGGCACGCCTCGACTACCGCGGCGTGCCCATGCTGCGCGGGTGTCGATCGCCAAGGAGTGAACCGGTATGGGTTCCGTGGAAAGAGTCTTCCTGCCAAGGCGCGACGCACGACGGCTAAGCGCTCCCCGAGCGCTGCAGCACGCCGCTCGGTGCTCAGCGCCTCGAACCACCACTGGCCGTCACCGTCCAAGCGAATCACGTGATCGTAGAACGCCAAGTGGAATGGAGGAAGAGCTCGTGGTCGAGGTGGCGAGGGGTGCAGGCTCTCCAATTCACGGCCGAGTTGGTAGCCGAGGTAGCCGAACCAACCTCCGCCGACCGCTCCGTTGGCCTCGTAGGCTACTCGAGGCTGGCGGTCGAGAAGCGCAAACGGGTCGCTATCCCTATTCGCGATGCAGATCGGGTTGGAGCCGATCAAAGCCGCCGAGCCAGCCCACTCGCCGAGAAGGGCAACAAGCATGGACTCTCGGCTCAGCGCTCGGAGCACTTCGGCCGGCGTACGGTCCGAACGCAGAGGTACGCGGATCAGCTTTGCCATTGACGTAAGTGATCCCAGCTACTTCGCGGTTGAGATGTATGGCATCCCGCACACTAACCTGAATTATCGGTGAGGGCAGGAGGGCCACGCTCCGAGACATGACACAGCCATCTGAGCGCGACCAAAGTCTTGCTCGCGGTTGTCCTGCCCCTCTTCCTGAGGAAAGTTACCACCTCGCGTAGCTCATCGACGTCCCTGACGCGCAAGCGCAGTACCGCGTCCGGATTGCCAGCGATCGTGGATGCCTCTCGGACCTGCGGCCTCTTCACGGCCTCGGTCACGAAGCCGTATACGTCTGTCGAACCGGGAAAGCTGAGCTCGAGGTACGGCTCGAGCGAGGGACCGACTAGATCGCCTTCTGGGCCGTGAGGAAGCATATGCTGCGCCGATCCGCGTAGCCAGCTATCCTCAGCGCCGGTGCCGGCCAGGCTCCGCGGGGATGTTGGGTGGTGTCGCTTGAGTGCGGGTGAGCAAGATCGGGATAGACAAGCTCAGCAGGATGAGGCGTGAATACGACCGGCCCGTGTTGGACGCGCGAGACCTAGCGCCGACGTGGCTCGAGCAGTTCAGCAGCTGGTTTGACGAAGCGGCTGCCGCCCGCGTAACGGAGCCCAATGCCATGGTCTTTGCCACGGCCGACCGCCAAGGTCGGCCCTCGGCGCGAACCGTGCTCCTCAGAGAGGTCGACGAGCGTGGTTTTGTGCTCTACACAAATATGTTGTCTCGAAAGGGCCGTGAGGCGACGGCGAATCCCTGGGGGTCGCTCGTGTTCCCATGGTTCTGCATACAGCGACAGATCGGTGTAGTCGGCAGGCTCGAGTCGGTGGACGCCGCAGATGCCGACGCCTACTTTGCCACACGTCCCCACGGCGCACGCCTTGGTGCAGTCGTGAGTCCGCAATCGACCGTCATCGCCGACCGACACTCGCTCGACGTCTCGCGAGCCGAATTGGAGGCGCGTTTTCCGCCCGGAAGTCATATCCCACGGCCTGCCCACTGGGGAGGCCTCCGACTGGTACCCGAGACGATCGAGTTTTGGCAGGGACGTCCCGATCGTCTCCACGACCGTCTTCGCTACCGACGCCTCGGTTCGGGAAGATGGGTCGTCGAGCGCCTCGCTCCATAGAGATCCGCGCCCAGTCCGGATTTCGCACTCTTGCGATCATAGTTCGCACATCGCTGGCGGTATGACGCCCGTGCTCGGATCGACGAGCGCGTTGAACGGTCCGCTGACCATCACGCGACGCTGCCTGTAGTCGCGGTTCGGCGAGGATATTGGCGATCGAACCAGATTCCGCGACCGCTGAGACTGTCGCGCTCATCCGAGATCTCTCCACCACTCGGCAGCCGCATCGCCCTCCCACCGTGGCAGAAGGTATAGATGCGCCCAAACGAGTGTGTCTTCGAGCTCGTGAGGGCACGGTCGGACGACGTCGGCAGGTGGCGGTCTACGTTGTATCTGAACGTTGACAGACCGCCTACACGACGCGCCAAGCTCACGGCGATCGAGCAACTTCTCCGGCCGCAGTGCGACAAAGGTCCCTGCCGGCGAATGACGTGGATGTCTCGCGTCATAGAGCGGCGAAAACACCGCGACGAACATGCGCAGTCCGTCGAAGGTGAACTGCCAACCGGCGCTGTTGACATGACCACGCATTGTCTGCTCATGCTGTGGATCACGACTCGATATCTCGACCAGGAGCCGCCTGAACCAGTCTGCCAGGAGCTCCATCGAGTTGAGCGGTGGCCCAGGTATTATGTAAGCATCGAGCCGCTCCGGAATCGCCGCTCTCGTAAACGACGTGAGTGTCGCGACTATCGTCTCGACATTTGACGCAAAAGGTTGTGAAGACCACTCTGGGGCACCCCAGAGTCGCGCTGGCCCGGCACTCGGACGCGTCGTCGTTGTGTGAATCAGACGAAACTTCTCCAGAGACGAGGCCGTGCTCGGGTCGTGGTCGCGATGCGGAAAGCGCCCGCCGTCCAGCGCTGGAATGAGGCTGAGCTTCTCGTTTACGGCCGCGCTCAGGTCGACGCCGTGTGCATATGAGACGTCGGCGAGCGCTCGATGGAACTCTGCCACGGCAGCGCTCAGCGAGGTCCAATCCTCGAGGGACCGTGGAGCCTTTGGTCCGTCGTAATAATTGACGACCCTGGCAATCTGTCCGGCTGCGGCGATCAGCTCGCCGAACAGGTCGCGCGACGCAGGCGGCCGCTGACGATACGAGCTGGGCTCAGCGACGCGGCCGAGGAACTGGTCGGCTATCGCGGTTGTGATGATCCACAGGTCGGCGAGCTCGGATGCGCGCTCGCCGGCGTCCCGACTGGGACTCGCGAGGCTCTCCGCAAGCTCGCCGAGCTCCTCCAGGAGGCGCGCGACGGCAGCCAATGGCCGCCAGTATCCACCCACCCTTCCGATCGCGGCCCGGACCAGCTCCTGCGTCGGTTCACTGCTGGTGGTGTGCGACATCGTCTTGAGCCACTCGCATGAGCTCGACGCCGGCGGCCTCGAGCACATCCTCACCGTCGAGCACCGCATAGCCCGTGCGAAAGTAGAGCCTCGCTACACCGGCGGCGGCGATGAGCTTTGCGCACGGCGGGCAGGGAAAGTCGGTGGCGTACATGACCGCCCCCTTCGTCGAGATCCCGTCGCGTGCCGCCTGTGCGATCAGCCGGGCCTCGGCGTGGGCGGCGGTCGACAGCTCGAGGCTCACGCCTTTGAAGAAGTTGCCGCGAGGGTCGCCGGCGGCGTACGCGCTCAGGCGATGCGGGAGATGTTCGTTTGTGGCCGACACGATCGCTCCGTCGCTGAAGCGGATCGCGGCGCCCACCTGGCGCCACCAGTCGATGCTGCGTGCAGCCTGCGCCTCGGCGGCGGCGGCGATGTCGGCGATCGCCTGATCGCCGCTCACCGGCTCGGCGGCGGCGGGGACGAGCAGCTGCGCGCTCTTCGACTTGTCCCATCTCAGGAACACCGTGTCATAGCGAATCTCGCAGCGGCCGAAGAAGCGCTCGACGACCTGATAGCTGACGTCCTCCGCCGGCAACGTGATCGCCGGTCGCTCGGCGGCCAGGCGCGCCGCGCCATCCACGTCGAGCACGCTCACCTCGGAGCAGATGCCCCAGGCGGAGATCGACGCCGCCACGAGCTCGGCGTCGAGGCAGCGGATGTCCTTCGCCAGCGGCCGGTAGTCCGCGTACAGCGGCGGGCCGATCAGGAACAGACGCCGGCCGTGCGCGTGCGCGTCGAGAAACCGCTTATACCCCTCGTGCAGGACGGGGATGTAGGCGACGACGACCTCACTCATGCTGCGCTCACCCCCGCTTCAGGATGCCGTCGATCAGACCGGGGAGCACCTCGGCGAGCTTCGGACCGAGCCGCTCGCCGAGGTTCATGTACATCTGGCGGATCCGCTCGCTGGTGGTCACCGAGGCCTGACGCTCCACCACCTCGATCTGCCCGCAGAGCTCGCCCAGCGCCCGCAGGTCGTCCTCGCTGTAGGAGTGGTCGGCTGTCAGCACGAGCACGTCCGGCCGAACCGCCTTGATCAGCGCCCAGCGCTCTTCTCCGTCCTCCTTGAGGAAGATCAGATCGACGGGTCGCTGGTAGGCGAGCATCTCCAGCCGCTCCCCCTCGGGCACCATCGGCCGGTCCTCGCCCTTGCGCCGCCGGATCTTGGCGTCGCTGTCCACCCCCACGGCCAGCACGTCGCCGAACTGCTTCGCCCGCGCCAGATACTTGACGTGCCCGAGGTGGATCAGATCGAACGAGCCGGAGGTGAGCACGGCCCTGTAGCCGAGCCCTTTCAAGTGCGTCACCGTGCGCGTCATCTCCTCGAGCGTCGGGATCAGCCGATCCTCGAAGTTCACATCTGGGCTTAGGATGCCGCTGTTGACTCCCATTCGCTCCTCGTCGGGCGGGCTGCTACGGCCCCGCACCATATCGGCCCGTCGCGGCCGCGACGGGCCGGTGAGGAGCGCGGGGCGTCACGACGGGATCATCTGGTCCATCGACCAAACTCCTCGCGAGCGACCGGGAGCTGACGAGAACGACATGCCGGACTACCTGCCCTATGACGAGCGCGCGCCGAGCACGGCCTACCAGAGCATGCTTCGCGCCATCCGCGACGACGGCGCGCGGGTCCACACCAAGCAGGGCGAGGAAGCGCTTGCCCTCGCCGGGCACTGCATGCGCTTCCCCATGGCCCACGGGGCCGCCGTCATCACCGAGCGCTCGATCGAGGGCTTCGTCCGCAAGGCGATCGGCGAGCTGTGCGCGTTCATCAACGGGGCGCGCACGCTCGAGGAGCTCGCGGCCTTCGGCTGCGACTGGTGGGGCGCCTGGGCGACGCCCGAGAAGTGCGAACCGCGCGGCCTAAAGCCGGGCGACCTCGGCCCTGGCTCCTACGGGCACGCGTTCAAGAACTTCACGACGAACCTCGACGGCGAGGACCCCGGGTTCGACCAGCTGCCCCACCTGATCAAGAAGCTCCGCGACCTCCCGCTCGACCGGACCGCGGTGCTGAGCCCGTGGATCCCGAACGCCAACCACCGCGAGCGCGGCGTCAGATCGCGCAACACGATCGCCCCGTGCCACGGATGGATCCACGCGCTGGTCTTCAACGACAAGCTCCACCTCGTCCACAATCAACGCTCGGGCGACACGCCGATCGGCGTACCGTCGAACATGGCCCAGTACACGGCGCTCGGCCTGATGTTGGAGCACCTCACAGGCTACGAGCTCGTAGAGTACGTCCACTGGATCCAGTACGCGCACATCTACGCCAACCAGCTTCCCCACGTCGAGGAGATGCTCGCGCGCGAGCCGCGCGCCCTTCCGACGCTCCAGCTCACCGAGGAGGGCCGTCGGGTCGATGACATCCACGACTTCCGCGCCGAGCACTTCGAGCTCTCCGACTACCACCCGCACCCCGCCATCACCGGCATTCCGGTGGCCACCTAGCGTGATCTCGATCGTCGTCGCCTTCGCCGGCAACGGCGTGATCGGCCGCGACGGCCGGCTGCCCTGGCACCTGCCCACCGACATGAGGCGGTTCCGCGAGCTCACCACCGGGCGGGCGGTGATCATGGGCCGCAGGACCTTCGAATCGCTGCCCGAGGCCCACCGTCCGCTGCCGAACAGGCGCAACCTCGTGCTCAGCTCAGACCCCGACTGCCGGGCGGACGGCGCCGAGGTCTGCCCCGACCTTCCCAGCGCGCTCGACGCGTGCGACGGCGATTGCTTTGTGATCGGCGGCGCCGTCGCCTACCGCGACGCGCTGTCGATCGCCGAGCGTGTGTACGCGACGGAGATCGAGGGTGAGCTCGACGGCGACGCGTTCTTCCCGGCGCTCGCGGAGGCCGAGTGGCGGTGCATCGAGCAGAGCGAGCGGATCGTCGAGAACCAGCACGGCTTTACATTCCGTGTCTATGAGCGTGCCACCGCGACCGCTGTATAACCTCGACGCCGCGCGCAGCGTCGAGCAGCGGCGTTACATGGACGAGCTCGAGGCCGCCGGCGTTTGCGTCTTCTGTCCGGAGCACGTCGCCGAGCACCACCGCGAGCCCGTCGAGCATTCGGGGCGGCACTGGTATGTGACCAAGAACGACTACCCCTACGAGGGTTCGGTCGCCCACTACCTCGTCGTGTCCAACCTCCACGTGGTGTCGTTTGACGAGCTTCCGGATGAGGCGGGCGCCGAGCTGTGGGCGATCAAGCGGGCGCTGAAGGCACGGCTCGAGCCGGCGGCGCTCGCCACCGTGGAGCGCAGCGGGAACATGCTCTACAACGGCGGCAGCGTCGCGCACCTGCACGTCCATCTCGTGACGCTCGACCGGGCGCCCAGCGCGACCGTCCGCTTTAGGGTGAGCACGCACGGCGGGGACGCCGGTTGATGGCAAACGATCGCCGATGACCTGCATCGCGGCTTCTCCCAATCCATCGGCGGCGCTCACGCGCGAAGATGGGGCGGATTCGACTTCTTGCGCTGCTTCTGGATACCGGGGAAGATCGTATTGAATTCGCGGAACAGCGCCTTGTAGTTCTCGGGCAGCCGGTAGTTCTTCTTCTGGTACGTGTTCGGCAGCTCGCCCAGTTCGGTGACCTCCGACCACCCGCCCGGTAGGGCATAGGCGTAGTAGGGGTACTCGGCGGGGACGCCTCGCACGAGCACGATCGAGATGGGCATGCCCAGCAACCTCGCCGCCGAGACGCGGTGGAGCCCGTCGTTGATCAGCAGCACGGTCCTGCCGTCCGGCTCGCGGGACTCCTCGACGATCGGGGGGATGACCGGGATCGCCTCGTCGGGATCCTCGGACGTGTGTATATAGGCGCCGCCGTCGAGGTCGAACAGGTCGACCCCGTGGGCCAGGAGCGCGACACGGAGCTCCACGATCTTCTCGACCGCCGGCTCGAGCACGTAACGCTGAGCGGGCACGAGGGTCGCGGGGTCGGTCCCAGCCGCCAGCTCGATGGCGGCGTTCGCATAGGGACGGACTTCGTCGAAGCCGCGAAGCGGCGTCTCCCTGAGCCGTGAGAGCAGCTCACCACGGTCGAAGGGCGTAACCGAGAGGACCCGCGGGCGAGCACCCCGCGCCGTCTCGATGCCGTCCCGGGAGGCCGATGAGGGAGCCGCTCGGCGGCCGGACGAGCTCATCGGTGCGTCTCCCCGGTCGAGTCCCCCTGCCTCGCACTCGAACCGACGCCGGCCCGCAACATTTGCTCCTTGCTCGCCAACTCCCTGCCGAGCCACAAGGCATGCGATACGAGGCTGACCGCCATGTCGCCGCCGATCTCGCTGGCGAGCCTGTCGGCGCGCGCACCCTTGTATCGCTTGATCAGCACGCCGCCGACGCGGTGCTCGGCGACGATACAGCCCTCCCCCAGGTCGACGGTGACCACGAAGTAGCCGTTCGGGTCCTCCCGGAGCGAGTACCTGCCCGTCTGTAGATCCTTGTCGTCGTCGCGCTTCCAGCGCTCGGCGATCGTGCGAGCGAGCTCGTATCGGGGGTTGCGCGGGTCGAGCCCGAGCGAGTGGCTCACCACGGTTATCGGCCCGATCGCCATCCCGGCGCCGTCGGCGACGTGACGCTGGATCGCCATCAGGCCGTAGACGTTCTCCAGCCACGCCGTCAGCAGGTTGTGCGAGCGGTAGGTGGCGGTGAGAGACAGCGCGCACTCGACGCGCCGGAAGAAGAGCGTGACCAGGCAGGGAGATGCGCGATCGTCCTCGGTCGGGGACCCCGGAAGATCGACCGTGGTGTCCCACAACGCGACGTAGCCGTGGCGCGATTCGGGATTGGCGCCGAGCGCGTCGATGACTGCCTGGAGCGTGTCGAGCGTTTCCGAGCCCCGGCGAAAATACCCCCGCAGGCGATTGCCGTAGGTGTATCCGATCCCCTCCGGCAGCTCGGGGCGCAGGATCTCCGCCTGGTAGTCCAAGAACTTCTCGAGCTGGAACCCGTACTTCGCCAGCACCTCTTGGGACTCGTGGGCCGGCTCGGTGATCACGACCTTGGTGTTCAAGAGCTCCAGGCGTGGTCCGGTCCGGAGCGCGACCGGGCGCCCGAACCGCACCGCGCGGACGACCAGCTCCTCCCAGCAATCCAGCGGTCGCCGCCGGACGACCTGGTGCGCGGTCAGCTCGGAGGGCCGCTGCGAACGGACATCCGACGCGGGCGCCGCCAGCGCGACCCGCAGCCGATCGGGCACGGCATCGGCGTCAGCGCGCGGAAGGTCGCACAGACAGGCGGTCAGGTCGGAGGCCAAGCTCGCGCTCGAGAGCTTTCCCAGGTAGCGGAAGCTGAATCGTTGGCGCAGGCGCGGCTCGTCGAACTCGGGGATCGCCGGAAAGACCCGTCCCGTCCCCGCAATGCGCTTCATCGGCACTCCGAGCACCACCGTGTCTTCGAGCCCGTCCGCGAGGAAAGAGTCGATCTCGTGACAGGTCGGGAGCCCGAGGTCCTCACCGATCGCGATCAGGTGGCGTACCTGTGGATTGAAGAGCAGGTTGCAGAACATCGCATACATCCCGTCTCCGTACAGGTTCGAGATGACGACGACCCGGCTGCGCTCGGGATCGAGCATCTCAGGTGAGATCGAGCCGAGCTTCCGCTTGGCCGACCGAAGCGGGGACCAGAGCGTCACCAGACCGACATCGCCCGTGGGGTTGACGGGATGGAGAAGCTCGGGGTAGTACAGCGCTCTGAACGGCTGGCTCATCCGAAGTCCGGCAAGGGAAAAGGAGGACATGGGAGCAAAGGGCTTCAGCGCACGAAGCGACCCATCCGTGCAGCCGTGATCGTCTCGCGCAGAGTCTCCAGGGCGTCGTGCTTGGGGCGCCAGCGGAGCTCGCGCCGGGCCTTCGTCGTGTCCATGATCACCGGCTCGCGGAAGGCCGTCACCCACTGGGCCTGCGCGGGCAGGAAGCCGAGCCGCTCGACCATCTCCGCCACCGCGTCGACGGCCAGCTCGGGGATCGGGATCGAGTACCAGCCGAGCTCGCCGGCGAGCTCTGCGACCGTGAGCTGGCCGGGCCCGGCGAGGTTGTAGACGCCGGGCGTGCCGCGGCCGAGCACGGCGGCGCGGATCGCGCCGGCCACGTCGTCGTGGTGCACCAGCTGGAAGGGCACGCCCGGGTCGGGCAGCACAGGCTTGAGGATCGGCACCCCGTCGAGCAGGCGCAGGACCGGCCCGGGCAGCCGCTCGGAGATCTGCGTGTAGGGCAGGCTGTCGATCAACAGCGGCGCGTCGCGCCCGCCGACGATGCAGGGACGGAAGACATAGGCCGCGGTGGAGCCGCCCTCGAGCGTCGCCCACAGCAGCGCCTCGACCTCCGCCTTCTGGGCCGAGTAGTAGTGGCCGGCGGCGCCGCGCGCCGGGACGTTCTCGGTGAGCGGCTGAGGGTTCTCGCGGTGGAAGCCGTAGGCGGCCACCGAGGAGGTGTAGACCAGGCGCTTGGCGTCGGCCGAGACGGCGGCCTCGAACACGTTGCGCGAGCCGTCGAGGTTCACCGCCGAGGTCTCCTTCGGTCCGCCCATGATGACGAAGGCCAGGTGCACGACCACGTCGGCGTCCTTCACCAGGTCCGCCACGGCCCGGCGGTCGAGCACGTCGCCACGCCGGTAAGAGACCTTCTTCCAGCCCCGCTTCGCGGGGTCGAACGCACGCCGCGCCATGCCGAGCACGCGTCCCACCTCGCGTGAGCGCTCGAGCGCCGCGACCACCGCCTGGCCGATCTCGCCGGTGGGGCCGGTGACCGCGACGGTGAGGCCTGCCGAGGGGCCGGGGCGTGGCGCCATCGGTCCTTTGTATCGCACCGCCGCCGAGCGTGGCGGCGGCGACTCGAACGCAGTCGCGGCGAAGTCCTCATGAACGCACCTGGAGCCGTCGCCGAACGCGGCGACGGTAAGCGCATCCGTGGATCCCCGAGTCCAGCCTGCGGCACAGCGCGGATGACACGCGCGACGCGCGTCAGTAACGTCCTGGGCGCGGCAGGCATGCATCCACTGACAGCGGTTGCCACAGATGGGCAGGCGCCGCTTGTCCGGTCGCTGCTTATCCGGTCGCGGCTTGGCCCGTCGTAGCTCTTCGCCATGAGCGAGCACCTCACACCTCTGGACGCGACCTTCCTCGAGCTCGAGGAGGCCGACGAGAGCGCCCACATGCACATCGGCGCGATCATGGTCTTCGATCCTCAGCCGGACGGTGGCGTGCCGTCTTGCGAGAGTCTGTGCCAGCACCTTGCGAGCCGGCTGGAGCAGCTGCCGCGTTACGGACAGCGCCTGTCGGAGCCGCACACCGGCGGGCTGTCGTGGCCCGAATGGGAGGACGATCCCGCGTTCGACCTCGGCAGGCACGTCGCCCGCGCGGCGCTCCCCGCCCCCGGCGGCGATGGGGAGTTGCAGGAGTGGGCGTCGGGCTTCTTCTCCCAGCGCCTGGATCGCCGTCGGCCGCTGTGGGAGATGGCGATCGTCGAGGGGCTCGCCAACGGCCGCTGGGCGCTCGCGACCAAGACGCACCACTGCATGGTCGACGGTGTCGGCTCGATCGACGTCGGCCACCTGCTGCTCGACGCTGCGCCGGATGCGGCGCCGGCCGCTTCGTCATCGCCGTCCTCCGCTCTCGGCGGCAAAGCGGCTTCCTCCTTCGACGCCCGCCGTCCGCCGTTCCCGCCCGAACCGGGCGTTCGCGGCCCGCTGGCCTCCCTGGCGCACGCGGGGGCGGGGCTGCTGCCGGTCGATACGCTTCGCCACGCGGCCCAGATGGGAGCCCATGGCGTGCTTCATCCGCGCGACGCGCTGCGCAGCGCGCGATCGGCGCTGGAGGTGATCGTGCGCGAGGAGCTGCGCGCGGCGCCGCACACGAGCCTCAACCGGCCGATCGGCACCCGGCGCCGGTTCGAGGTCGTGCGCGTCCCGCTGGTGGATCTGAGGGAGATCAAGAGCTCTCTCGGAGGCACGATCAACGACGTCGTGCTCGCCCTCGCCGCGAGCGGGCTGAGGGCGCTGCTCGAGTCCCGCGGCGAGGCGCTGCCGGCGAAGGGACTGCGAGCGATGGTGCCGATGAACGTCCGTGTCGCGAGCGAGCGTCTCGCGCTGGGGAATCGGATCTCCTCGCTCTTCGTGGAGCTGCCCGTCGCGGAGGCCGATCCGGTGCGGCGCTATCGCGAAACCGTGGCCCGCTCCGAGTCGCTGAAGTCCGACGGACAGGCGGCGGGCACCAGCGCCGTGATCGAGCTGGCCGGATTGGCGCCGCCGGTGCTTCATTCCACGATCGCGCAGGCTTTGTACGCGACGCGGCTGTTCAACGTGACCGTCACGAACGTGCCCGGTCCGCAGCAGACGCTGTACGCCTTCGGGGCGCCGCTGCGCGAGATCTACCCGCTCGTTCCGCTCGCCGCCGAGCACGCCGTCGGCGTTGCCGCGGTCAGCTACGACGGCGACGTGTTCTTCGGCGTGGTCGCCGACCGCGACGCCGTACCGGACCTCGAGGTGCTGCTGAGCGCCCTGGGCGCCTCAGCCGATGAGCTGCTGGCGCTGGGCCGTACGGTCGCCTGAGGCGACGATCGCCGCGCCCGTATATTTGGGTCCATGGAGGCTCCCTCGCTGGAGATGACGCTGCTCCCGGGAGCTCGAAGGCTGCTCGCGATCCACGCCCGCGAGCTGCCGCAGCGAGACGACCTGTGCGGCGCGTTCTGCGGCGCCCTCGCGCTGCAAGCCGCCGGCATCGACGAGCACGGCGGCGAGCCGCTCGACCAGGACGCCGTGGCGCAGGCCGCCGGGAGCGTCGTCTGCGGGCTGCGTGACGCCGGCTCCCTGCCCTTCGACGAGCAGGGCCGGCGCGACTACCGGCTCTCGCTGCCCTCGATCGACGACGCGACGGTGTCCGGCACGACGGCGGCCGGACTGGTGCACGCGATCGACGAGCTCGCGAGCGGACGGCTGGCGGCGATCCCCTACAAGGGACCGTGGACGGCGAGAACGCTCGGCGGCCTGTTCGAGCTCGCGGCGGCGCTGGCAAACCCGGTCACGCTCGTGGCCAACTTCGCCACCCGCCACCTCTGGGGGTCGCGCCCGCGCCCAGACCAGCTGCTCGGCTACCTCCTCGACGGCGAGCAGTCAGGCCCGCCGGCCGACTGGGACGTCGGGCACTTCGCCTGCGTGATCGGGCGCGTCGAAGGACCGGGCGGCAACCTGTACGGGGTGGCCGACACCTATCCCTCGCTCGGGAGCTGGGGCGTGCACCTGCAGCCCCAGGAGCGTCTGGCCGTCGCGCTCGAGCGCCGCGAGGAGCCGGCTGGGGGGATGATCGTCGTCGCCTCTTGCGAGGACGCGCCGACGGTGCGGTCGGGCGCGGGCGCGTACGGCCTGCTCGAGGGCATCTGGGACAACGGCACCGTGACACCAGAGATGCTGGCGTGAGCGCGGCCGACCTGGCCGCGCTCGTCTGCTGCGACCTCGGCGCGATCGTGCGGGGACGTTCGGTGTTCGCGTCCGAGCTCGCGGATCACCTCGACGCGGGCGTCGGCTGGGTGCCCGCCAACCACTCGCTCACGCCGCTCGGCTCGCTCGCCGAGCCCAACCCGTTCGGCTCGACCGGCGATCTGCGCCTGCTGCCGGACCGCGACACCCGCGTGCGCGTCGAGGCGGACTCCCGCGGCGGGGCGCTCGAGCTCGTGCTCTGCGACATCGTCGAGACCGACGGAGAACCGTGGGAGTGCTGTCCGCGGCGCTTCCTGCGCGACGCCCTGCGCGAGCTCGACTCCGTCGGCATCCGCCTCGTGGCGAGCTTCGAGCACGAGTTCCAGCTGCTGGCCGGTCTTCGACCGGTCGACGAGCCGCCGGCGCTGCCGTTCTCGCTGGAGGCCCAGCGCCGCGCCGAACCGTTCGCCGCCGACGTCATGGGCGCGCTCGTGCAAGCCGGCGTGCAGCCCGAGCGCTTCTTCCCCGAGTACGCGCCCCACCAGTTCGAGATCCCCGTGCGGCCCGCCGAGGGTCTCGCGGGCGCGGACCGCAGCGTCGTGCTCAAAGAGGTCGTGCGCGAGATCGCCCGCCGGCACGGACTTCGCGCGGGCTTCGCTCCCCTGCCCGACCCCGCCGGCGCGGGAAATGGCGTGCACATCCACCTCAACCTGCTCGACGCCGCCGGTCAGCCGCTGCTCTACGACGCCTCGCGCCCGGCGTGCCTGAGCGAGCTCGGCGAGCGCTTCGCGGCCGGGATCCTGCTCCACGCGCCGGCTCTGAGCGCGCTGACCGCGCCGAGCCCGATCTCGGCCGCGCGCCTGGAACCCCACCGCTGGAGCGCCGGCGCCATCTGCCTGGCGCAACGCAACCGTGAAGCGCTGCTGCGCATCCCGCCGCTGGTCTCGCTCGCCGGCGCCGAGCACGCGCCGCAGCTGCGCCTCGAGTACCGCGCCGCGGACGCGACCGCGAATCCGTACCTGGCCCTCGGCGCGATCGTCCGAGCGGGACTCGACGGGGTGCGCGCCGAGCTGCCGGCGCCGCCGATCCTCGACCGCGACCCGGCGAGCCTCGACGAGGCCGACGCGGCCCGCTACCGGGTCGGCGGGTGGCCCCCATCGCTCGAGGGCTCGCTGCAGGCGCTCGCCGAGGACAACACCGTGCGCGGGTGGATGACGCCGCTGCTGTACGACGCCTACGTCGGGGTCAAGCGCGCCGAGCTGCAGGCGGTCTCGGACCTGGACGTCAGCGAGGTGTGCCGACGCTATGCCGCTGTCTACTGAAGCGCTGCTCGAGCGGCTGCTCGGCGGCGTCGAGCGCGAGCTCGACGCCGCGGTCGAACTGCGCCGGCGGCTGCATGCCAGGCCGGAGCTGGCACACGCCGAGCGGCAGACGGCCGCGACCGTCGCGCAGGAGCTGCCGGTGGCGTGCGCCACGGTCGCCGGGACCGGTCGGATCGCCCGTGTGGGCCCCGCCGACGGTCCCGCCGTCGCCGTGCGCGCCGAGCTCGACGGGCTTCCGATCGAGGAGCGTACGAACGCGCCCTTCCGTGCCGCGGGGGGCGTGATGCACGCCTGCGGGCACGACGTCCACATGGCGGCGCTGGTCGCGCTGACGCGTGCCGCGCACGCGCTCGGCGACGAGCTGCCCGCTGCGCTTTTGGCGGTCTTCCAGCCGAGCGAGGAGGCCTATCCCTCCGGCGCCGAGCGGCTCGCCCGCGAGGAGCTCGCGGCGCTCGCGCCCGCGGCGGTGCTCGCGGCGCACGTCCATCCCGAACTGCCGTGGGGCGCCGTCGGGCTCGATCCCGGCCCGGTCAACGCGTCGAGCGACTCCGTCGAGATCACCGTTTACGGAGAGCCATCGCATGGGGCCTATCCGCACCACGGCCGCGATCCCGTGCTTGCGATCGCGCACGTCGTCGTCGCCCTCCACGCCCTCCGCTCGCGCCGGATCGACCCGCTCGGCCCGGCGGTCCTGACGGTGGGCGTGCTCGAGGGTGGACGCGCGGAGAACGTGATCCCCCCCCACGCGCGCGCACGCGCCGCGCTGCGCGCCCACCGGCCGGACGATCGCCTCGCGCTGCGGCGGATGGTCGAGGAGGTCGTCGACGGGATCGCGGCCGCCCACGGCTGTCGCTCGAGCGTGGAGCTGGTGGAGGGCGAGCCCGCGCTCGAGAACGACCCCGGGATCGTGGCCGCCGCGCGCGGGCTGCTCGCCGCCGCGGACCTCGTCCCCGCCCGCGAGTGGCGCTCCTGCGGCTCGGACGACTTCGCCTTCTTCGGTGAGCTCGCACCCCTGGCGATGGGCTTCGTCGGGCTCGACGGCGCCGAAGGCTTCACGGCGCGCCCGCTGCACCACCCCGAGCTGCTGGTGCCCGACAGCGCGGTCGGCGCCGTCGCGCGCGTCCAGGCCGTCCTCTACGTCGCCGCTGCGTCAACACTTATCGCGGCGTAAGGACCTATCCCAATGGGAGCGCCTGGCCGATCTTCGATCGGTGGGCGGTAGCGGTGGGCACCGCCGCCGTCGGCGGTGGTCCGGCGCGGACGCAAGCGCGAAAGGCGGCGCTCGGAGCGCCGGCGTGCCGCTGCGCCTACTCCCACTCCATCATCGACGGCGGCTTCTGCGTGATGTCGAGCATCACGCAGTCGACGGCCGTCTCGCGGGTGATCCGTCCCGAGATCTCCGCGAGCAGCTCGTACTCGAGCTTCGCCCAGTCGGCGGTCATCGCATCGCGGCTGGTGATCAGCCGCAGGAACGCCAGCCGGTCCATCTCTGCGATCGCCGGGCCGCTCGTCAGGTCATACACCACGCGATTCACGCTCCCCACCTCGTTGGTCAGGCGGGAGCTGAGCTCCTCCAGGAACGGGTACGGCACCCTGGCCCACTCTCCCCGCTCGGCGATCGATACGGCCACGGGCGACTCGTAGCTGCGCGCGTCCCCCTTGATCCCCACCGACTTGAGCGGCAGGATCACGCACTCCGCGCGATCGTGCGACACGCCGTGCGCCGCCAGCTCCTCCTCGAGGATCCTGCTCGCCGCCTGGACCGTGTCGAGCCTCTCCTGCGAGAGATCGCCGAGCACCCCTTCGCGCAGCACCGGCGCCTCGAGCTCGCTGACGACGCCCAGGACCGGGAATCTGTGCCACAGATCCCGATGCCAGCGTGTCGAGCGCAGGCACTCGCCCAGGATCACGTCGGCGGCGCGTTGCAGCTCGAGCTTCTCGGCCGTCACCTCGCCGAGCAGCCGGATCGAGAGCCCCGGGCCCGGAAACGGCTCGCGCCAGACGAAGTCCTCCGGCAACCCGAGCGCCGTGCCGATCCTGCGGACCTCGTCCTTGTACAGGAGTTTCAGCGGCTCCACGATCGGGAACTCCGTCCTCTCCTGGAGCAGGGAGTTGTGATGGGTCTTGATCGTGTGCGAGTGATCCGAGACGCCGCTGGCGATGAGGTCCGGGTAGATGGTGCCCTGTCCCATCAGCCACTGCGCCGGGTCCAGGCCGAGCGCCTCCATCTCCCGATCCTTGACGTCGAGGAAGGCCTGCGCGACCGCGCGACGCTTGAGCTCGGGATCGGTCACGCCCTTCAGCGCCGCCAGGAAGTCGCTCGACGCGTCCACCACCTTGAAGTTGTGGATCCCCAGCTCGTTCAGCGTGCGCACCACGAAGTCGGTCTCGCCCGCGCGCAGCAGGCCCGTGTCGACATGAAGTCCGAAGACCCCCTCGCTGCCGAGCGCCTTCGCCAGCAGCACACACGCGACCGTCGAGTCGATCCCGCCGCTCAGCATCAGGAACACCCGGCGGTCGCCGACCTCGGCGCGAATCCCGGCCACCAGGTCGTCCACCAGGTCGTGCGAGCGGGTGGTCACGCCGGCCTTGCAAACCCCGAGCGCGAAGTTCCTCAGGATCTGCACACCATGCGTCGTGTGTGCGACCTCGGGATGGAACTGCACGCTGTAACGATCCCCGGCGGAGCTCGTCATGGCCGCCACAGGGCACGCGTCCGTCTGGGCGACCACCTGAAAACCCGGTGGCGGCGCTTCGACGACGTCGCCGCGACTCATCCACACCTCCTGCTCGCGCGGCACGCCCGTGAAGAGATGGTCGCCCTTCAGCACCTCCAGGCGCGCCCGTCCATACTCGCCGCCCTCGCCGGGCGCGACCCGCCCGCCGAGCATCTCCGCCATCAGCTGGTGGCCGTAGCAGATGCCCAGAATGGGGATCGGCAGATCGAAGATCGCGGCGTCACACCGTGGCGCGTCCGGGCCATACACGCTCGACGGGCCGCCCGAGAGGACGACGCCGGCGCATTCGGCGAGCTCCTCGGCCGCCACGTCGGGGGAGTGGATCGTGCAATTCACCGAGAGCTCGCGAAACGAGCGTCTGATCAGGTTCGTGTACTGCGACCCGAAATCGATGATCGCGATCGGCGCCGAGCCCGGCTCCTGTGACCGCTCGACGCGAGCGTCGTTGGAGATTTCGGTGATGGCTGTCATCTGAGCGGCGTGGCGGCTTTCGTCTCTGGCGAGCGGAAGGGCTGTCAACCCCCATTGTATGGCCCCGCCAGGCAGATCATCTAGCGCCCCGCCCCCTCGCGCGGCTCGCTCCAGCGGCGGCTGCGAGCGCCCCGAGGTCGCCTCGAGCGGCGCCGTGATCGCCCCTGACCGCCCGGCGCCCGGCGGGCGTCGTAGCTCCGGCGCTCAGCTCTCTTTCCCGGCCAGGCCAAGCGCCTGCGCGACGGCGGGGTCGGCGAGGCTCCGCGCCGTCAGGTCGCTGCCCGGCAGCTCGCCGTCCTCGAAGTAGGGCACCCCGATCACGTACATCCCGGCCGCCGCGGCCGCCGCGACGCCGGTGGGCGAGTCCTCGAGCGCGACACTCGCGTCGGGCCGCGCGCCCAGTCGCCGGCACGCCTCGACATAGATGTCGGGCGCCGGCTTGGGACGCTCGACATCCTCCACGGAGACGATCGTCGCAAACGGTCCACGGAGCAGCCCGGCGCTCTCCAGCGTACGCTCGACGAACTCCCGCCGCGAGTTCGACGCCACTCCCAGGCCCACTCCGCCGCCGGCCAGCCGCTCGATCAGCTCGAGCGCCCCGGGGCGGGGCGCGACGCCCGCGAGCGCCTCCTCCATGACGAGCTCGTGCAGCTCGTCAATCAGCTCCCCGCCCTGGCCCGCCAGTTCGAGCATGGCTTCCAGCTTCAGCGCGGCGGCCGGGCGCGCGGAGCCGATCAGCGAGCGCTTGTGCTCGATCGTGAACACCCGCCCGCGTCTCGCGAACAGCGTCCGCTCGGCGCGCGTCCACGCCTCCTCGGTGTCGAGCAGCAGCCCATCGTTGTCGAAGATCACGGCTTCGGGACGCGGGGTGCGCGTCACGGGTAGATGGCGGGTTGTCGGCACGCAGACCCTTGGCATCGCGCGCGGAGGTCTAGCACACGGCCCGCGCCCGACCCGACTCCCGTGCGATCATCGCGCCGTGCCGAACGACGGATCGCTGATCCCGCGCTTCGGGCGCGCGCGACGCGACCGGACGCTGGTCGTGCTCGAAGGCTTCCACGCGCTCAAGCACGCGCTGCGCTTCGGCGCCGTCGTGCTCGAGGTCGTCTGCGCCGACGCCGCCGCGCTGGAGCGTCTCGCCTCCCAGCTCGCGCCCGAGCTCTCGCAGGACATCCTCGCCCTCGCGCGCACGGTCCCGGCGGACGTATTCGCCAAGCTCGCCCCGCTGGTTCCTCCCACCGGCGTGATCTCGCTCGCCGAGCGCCCGTCCGCCGATCCGAGCGCCGTCCTCGCCGACGACCGCGCCGCGCCGATCGTCCTGCTCGAGAATCCCCGCGACCTCGGCAACATGGGCGCCTGTGTGCGCGTCGCCGCCGCCGCGGACGCGGCCGGCGTGCTCACGACCGGCGGCCACGACCCCTGGCACCCCGACGCCCTGCGCGGCGCCGCCGGCCTGCACTACGCGCTGCCCGTCGCCCGCCTGCCCGAGGGCCTGCCGCCGGTCCTGGACCGGCCGCTGCTCGCGCTGGACCCCGCCGGCGAGGAGCTGGACCCGGGCGCGCTGCCCGCGCGCGCCGTCCTGGCCTTCGGCACCGAGCGCCAGGGTCTCAGTCCCGCGCTGCTGGAGCGCGCCGACGCCCGGATCGCGATCCCGATGCGCCCGGGCGTCTCGAGCCTCAACCTCGCCACCTCGGTCGCGGCCGTGCTGTTCGCCTGGCGGCTGTCTGGCGCGCGGGCCTGAGCCTGGCCAGGACGTCCATACGTGTTCGTCGTGGAGGTCGGTGCGTGTCGCCCGTTCGGCCGCATCCGGGAGGGTATCCCCGGGTTCGCGTCGAAAGTATTGCGGACATTGCGGGAACCCTTCGCGCACGAGACTGGACGACCGTCCGCCGCATGTGCGAGTGTTCCCGTCTCGGAGTCAGGGATCGAGGTCATGAGGAGTCAGTGTCCATGCCTATCGTCCTAGCGGCGCTCTTCGCCGCCAGCTCGGTTGTGGCCGTCGCGATCGCGCTCGGCCGGGCCGCCGCGCGTGGCGACGCCGACCTCGAGTGGCGTCGCCTGCAGGCGCGCCGCGGCGTCGAAGCGTCGCCGATCAGGGTCTCGCGTCAGAGCTACGCCGGGTTGGCGCCGGCCCAGTCCACGATCGCACGCGAGCCGTCGATGACCGTGCCGTCGTCGAGGAGGAGCGTCGGCACCCAGCGATTGCCGGTCAGCTCGCGCACCTCGCGCCGCCCGCGGGTCCGGTTGAACACGCCCGGCAGCGGCGCCAGGCCGTAGGACTTGACGACCTTCGGGTCGTGGCCCGCATCCTTCAGCGCGCGGTAGGCGTTGTGGCAGGGATGTCCGCCGGGACGCGGCGTCGCAAACGTGCCCCAACAGACGTACAGCTTCACTTCTTGCCCTTCGTTTCGCCGACTTCCACGACGCCCCCGCTGCTCGCCCGCGCCGGCTTGGCGGGGGGACTCGAAGTCACGACCGCCATCGACGCCGCCGCCACCACCAGCACGGCGGTGATCGCGATCACGATCCGCTCGCCCGGCAAGCCCGACGGGAACTCCGGTTTGCGCAGGCCCAGCCCGAGCGACAGCACGAGCGCCCACGCCACGAGCGCGCCGCCGGCTATGTAGAAGGGGACTTTGCTCTTCTCCGCGCCGATGATCGGCGCCAGTTGGATCGCCACCGCGTGCATCGGCTGCGAGCCTAACGCATGGAAGGCCGGGCCGCATGCGCCGACCGGAACACAAATAGGATGCCCGCATGATCGACTTCGCGCGCACGCCCGACGACGCGTTCGCCGGCGTGCCCGACTTTCCGTTCGTGCCCGTCTACCGCGAGGTCGACTCCCTGCGGTTGGCCCACATCGACGAGGGCTCAGGCCCGCCCGTGCTGTTCATGCACGGCGAGCCGACCTGGTCGTTTCTGTGGCGCCGGCTGATCGGACCCGTGCGCGACGCGGGCTTTCGCTGCGTCGCGCCCGATTTGCCCGGCTTCGGACGTTCGGACAAGCCGCTCGACGTCAGCTGGTACACCTACGACCGCCACGTCTCGCTCGCGGCGACGCTGCTCGAGGATCTCGACCTGCGAAACGCCACGATCGTCGTCCACGACTGGGGCGGGCCGATCGGGCTGCGCCTCGCGGTCGAGCGCCCCGCACGCATCGACCGCATCGTGATCCTCGACTCTGGCCTGTTCACGGGCCATCAGCCGATGTCCGACGCCTGGATGGCGTTCCACGACTTCGTCGCCCGCACCGAGGACCTGCCCGTCGGCTTCCTCGTGCGCGGCGGCTGCCATACGGACCCCGGCGAGGAGGTCATCGCCGCCTACGACGCCCCCTACCCCGACCCGTCCTTCAAGGCGGGCGCGCGCGCCTTTCCGCTGCTCATACCCCTCTCCCCCGACGCGCCCGGCGCCGCCGCCGGTCAGCGCGTGCTGGACGCGCTGCGCGAGGACCGTCGCCCCACGCTGATGCTGTGGGCCGACTCCGACCCCGTTCTGCCCCCGTCCGTCGGCGAGCGCTTTGCCAAGGCGATCGGCCGGCCGCCGCCGCGCACGATCGAGCGCGCCGGCCACTTCCTGCAGGAGGACCAGGGCCCGCTGCTCGGCAGCCTCATCGCCGAGTGGCTCACGGCCTAGCGCTGCGGATCGCCGACACCCTGGATCGATGTCGCCACGGCCGACTCCGTCGCGCGAGCATCCCAAACCAGAGCCACTACCCGTCCGGCGATCAGGAACCCGTTTTCTCCGCGATCCCCGTCCGCGCCCCCGCCTGCAGGCTCGGCTCGGACGCCGACGCGCGCAGCTCGTAGGCCTTGCGCACGTTCGCGTCGGCGTCGGCCAGCACCCGGTCGGCCTTCATCGCCCGCGCCATCCCCTCGGCCAGCCTGCGCGGCAAGAGCACTCCCAGCGCGTTCGTGCGCTTCGAAGACTTCGGCAACCACACGTCGACTGTCCCATACTGGAGCGCCTCGACGATCGCGTCCGCCACGTCCGCGGGCTGCAAGCTCTTCATCCCCCGTGCCTCCCCGAGGCCGCCGCCGAGCTCGGTGTTGACGACGAACGGCATCACGTAGCTGAGCCGCACGTCCGCGCCCATCAGGCGCAGCTCTCCACGCACCGCCTCGGTCAGGCCGACGACCGCGTGCTTGGTCGCCGAGTAGGTCGCGCCGCCCGGCGCGCCGAACTTGCCGGCCTGTGAGGAGATGTTCACGATGTGCCCCCGCCCGCGCGGCACCATCCGCTCGAGCGCGAGCTTCATGCCGAGGATCACGCCGTGGATGTTGATGTCGACCATCCTGTGCGCCGTCAGATCGTCCTCGTCGACGAACCTGCCGAGCTGCATGATCCCGGCGTTGTTGACCAGCACGTCCAGCGGGCCGAGCTGTTCTTCGGCGTCGTCCAGGAATCTGGAGAACGACTCGCGCTCGGTCACGTCGAGCTCCAGCGCGACCGCGCTCGGGCCCAGCTCCGCGGCCGTCTTGCGGGCAGCCTCCAAGTCGAGGTCCCCGATCGCGACCCTCATGCCCTTGCGCGTCAGCGCCTGCGCCGTCGCCCGCCCGATACCGCGCGCCGCCCCGGTGATCGCGGCGGTCTCGCCCGCCAGGATGCGTGCCTGCTTGGCCATCTCGCCGTCACAACCTACCGCACCTTCGCATCCCCCGAGGGGTTTCAAGGTCAGGTCGACCGGAGACGGGCATCCTGCCAACCGTCGCCGGCCTGGCCGCTGGAGAGGGACAGGGCACGGAATCCGGGCGAACCACGGCATCGCCCGGATCCGTGCCTGCGAGAACCTCCCGCCGCCGGCCTCTGACGGCCCGCCGCCAAGCCATGCTCGCCGGCGATCGGCCGCCGCCGGGCGTCGCAGCCGTGAGGAGTCGGCCCGGAGGAGTACTCTGAGTTTGTATGTCCTACGCCGAGATCGACGGCCAGCGCATCGCCTACACCGAGTACGGCGGTGGCCCCGCGGGGGTCGTCACCCCGTCGGGTGCGCGCGGGCGGACGGCCAAAAGCGCCTCGGCCGCCGGCCGGCCGCTGATCCTCGTCCACGGGCTGCTGCTCTCCCAGCGGATGCACCGCCCGCTGGCGAAGGCCCTCGCCGCCCGTGGCAACCGCGTGATCACCGTCGACCTGCTCGGCCACGGCGAATCCGACCGCCCCCGCGACATGTGGCGCTACTCGATGCACTCCTTCGGCGAGCAGCTGATCGGCCTGATGGATCATCTCCAGCTCGAGCAGGCCGTCGTGATGGGCACCTCGCTGGGCGCGAACGCCGCTCTCGAGGTCGCCTCGCGCGCGCCCGAGCGCCTGCGCGGCATGGTCGTGGAGATGCCGGTCCTGGACAACGCGCTGCTCGCCAGCGCGCTCACCTTCACGCCGGTCCTCGTAGCGCTCACGTTCGGCGAGCCGGTGATGAAGATCGTGGCGCGCGCCACGCGCGCCATTCCGCGGCGACTCCTGCCCTACTACGGCAACGTCCTGCTCGACCTCGTCCGCCAGGACCCCGGGCCCGGCGGCGCACTCCTGCAAGGCCTCTTCTTCGGCCGCATCGCCCCCCACCGCAGCGAACGGCGCACGTTCACGATGCCGGCGCTCGTGCTCGGCCACCGGCGCGATCCCGTGCACCCCTTCTCCGACGCGGGCATGCTCGCCGAAGAGCTGCCGAACGCGCGACTCCTGGAGGCGGACTCGCTGGTCGAGCTGCGCCTGCGGCCCGAGCGCCTGACGGACGAGATAGCCGGCTTCCTGGACGAAGCCTGGCGTCCCCGCCGCGCCGGCCGGGGCGCCAAGAGCGCGGGCTGACCGCCGTCCGGCTCTGCCGCGCGCCGTCCTGGCCTATTTCGGCGGGAACAGTTCGACTTCGTTGACGCTCACACGTCCGGGCGCCTGGGGCGTGCCGACCGAGGAGGCCGGGGCCTTGCTGATCCACAGCACCACGAACCGGAACGCCTTGTTGTCGCGGAGTTTGATGTGCGTGGTCCGCTTCTTCGCGTCCTGAGCCGAGCTCAGCGGCGTCCACCCGGGGTCCGTGATCGATCCCGGCACCGTGTGCCCGTTGGCGCCGTACACCTCAATGGTCATGCCCGGGGTGGAGGTGATCAGCGTGAGCGCCGAGACCTTCTGGGCGGTCTTCAGGTCGATGAGCAGCCCCTCCGCCATCCTCGGGGCGACGGCCGGGTTGACCTTCGCGGTCCAGGCGGTGGGAGCTTCGCCGTCGATCGCCAGACGCGGGTCGCCGAATTCGCCGGCCGGATAGCCGTACGGGTTGTACGTGCTCGCGGAGTTGTTGTCGAGCAGGATCGCCGTCGGGGTCTGTTCCGCGGTGGTCGTGCCGCCGCTCGACTTGGTCGTCGATTCGCTCGTCCCCGTGCCCGAGCCCGTCGAGCCCGAGCCGGTCGTGGGCGTCGTCGCTTCCGCAGGTTTCGGCGCCGCCGCGGTCAGCGGGGTCTTCGGCGCTTTGCTCGTTCCCCGAAGCGGTTTGATCGTCGTCGGAGTCCCCAGCCCGCCCGGCGAGGTCGCTGTCCCGGGCGTCGCGGCGCCCGGCGTGGTGGTGCTCGGAGGGCCGGTGGCCGGCGGGGCCTGCGCGACCGTCACGACCTTGGGCGCCGCCTTGTGGGGACCGCCCTTGCTCAGCGCGGCATACGCCGCCGCTCCCGCCCCCAGCACGAGCGCCGCCGTGACGGCCAGCACGGTCGTGGCCGAGCGCCAACCCGGCCCCGCCGCCTCGAGGCTGCCGGGCCTTCCGAGGCCGCACTCCAGGCACCAGTCCTGGCCGGCGCCCAGCTGCGCGCCGCAGTTCGGGCACGTGGCCTGGGGGGCGGCCGCGGGGCTGTCCGTCGGCCCGACGGGCCCGTCCGGGACAGACCCGTTCCCCTCCGGTCCGTTGCCGGCGCTGGACGGCTGCTCTGTCGCGGGCGCCCCCGAAGGATCGGCGAGCATCGTCGGATTCACAGCCACTGATTCTTGCAGCTTCGAAGACCGTTACGACTCAGAACCTCTTCCATCAGGCGGTGCTCGCCGATCTTCGATCGGTCAGCACAGTGTCCAGGGACGCATTCCGGGCGTGCCGGTCTTTTTGAAAGCGGTTCTCAGTGCGGACGCGGTGGACCGCCGGGCACTATCTCGCGCCCCGTCGGCCGCATGCGCTCGTCGAGCTCGAGCTGCCAGTAGTAGCGGGTGAAGGTCCTCCCCGCCTCGAACTCGCCGACGTGCGGCGCGACGGTCTTGCCCGCGGCGAGCGAGACGATCAGCTCGGGGTAGGTGCGCCCCGGCAGCGCGGCGTACACCGGGGCGGGAAAGGCGCCGCCGAAGCGGGTGTTCACGTCGGTGATCGCGACCCCGAGCTCGGGGTCGCGGAAGACCTGGATCGTCGCGGGGCCGCGCACTTCCAGCGCCTCCATCACGCGCGCTCCGAGCTCGATCAGCTCCGCGTCGCGCACGACCGTGCCCTTGATCGACTCGCCCCCGCGCGACTCGAGCATCGTGCGGGGGATCGCGTTCAGGCAGCGCCCGGACAGGTCGCCGAGGCAGTCGATCGACAGCTCCGGGCCACCCATCGCGCACTGGATCATCGTCGGCTCGGAGACGTAGTCGACGAAGAAGCGCGCCTGCTCGGAGTCGTGCGCGAGGTGGATCGAGCGCGCCCCCGAGCCGCGGCGGGGCTTGACCATCACCGGGTAGCGCAGCTCCTCCAGGGCGCCGTCTGACTCGCCCGGCAGGACCGTCGGGGGCGAGGGCAGTCCAAGCCTGCGCAACAGCAGGTGGGCCTCGTACTTGTCGTAGGTCGCCCGGGCGATCTCCGGCGAGGGCACGAGCGCCGGCAGCCGTCCGTCCGCGCGGGCGCGGGCGAGAATCTCGATGTCGAGGTCGGTCAGCGGCAGCACCGCGCCAACGCCGTGCTCGGCGCACAGGCGCTCGAGCGCGGGCACGTACTCGGGGTCCTCGATCAGCGGCGCCGCCGCGCACACGTGCGCCGCGTACTGCGCCGGCGCGAGCGGATTGGGGTCGGCGGCGATCGTCCGCGTCAGCCGCGCAAAGCAGGCCACGATGTCATAGCGCTTGCCCGCGCCGGTCAGGAGGACCGCGGGCGGGCTCTCAGCTCGGGCGGGCGAGCTCACAGCTCGTGCTCCCAGCCGCCGGTCGCGCCCTTGTAGAGGCCCGAGCCGCCGAGCACGAGCGCCGGCGTGCGCCACAGGATCTTCAAGTCGAGCGCCAGCGAGCGGTGTTCGATGTAGTGGAGGTCGAGCTCGATCCGCTCCGCCCACGGCAGCGAGGCGCGCCCGTTGACCTGCGCCCAGCCGGTGATCCCCGGCTTGACCGCCAGGCGGCCGCGCTGGCGCTCGGTGTACTGCTCGACCTGCGCCGGCAGGGTCGGGCGCGGGCCGATCAGCGACATCTCGCCGCGCAGCACGTTGAGCAGGTTCGGCAGCTCATCCAGCGAGGTCCGGCGCAGCAGCGCGCCGACGCGGGTGACGCGCGAGTCGTTCGCGTCGATCGCCAGGCCCGCGCCGATGTGCTCGGCCCCGTCGACCATCGTGCGCAGCTTGAGCACGTCGAACGGGCGGCCGTCCCTGCCGGCACGCCGCTGCCGGTAGACGACGGGCCCGGGCGACTCCAGCCGGATCGCGACCATCGCCGCCGCGAGCACGGGAGCGGCGAGCGCCAGCGCCAGCGCCGAGACCGCGACGTCGAGCGCGCGACGGATCACCGGGTTCCCTCCGCGGCCTCCCAGGAAGCCGCGGTGCCGTGGCGCAGCCAGTCCCACAGGCCCGCCGCGGGCGAGGCGGTCGTGAGCACGTAGTAGCGCGCGATCAACAGCGGCCGGACCCGCAGCGCGCCGCCGAGCAGCGCCGCGAGCAGCAGGGCGAGCTGCAGGGCGAGCGTGACCGCGTACAGCGGGCCCGCGCCAAGCGCCAGCAGCGCGACGTTCGCCGCGAGCGCGATCCCGTGCAGGGCGGGCGTCAGGTAGCGCAGCAGACGGTGAGAGAAGATCATCAGCGCGTAGATCGGCGGGTAGCCGCGCGGCGAGAGCATCCCGCCGCGCATCAGGATCGGCCAGGTGTGGCTCATCATGCGCCGCTTGCGCGCGAACTCTCCGGCGAGCGAGGGCACCATCTTCTCACTTGCGCGCGCCTGGGGCACGTACACCGCGCGCAGGCCGCGCTTGACCATGTTGAAGGGAAGCGACAGGTCGTGGCCCATGATCGGGTCGACGACGATATAGGCGTCGCGGCGGGTCGCGTAGATCGCGCCGTTGCCCGCCGTGACCGAGCACAGCCGGGACTCGTTCCAGCGCAGCGCGAGCTCGTAGCGCCAGTAGACCCCCTCCTGGTTGGGAGCGTCCGCGCCGGCGGCCGCGCGCACGAAGCGGACCTGCCCGCACGCGTAGCCAACGCGCGGATCGGCGAACGCGCCGGTCAGCGCGCGCGCCGCGTCGGGCTCCCACAGCGCGTTGGCGTCCGAGAACGCGACGATCTCGCCCCGCGCCCGCTCCACAGCGGCGTCCTGCGCGCGGATCTTGCCGCCCCGCGGCAGCTCGAGCACGACGTCGGCCCCCGCTTCGCGCGCGCGCGCGGCGGTCGCGTCGGTGCAGCCGTCGCAGGTGACGATCACCTCCAGCAGCTCGGCTGGATAGTCGAGCCCGAGCGCGTTCGCGACCTTCGCGCCGATCACCCGTTCCTCGTCGTGCGCCGCGACGATCAGCGACAGCGACGGCGCCCGGGCGCCCGGGGGCGGGGACGCGAGGGCTTTCCGCGCAAACAGCCGCGCCAGGACGGCGAGCACGAGCGCGTAGCCGGCCTGGGTCCAGACGATCAGCCCGACGCACATCCAGAAGACGATCTCGAGCGCCGTCCTCATCGGCGGGGATCCTCGCGCAGGAGCTCCTCGTACAGCCCGAGCGTGCGCCTCGCGATCCCGCCCCAGGCGTAGGGGCCGTCCGCGGCGGCCCGAGCGCGCTCGGCCATCGCCGCGAGCGCGGCGGGGTCGTCCAACAGCTCGCGCAGCGCCTTACCCAGCGCGGCGACGTCGCCCGCGGAGAACGTGCGCGCGGCGCCGGTCGCCGCCAGCTCGGGGAAGCCGCCCACGTCGCTGAGCAGCAGCCCCACCCCCGCGCCGAGCGCGGTGAAGGCGACGCCGGACTGGTCGGCCTCGCGGTAGGGAAGCACGACGAGGTCGGCCCGGCGCATCAGCGCGTGGATCTCCGCGTCGCCGACGAAGCGCTCGAGCAGGCGCACCCGCCTCGCGGGCCGCATTCCGGCAGGTTGCCCACCGGCCGGGCGCTCGCCGCCGCTCGCCGCCGCTCGCAGCGGGGCGAGGTCCATGCGGGGCATCCCCACGATCCACAGCTCCGCGCCGGCCGGCAGCTCCTCGCCGGCGCCGCGCCAGGCGCCGAGCAGCTCTTCGAGGCCCTTGTACGGGCGCAGCAGCCCGAAGAAGAGCACGACCGGTCCCTCGCCCTCCTGCGGAAGCTCCGGGGGCAGCCGCGGCTCGCCGGCCGGGCACTCGCCCGCGGGCGCACCCTCCCACGGCCGGAGCACGCCGTGGGGGATCACGTGCACGCGCTCGGGGCCCACCTCCAGCTCGCCGATCAGGCGCTCGCGACCGTGCTCGGAGTGGACGACGATCGCGTCGAAGCGCTCGTACAGCCGCCGCTGGGCGACGAGCTGCCCCGGACGGGGCTCGCGCGGGAGGATGTCGTGCGCGGTCAGCACGAGCGGGCGGCGGGCACCGGCCGCGGAGCGCCGGGGCGGCAGCAGGTGCGCGTCGAGATGCTGGACGGGCAGCCACTGGAAGTGCACGACCTCGGCCTCGCGTGCCAGGCGGCGGTAGCGCAGCATGTCGGGGACGTGCTCGGCGAGCTTGACCGCGACGCGCACCCGCCGGCCGAGCTTCGAGCGGTCGTGCGCGCCGAGGGCCGCCCGGTAGAAGAGCTCGCGCCGCGCATACCCGTCCGCGGGCGCGATCGGGCCGTAGGCGAAGCGGCTCGTGAACAGCGTCACCTCGGCGCCCGCCGCCGCCAGGGCGCGGCACAGCGCGTGGTCGTACGGCGGCGTGTAGGCGGAGGGGTCGACGACGTGGACGAGCACCGCCCGAGACAATAGGCGCGTGGCCGGTTCCCCCGAGCTGACGTACTGCGTCGTGAACACCTCCCAGCGCGAGCTGCTGCTGCGCGGGCTGGACGCGATCGCGCGCGAGCGCGAGGCGCTGCCGTTCGCGACCGAGGTGCTCGTGCTCGACAACGGCTCGCGCGACGGCTCCGCCCAGGCGGCCCGCGAGCACCCGGCGGTGGACGAGCTGATCGCGCTGCCCCAGCGCCGGGGCAAGGCCCGCAACGACTCCGAGCTGATGGCCCGCGCGGGCGGGCGCTACGCGCTGCTGCTCAACGAGGACTCCGAGCTGCTGGGAGGGGCGACGCTCGCGCTGTGGCAGGCCCTCCAGGCCGATCCCGGCGCGGCCTGCGCGGGGGCGCGGCTGCTGCGCCCCGACGGTCACGGGCAGGCCTGCGCCTGGCGGTTTCCGACCCTCGCCACGGCGCTTGCCGGCGCGCTTCTGCTGCACCGCCCGTACACGGTCCAGAGCAGGGGTGCGCGCACCCGCGAGGTCGACTGGTGCCAGTCCTCCGCGCTGCTTGTGCGGCTGCAGGCGGCCGCGCAGGTCGGCTACATGGACCCCGACTTCTTCGTCTACTCCGACGAGGTGGACTTCGCGCGGCGCCTGCGCGACGCGGGCTGGCGCAGCCTGTACGTGCCGGACGCACGCGCGATCCATCACGAGCAGCTTTCGACGGGCGCGCTCCCGGAGCGGCGGATCGTCGAGCTGGCGCGCAACCGCGACCTGTACATGCGCAAGCACCATTCAGAAGCGGCCGCGCGCACGGTGCGGTGGCTGACCGCGTGGTCGTACGCGCTGCGCGCCCTCGCTGCGCTCGTGCTCCCCGGACACTCCGCTCGGCGCTACTGGCGGCACGTGATGGCGAGCATCCATCCCAACCGCGGCGAAGGGCTGCGCGAGGCCGCCGAGGAGTACAACCGGCGCTCCGGCGCCTGATCGCCGGGCGCGAGGGAGAGAACCGTCCCAAGCGCTGCGTAGCGTCTGACGGCATGAAGGTTCGCGCGATCGTCAAGCTCATCGAATGCGGCCTGCGCGCCGTCCCCCGCCCGTCAGAGATCCTTGAGCGGATCCTCGGCGTATGCCTCCACGTCGCCGTGCCCGGCCCGGAAGGCCGCCACGCGCCTGCGACCGTCGGCCGCCAGCGCCCGCGCCTGCTCGCGCTCGTGGGGGTGGAAGAAGCGCGTCGTGAGCAGCAGCGCCGGGATCCATGCGAGCCACAGGACCCGCAGCGCCAGCCCGGCGAAGCCGCTGGCCGGCAGCAGCAGCTCGCCGGAGACAGCCACGGCCGTGAGGATCGCGAGCAGCTGCGCGAGGCGCCGCCATTCGAAGGAGACCTCGAACAGGCGCCGCGTCAGCAGGTGCATGACGAGCAGCATCGCCGCGTAGGCCCCGCACAGCGCGATCCCGGCCCCCGCGATCCCCAGCCCCAGGCCGTCGCCGGGCACCAGCGCGAACAGCAGCGCGACGTTCACCGCCAGGCCGGCCCCCGCGGCCGGCAGGTTGCGCACGGTCGCCCGCGCGCGGCCGGTGATCACGATCATCACCTGGTACAGCCCGTACAGCGCCCATCCGAGCGCCAGCCAGGGCAGCGCAGCGTGCGCGCCGAAGTAGGCGGGCGCCGCGAGCAGCCGCACGATCCAGCGCCCGAGCAGCGCGACCGCCGCCACGACCACGCCCGTCGCCAGCGCGAAGTAACTCGTCACGACCGCGTACAGCCGCGCGGCGTGCGCGTCGCTGTCGATCGAGTACGCCAACGGCGGCCACGCGTACTGAAAGCCCCGCACCACCACGAACACGACCGTCGCGAACTGCAGCGCGACCGAGTAGTCGCCCGCCGCCGCGTGCGAGTAGCTGCGGAACAGGTAGAACCGGTCGGCGACCTGCAGCCCGTACACGCTCGCGTCCGCCGGCACCGTGGGCAGCCCGAAGCGCAGCATCGCGCCCAGATCCGCCCTGTTCACGCGCAGGCTGAAGCGGGCCCGCAACACCCACCACAGGCCGAGCACGACCAGCGCCGAGGCGCCGAAGTTGCCCAGCAAGAGACCCCGCGCGCCCTGGTCTGCGAACACCACCAGCGTGACCGTGAACGCGACCGTCATCGCCACGTTCGCGCCCGACGCCCACACGTACGCGCGCGCGCGCTCGTCCACGCGCAGCTGCGCGTAGGCCATCTCCAGGTTCGTGAACGCCCACAGTCCGACGATCGCGCAGTCGACCAGGACCGGATCGTGAAAGCCCAGCAGCAGCCGCGACAGCTGGCTCGAGAACGCGACCGCCACGAGCGCCGCCGCGGTCGTCGTCCACGCCACCGTCGCCGTCGCCGTGCGCGCGATGCGATCGCGCCTGGTCGGGTCGGAGTCGTCGAAGTAGAAGCGGATGAACGCCTCCCCCACCCCGACCCGCAGGAAGATGCTCGACAGGATCACCGCCGTCAGCAGCGAGCTCGCCGCGCCGTACCCCGCCTGCGAGACGTGGCGCGTGTACAGCGGAATCGTGATCAGCGCGATCCCCTTGGCGAGGATGTCGCCGAACTGGTACGCCGCGCCCGTCGTCACGAGCCGCTTCAGGTAGCCCAGCATCGGCCTAGAACCTATCGGCGGCTCCGGTTCACGCCACGCGTGGGGAAAAAGTGCTCACAAGCGCCGTCAGCTGCCGTGACCGGCGCCGGCGAGGCCCGTCGAAGCGACCGGCTCCCGGGTCTCCCAAAAAGAGGGGCCCGCGCGCGCGAACGCCACGCCGATGCCGAGCAGCGTCCACGTGACCGGGTCCTCCAGGAAGTCGGCGTACGTCCATGTGTGCAGCACGAGCGCGGCGAAGCACGCCGCCAGCGCGATCCGCGGCGGGGACCGCCCGGCGCCTCTGAACAGCACGGCGAAGGCCGCGATCAGCAGCGCGACGTAGACCGCGACGCCGAGGATCCCCTGCTCGGCCGCGACGGTCACCGGGATCGTGTGGGACGCCGAGGTCGCGTTCTCCGTGGTCTTCTCGGTCGTCGTCTTGCCGTGCAGCTTGTACTCGGTTTCGAACGACCCCGAGCCGTAGCCGTAGAGCGGCCGCCCGGCGAACAGTCCGAAACCGCCCGATATCAGCTTCGTGCGCCCGCTCGTCGCGTTGCTGGCCGAGCCGCCCGACCCCCTCAGTCCGAAGTGCAGGCTCGCCGGCGCCGCGAACACGATCACGCCTCCGATCGCCACCAGCCCGAGCGCCACATACACCGTCGCGCGCACATCCCACCGGTACGCCGCGAGCACCGCCAGCCCCAGCAGCAGCGCGGCGATGCTCGACTGCGAGAAGCTCGTCACCAGCCCTCCCAAGAGCCACGCGAGCACGCCCGCGCCGATCAGCACGTCCCGCCGCCTATGGCTCCACAGCACGACAGTCGTCACGGCGATCATCACCAGCGCCAGGAACCGCCCGTAGACGTTCGGGTCGAAAAAGAGCGAATTGACGCGAAAGTAGTTGTCGTACTGGTTGGCCGCCACCACCTTGGGGTTGAGGAACACTTCCTTGCGCGCGTACTCCACAAAGCCCACACCCGCGAACGCCACCGCCAGCGCCACCGCCACGCCCAGGCACGCGAGCGCCAAGCCGCGCGTCCACTTCACGTCCCGCAGCAGCAGGAACAGCAGCCCGAACGGCACGTAGAAGAAGGCGACGTTCTCCGCCGCCTTGGCGTGGTCGCTGGAGTAGGTCCCCTGCAGCGCATACAGCGCCACGGCGCCGAACAGCAGCCATTCCAGGCCCCGCGGCGAGCACCAGGCCGAGATCTTGGCGGGAGACCCGTAGGCCAGCTCCTGCTGGCCGATCGGAGATCCCGTGATCTCCGATCGGTAACGCCGCCGACTCCGGCCAGGACAGCCAGCGGCGTCGCGTGAGCCTTCGACGCCGTGGCCGAGGAGTCTGGGCGCGAGCTGCGCGAGCGTCCCGGCCGCCACCACCAGGTACAGCGGGATCAAGAGGTTGACCGTGCGACCGTCCGCGGATACCGGCAGCCTGAACGGCAGCGCCGATATCGCCAGCAGCGGAAACGCGTCCGGCTGGCGGCGCATCAGCCATGCCAGCCCCCCGACCACCACCAGCGCGCCGAGCAGCGCCGCGACGATCTCGCCCGCCATCACCGCACCAGGGTGAAGCTTCGCGGTGAGCGCACCGACCGGTGCAGCCTGCGAAGGCTCACCCAGACCCTATATTCGCCCGCGCTCGCGAGCCTGCCGCGGTTGTTCGGCCTAACGCTCGTGACGCCACTCCCCGAGGACCGACCGGCGGTGTGCACGAGCGTGTAGCGGTGCGCGGCTCCCACGCGTCCGTTCCAGCGCAGCGAGAACTGTTTGTAACGGGCCACCGGCCAGTCGCGCACGAGCGTCGCGGTGGTGTCCCCGGCAGAGTCGAGGATCGTGACCGTCACCTCGTCGGCCTGGGCGAGCTTGAACGAGATCCGCTCTTCGCCCGCTTCTCCTGCCGAAGTCGGCGAGAAGCGCGGCGTCAGTTTGAAGTTCTGCACCGCCGTCGGCGTGTGCTTCAGCCGCTGCGTCACGAAGAACGCGGCGAAGCATGCGAAGACCAGCAGCGCGAACACCGCCCGCGCCAGCGGGTCTGCCCTGGTCAATCCTCCCCGCCTTGCGCGAAGCGCTCGACGGTGTCCGAGCGCAGCCCGAGGCGCAGCGTCTCCAGCGAGAGCACGTCGTCGGGCGCGATGTTGCCGAGATTGCACTCGCTCCCAAACCGGTGCAACAGCCACACCTGCTGCTCGCGCCTGGGCGCCTCGAAGATCATCTTCTCCGCGTCGATCGCGTGCGCGATCTCGTCGATCAGGCCCGTCCTCACCTCCCCGTCGGCCCGGTAGATGCCGGCCGTGCCCGACTCCCGTGCCTCGGCGATCACCTTCCAGGCGCCCGCCTCCAGGTCGCGTTCGATCTGCTCCACCCACACGTACGGAGCCATGATGAAGTCGGTGTCCTTGCTGCCGACCTCGGACAGTACGGTGAATTCGCTCGCGAGCTGACGGATCAGGTAGCTCTTGACCTCGGTCTCGAGCGCGATCGTGCCGTCCGAGACCTCGACGTGGCGCAGTCCCAGCTCGTGCAGCCATTTGACGAGCCCCTCGACCCGGCCCTGGCGGATCGCCAGCTCCGTCAGCGTGCCCCCCAACACGACCGGGATGCCGTGCGCCGCGTAGCGCTCCAGCTTCGGCTTCAGATTCGCGCTCACCAGCGCGGTGCCCCAGCCGAGCTTGACGATGTCCACGCTGGGGCCCACCACCTCGAGCAGGCCGTCGACCTCGGCGACCGACAGGCCGCGGTCGAGCACGTGCGTGATGCCGTGCTCGCGCGGCTTTGCCGAGCGCGCGGGGATGTCGAGGAAGCCCGTTATCGGCCGGCGGTCACGGGACCGCTTCGTTGGACGACGAGGAGGACGAAGGGGGCGTGCCCGCCCCGGAGGAGGCTTCGGCCGCGCCCGCCGGCGTCGCCTTGTCGAGGCCCGCGATCACGGCCACCGTCGAGCTGCCGACGAGCGGGGACACCGACGCTTCCATCGGCTGCACCTGCGACACGCCGAGCGCGTGCGCCACCCCCGCCGCTTCGGCGCGATGGCCCGAGGCGTACTCCACGACCGTCGTCTGGCGAGTGCCCGGCGGCACCCCGGCCAGCGGTGTCGCCTGCGAGTACCCGCTCTCCTGCAGGCTCGCCGACAGCCGGTGCGCGAGCCCGGCGGTGCCCGTCGCGTTGAGCACGGCCACCTGCACTTCCGCCGCGCCGACGCCCGGGGTGGACGCCGCGCTCCGATGCGAGCTCGCGCGCGAGTGGTGTACGCGCCCACCGGTCGCGGCCGAGCTCGCGGACGTCGCGCTCTTGCCCGCGCTCGTGCCGGAGCTCCCTTTCCCGAGCGCCGTGACCGCCAGGACCACCGCGACCACGCCTACGACCACAGCTCCCAAGATCACGAGCGTCGCGCGGGCCGGAGACCGGCGGCTCGTGCGACTGATCGTGGCGTCGGCGGGCATGCCGCCCGGGCGGCGCGCCCGGGCGGGCTCGGGAGTGGACGCCGCCCTGCCGGGCGGCATGCCCGCCTCCGCGCTCCGCTTCCTCGCGGCCACGGCGGCCTCCCCTGTCATGGCCGCCGCCGCGACCCGGCGTGGCCGCCCCGGGGGAGCGGGAGCGGCAGGACGTGAGGACGATCGCCCACTCACCCCGCTCGCCTCGGCCGCTCCGCTCACGCCTGAGGGAGCTCCCGAGGAAGAGTCGGGCACGGAGGCTGCGCCCGCGGGAGTCGCGCGCACGCCCGCGGGGGTGACCCGCGCCGGCGACGAGCCGCCCACGCCGGCGGTCGCGGATCCGGGGGGCGCCGGCGGCATGGGCGCCCGCGGAGCGGCCGCGGCAGCGCCCGCCACCGTGGCGGGCGCCGGAGAACCGGTCGCGGCCGGCGACGACGGAGGCGGGATCGGCGGCGACAGCGGAGCTGCGGCGGATGGGGCCGGTTGAGCGGCTCGAGCGGCAGACCCCTCGACTGCGGCCGCGGTCGCCGCAGCGGGCGTGCGGGGCGCGGCCCCAGGCGTATGGGCGGGCGCGGCCCCCGGCACAGGCGCGACGGGCGCCTGGGCGGTCGTGGCGGGCTGGGGCATGGCGGGCTGGGGCACGGGCGCGGCGGGCGTCTCGGCAGACCCCGCGGGCTGGGCCACGGCGGGCGATGCGGAGGCGGGCGGGATCGCGGTGGGCAGGGTCCCCGGGGCCGCCTGAGGAGCGGGGGGCCCCGTGCTCGCCTGGGCGGGCGTCCCCGGTTGCGTCGCGCCGGCCGCCTGGCCCATGGCGGGCGCCCCCGCCGGAGCTCCAGCCGCGGCTGTAGCCGCAGCCTGCGTCGCGGGCTGAGCGGCGGGCTGGACGATGACCGGCTGGGCCGTGGCGGTCACGGGGCGCGGGTTCAGGGGGGTCGTGCGTGGGAGCGGGCGCGCCGGCTGCGCGCCGGGAGCGGTCTGTTGCAGGCGGGCGGCGGCCTCGACGCTGACCCGCTGCTCGAGCTCGGCGGCGCGCTCGGGAGCGCGGCCCGCCCACTCGCGCAGGCGCTTGAGCTCGCGCGCCTGGGCGAACACCAGCAGCGCGAGAACCGCGATCCCGAGCAGCGCCGCGAACGCGGCGATCGCGCCGATCTCGGTGAACGAGCTGGACAGCGACAGCGCGGGCGGGAGAGCCGTCATCATGCGTCTCGGGAGTGTACGAGCGGCTCAGGCGTGCTGCGCCCCGCGCCTCCTCGCACGTCGGCGTCGGCGTCGGCGTCGGCAGCGGCTAGATCCACGGCGCGCCGGCGGCCGCCCGTCGATCCCGGCCCGTTGCGCGTGGCCGACAGCGCGGACACCTTCGCGGCGAGACCGGCGGCGTCGCCTTCGAGCACTAGCAGGCCGATCTCCGCGAACATCGCCTCGACGGCCTCGGCCTGCAGCGGCGCGCGCTCGGCCAGGAGGATCTTCTCGGCCGGCGTCGGCAGCGCGCGCTCGTAGTCGTTGAACAGCTCCTCGTTCAGCTTCTCCCCAGCGCGACGGCCGACGACCTCGATGTCGATGTCGCCGTCGGGGTGGAGTCCCGACAGCTCGATCATCGCGCGCGCCAGCTCGACGATCCGCACGGGCTCGCCCATGTCGAGCACGAACACCTCGGCGCGGGGAGGCTCCGGGATCGCGCCGCGCCCCCGCGACTTACCGTCGAGATCGGCGCCCGCGATTCCGCCGGAGCCCTCGCCGCAGGCCAGCGAGCCCGACTGGATGATGAGATGGACAGCCTCGGGGATCGTCATGAAGTAGCGGGTCATCCGTTCGTCGGTGATCGTGACCGGGCCGCCACGCGCGATCTGGCGTTCGAAGATCGGCACCACGCTGCCCGAGGATCCGAGCACGTTGCCGAAGCGCACGGCGTTGAAGCGCGTGTCCGGGAAGCGCGCGGCCGCGGCCTCCAGGGCGAACTCGGCGAGCGCCTTCGAGGCGCCCATCGCGGTCGCCGGAGCGACCGCCTTGTCGGTCGAGACGAGCACGAAGCGCCGCGCCTTCAGCTGGCCGGCGACGTGCGCCACGACGCGCGTGCCGATCGCGTTGTTGCGGACCGCCTCGACCGGGTTGGCCTCCATCAGGCCGACGTGCTTGTAGGCGGCGGCGTGGAAGATGACGGTGGGACGGTGCTCGGAGAACACCTCGCGCATGCGCTCCTCTTCCTTGCAGTCGGCGAGCACCGCCACCAGCACGGACGGCTGGACGTGGCGCTCGTCGAGCAGCTCGCGCTCGATCTGGAAGAGGTTGTCCTCGGCGTGGTCGAGCAGCACGATCTTACGCGGCCCGACGCGCGCGATCTGGCGGCACAGCTCGGCGCCGATCGAGCCGCCCGCGCCCGTGACGAGCACCGTCTCCTCGGCCAGGTAGGCGCCGACGCGCTCCAGATCCATCTGCACGGGCTCGCGGCCGAGCACGTCCTCGACGCGCACCTCGCGCATCTGGCGCGCGATCGTGTCGTGATCCTGGAGCAGCTCGAACACGGTCGGCAGCGTGCGCACGGAGATCCCGCGCGCGCGGCACTCGCGCGCCACGCGGGCGCGCGTCGACCCCGGCGCGGAGGGGATCGCAATCAGGACTTCGTCCGGCTCGGCCTCGTCGAGGATGCGCGGCAGGTCGGACTGCGTGTCCCCGCGCACGCGCACCCCGTCGATGCGCAGGTTGTGCTTGCTGGGGTCGTCGTCGAGGAAGCCGACGGGCGCGAGGCCGAGCTCGCGGTTGCGGGCGATCTCGCGCAGCACCAGGCGCCCGCCGTCGCCGGCGCCGACGATCAGGACGCTGCGCTCGCCCTCGCGCGCGCCGCGGAGCGCGGCCAGCGGACGGCGCTCGTAGATCGTGCGCGCGAGCACGCGCACGCCGACCACGAACAGGAGGCAGAGCAGTCCGAACAGCACGATCACGCCGTTCGGCAGCCCGACCGTCGCGGTGACCGTCACGGTGCCGTGCGCAGTGGAGTGCGCGGTGTAGCGCTGCACCGGGCGCAGCACCTCGATGGCGACCGTGGTGAGCAGCACGATCGCCACGATCGCGCGCGTCACGGCCTCGTAGTCCCGCTGGCTCGAGTAGCGCCAGCGGCGCTGGTAGACCCGCGAGAACACGAGCACCGGCAGGCTGCCCGCCAGGACCCACCAGATCGTCCGTTCGCGCAGCTCCGCGTAGTGGCCGGTCGGGCCGCCGTCGAAGCGCAGCTGGTACGCCAGGTAGTAGGCGAACGCGACCAGCGTCCCGTCGACGGCGAGCTTGGGTATTGAGCGGCGGTGCAGGGGCAGGGCGGCCGCGCGAACACGTCGGCGCATCAAGGGGATTCTAGGGTCTATCGCGACAGGAGTGCGTGGCCCGGGAGATCGGCCGTCAGCCCGTGAGCGCAGAGAGCAGCAGCTCGAGCAGAAGCCGGGGGTCGCGGCGCGTGCGCGGAGCGCTCGCGGTTCCGCCGGGCGGGCCGGAAACGCGCCTGGCGAAGCTCAGCTCCGCGGGGTCGGCGAGCTTGCGCAGGCGGCCTTCGCGGATCAGGAGCTCGTCGACGGCGCCGAGGCGGCCCTCGAAGGTGGTGTACACCGGGGTCCCGAGCGCGACGGCCTCGCGGTTCATGGTGCCGCCGGCGGAGACCACGAGATCGGCGTAGGCGATCAGCGACTGTGCGTCGATCGCGTGCGGCGGCACGACGAAGCCGGGAACCCGGGACAGCTCGGCGCGCTGGTCCTCGGTGCGAGGCAGCAGCACCGGCTGCACCTCGCCCCTGGCGGCGGCGTCGCGGGCACGCTGCAGCACCCTGGCGAAGAGGTCGTTCTCGAAGCGGTGATACAGCGAGACCTCGGGCGGGGTGCGGATCACGACGATCGCCCGTGCGGGGTCGAGCGCCAGCTCGGCGAGGACCGCGGGATCGGGCTCGAAGTCGGCCAGGTAGTACTCCTCCTTGAGGCCCGGATAGGCGCGGATCTTGCCACCGGCGCCGTACTGGCGCAGGCGCTCGAACGGGATCGCGTCGGGCACGACCACCGCGCGCGCGAGACGGCAGTTGACCTGGTGCTGGACCACTGCCCACTCGTAGTCGAACATCGTCGCAGACGGGATCCGCAGCAGGGCGGCGGCCACCGTCACGTCGTTGGAGCCGTGCCCCAGCGCGATGTCGAAGCGTCGGCCACCGGCCGCGCGGGCGTCGGCGCGCGCGAAGCGCACGAGCGCGGTCGCGCGCGAGGCCAGGCCGCCGGCCTTGGCCGCAAGCCGCTCGCCGCGATGATGGCCGATCGGAGTGTGCTCGATGCCGAAGCGCTCGCACAGCTCGATCGTCTGCGCGAAGTCGCGCGCGGTCACGCGCACCTCGTGGCCGTCCTGCAGCAGGCGCTCGATCACGGGGCGCATGACGAGCACGTGCGGGCTGTTGGTCAGGTCGATCCAGATGCGCATGGGCAGCAGCGGTCGGTCCCCACGCTATCGTTCGCCGACCGATGCTCGTCATGGCCTCGATCTCGGAATCGCTGGTGAACGTCGCGTGGCACTTCGTGCGCGACGCGGGGCTGCCCGCGGTGCTCCTGCTGATGGTCGCCGAGAGCGCGTGCGTGCCGATCCCCTCCGAGGCGACGATGCTGTTCGCCGGCTTCGCCGTGGCCGACCCGGGCGGGAGCTCCGCTCACCACCACCTGACGATGTTCGGGATCGTCGCGGCGGGAGTGCTCGGGAATCTGGTGGGCTCGTGGATCGCCTACGGAGTCGGCCGGGCCGGGCGCCTGGAGCTGATCGAACGGCACGGCCGCTGGTTGCATCTGAAGCCCAGCCATATCGCTTGGGCGGACCGCTGGTTTCAGCGATACGGAGCGGCGGCGGTCTTCTTCAGCCGCATGCTGCCGATCGTGCGCACGTTCATCTCGCTGCCGGCGGGCGTCGCGAAGATGCCGTTCGCGCGGTTCACGGTGTTCACGCTCGCGGGCTGCATCCCCTGGGTGCTGGGGCTGGCGCTCGCCGGTCAGGCGGTCGGCGGCGAATGGACGAGCGTGCGCAAGAGCTTCGAGTACGTCGACTACGCGGTGATCGCGCTCGTCGTGCTGGGCATCGTCTACGCAGTCATCCGCCGCCGGCGGGGGCGCGGCGACACGGGCGAGCCGGCCGCCGATGCGGCGAGCTGACCGGGCGCTGCGCCCGTGCCAGACTCTCCGCCGCCGAAGCGGTCTCGAGCGCGGAGCGATGATGCAGAACACCGGACCGGACCGAGAGCTTTCGCTCGGCGAGGCGGTGGCGCTCGGTCTGCTGCAGGGTCCGACGGAGCTTTTGCCGGTCTCGTCTTCCGGCCATACGACCCTGATCCCATGGCTGGCGGGCCGGCCACGTGCGCGACTCGATCCCGAGCTGCGCAAGGCATTCGAGGTCGCGCTGCACGCGGGAGCGGGAGCGGCGCTGGCGATCGACCTGCGCGGCGAGCTGCGCGAGGCCTTCTCGGGCCTGGACCGGCGCGGCGCGGCGATGATCGGACTGTCGCTCGCGCCGCCGGCGCTCGCCGGGTACACGCTGGAGCGGACGATCGAGCGCCGGCTCGGCGGGCCGTGCTCGATCGCGGCGGGGCTGATCGCGGGCGCGGCGGCGATGGCGCTCGCGGACGCGCGCCCGGGCCGCCTGACGAGCCGGGGGCGCAGGGGCCGCGCTTCGGCGCCCGGGTCCCGCCGCCGCGCGGACGCGGGGCCGTGCGACGGCCTGGCGCTCGGGATCGCCCAGGCGCTGGCGCTGATCCCGGGCGTGTCGCGCAACGGGGCGGCGCTCACCGCGACGCGCGCGCGCGGCTTCGCCCGCGAGGACGCCGCCGCGCTGTCGTGGCACGCGGCGCTGGGAGTGATCGTCGGCGCGAGCGCCCTGAAGGGGTGGCGGCTGACGACGCGCGGCCGGCGCGGCGCGGGTCTGCCCGCTGGAGCGGGGCGGGCGCTGCTCGCGGGCGGGGCGAGCGCGTTCGTCTCGACGCTTGCGAGCGCCCGCGTCCTGCGCCGCTCAGCGGTGAGCAGGCGCTCACTGCTGCCCTACGCGATCTATCGCTGCCTGCTGGCGGCGCTGGCCGTCCGCCGGCTGCGATCGTCCCCGGACGCCCGCGGATGGACAGCCGAGGAGGCGTCGCGATGAGGGCCTCCTCGCGCGGCGCCACACGGTCGCCGTCCGCGAAGCGCGCACAATGGGGCGGATGACCCTGCTCGGAACGCTGCTCGGGGGGCGCTACCGCCTCGACGCCGAGATCGGTCGCGGCGGGATGTCGACCGTGTACCGGGCGTTCGACACCGTGCTCGAACGGCCGGTGGCGATCAAGCTGATGCACCGCGAGATCGCCGCGGACTCCGCGCAGCTCGAGCGCTTCCGCCGCGAGGCGCGCGCGGTCGCGCAGCTCAACCACCCACACATCGTGACGGTGATCGACGCCGGCGAGGAGCCCTCCGCTGCGGATGACGGGGTCCCGGGACGGCCGCCCCTCGGCACGCCGTACATCGTGCTCGAGTACGTCGAGGGCGAGACGCTCAAGCAGCTGATCCGCCGCGAGGGGCCGCTCGACGTCTCACAGTCGATCGCCTACGCGATCGAGATCGCGCGCGCGATCGGCGCCGCGCACGAGCGCCTGATCGTACATCGGGACGTGAAGCCGCAGAACGTGCTGATCGGCAGCGAAGGGTCGGCCAAGATCACCGACTTCGGGATCGCCAGGACGCTGACCGAGGAGGGCCTGACGATCGACGGGCGGGTGCTCGGCACGACCGACTACGTCTCCCCCGAGCAGGCGCTCGGACAGCCGGTGACAGGGCAGTCGGACCTGTACTCGCTGGGCGTGGTGCTGTACGAGATGCTGACCGGCGAGGTCCCCTTCGCGGGCGAGACGCCGGTCGCGGTCGCGATGCGTCACGTGCGCGAGCAGGTGCCCGACGTGCAGTCGCGCCGGCCGGAGGTGTCGGCCGCGACCGCGGCGGTGGTCGAACGCGCCACCGCGGTGGACCTGCACGAGCGCTACCCGAACGCGGCGGCGATGGTCTCCGACCTCGAGGAGGCGCTGGCGATCGAGGCCGCGCGCGCGGGTCAGGCGACCGGCGAGGTCACGAGCGTGCTGCGCACGCTGCCGCGCGTCTCGCGCCGGCGGCTGCCCTGGCGCATGCGCCATCCCGCGCGCTGGGCCGCGTCGCTGGCGCTGCTCGGCGCGATCGTGGCGCTGGCGCTCGTGCTCGCGGCGCGGCACACCCACAAAGGGGTGGCCCCGAACGTAGGGACCAGTCACGGCCTGCAGGCGATCCGCCTCGGCCAGACCGCCGCGCACGACTACAACCCGTTCGGCACGGGCGCCGAACACCCCAGCCAGGTCTCGAACGTCCTCGACGGTGACCCCAACACGACCTGGAGCACCGAGCACTACGTCGAAGGGACGCTGGGCCACAAGCCGGGTGTCGGCCTGTACCTGGACGCCGCCCCCGGCGTGGAGGCGCGGGCGATCGAGATCCAGACGCCGACACCCTCCTTCACGGCGATCGTCTACGCGTCGAACGGCTTCCAGCAGAGCCTGGCCTACGGAGACGCGACGCCGCTGACCAAGCGCGGCTGGGCACAGCTCGCGCCGGCGCGGACGATCGGCGCGAGCACGACGATCGCGCTGAGAAACCCGAGCGACGCCGTCTACCGCTACTACCTGATCTGGATCGTCAAGCTGCCGCCGTCCAGCGAAGTCGCGGAAATATCGGAGGTCACGCTGTTCAAGTAGTCAGTGTCGCCGGCGACGGCGCAGCTCGTGGCGTTCGATCCCCAGGCGGCAGAGGCGATCGAGCAGCTCCGGATAGGGGACGCCGGAGGCGGACAGCAGCTTCGCGTAGACGCTGGTCGGGGTGAAGCCGGGCATCGTGTTGAGCTCGTTGACGAGGACGGAGTCGCCGTCCACGAAGAAGTCGACGCGGGCGAGGCCCTCGCAGCCGGTCTGTGCGAACGTCTCGACGGCCAGCTCCATGATCCGCGCGCGCGCCGCGGGCGAGATGCGCGCGGGGACGACGAGCTCCATGCCGCCGGGCGTGTACTTGGCCTCGTAGTCGTAGAACTCGCCGGGGAAGGAGATCTCGCCGGGCTCGGAGGCCAGCGCCCCGCCCTGCGGGAGCCCGAGCACGCCGCACTCGACCTCGATCCCGGGCGCGGCGGCCTCGACGATCGCCAGCTCGTCGTGCGCGAACGCCTGCTCCAGGGCCTCTGCCGCCGCGGAGTGCTCGGTGACCTTGACGATCCCGACGGAGGAGCCGAGGTGGGCGGGCTTGACGAACACCGGGAGTCCCAGGGCCTGGACCTCGGCGAGCGTCTGCTCGCGCACGGCGCGCCAGCGCGGCTCGCGCACGCCGAGGTAGGCGACCTGCGGGAGTCCGGCGGCGGAGGCGAGCCGCTTGAACAGGACCTTGTCCATGCACAGCGCCGACGCCGCGACGCCGGCGCCGGCGTAGGGGACGTCGAGCGTGTCGAGCAGTCCCTGGACGGAGCCGTCCTCGCCGAAGGGGCCATGCAGCGCGGGGAAGACGACGTCTGTCCCGGGCAGCCCCTCGCCCGGCCGTAGACTGACGAGCTCGCCTGCCCGACGCCAGGCGCCGTCGCGGTCGATCTCGATCTCGACGACCTCGTGCCCGCCGGCGAGCAGGCCCTCGCGGATGGCGGCGCCGGAGGTGAGCGAGACGTCGTGCTCGGAGGAGCGCCCGCCGGCGAGCACGGCGACGGCGAGAGCGCCCGCCACTCCGTCCACGGAGCTCACCCGGCCGCCGCGGGCGGGGTCGCGGGCGTCGAGGTGGTGGTGCTCGGAGTGGTCGTCGGGGTCGTCTGCGGCCCGAGCACGCCGATCGCGAGCGTGACTGTGGCGCCCTTGCGCGCCTTGTGGCCGGCCGCGGGCGACTGCCCCAGCACGATGCCGACCTGCGACGCTTCGGTCGTCGTCCGGGTGCTCGTCTTTGGGATGAAACCGGCCTGCCCGAGCGCGGCCGCGGCCTGGGCCTCGTTCTGGCCGACCACGCCCGGCACCGCGATTTCGGTGGGCGCCTGGGCGATTGTCAAATTGACCTTGCCGCCGTCGGGCAGCGAGGAGCCCGCGGCGGGGGATTGCGCGAGCACGGTGCCGGGGGGCTGTTCGGCGGATGTCTGCTGGGTGACCGCGCCGGCCGTCAGCTGCGCGTTCGTCAGCGTCGCTTCGGCGGCGGCCCGGGACTGTCCGATCACGTCGGGGACGCTGGTCTCGGCGGGGCCGCCGGAGACGATCACCGTGACAGGGCTGCCCGCCTGTGCCACCAGGCCGGCGGCTGGATTGGTCGAGATCACGCGCCCGCTCGCGACGGTGGCGCTCGCCTGCGTTTCGGTGGTGGGCTTGAAGCCGGCGGACTTCAGCTTGGCGATGGCCTGCGCCGCGGTGAGGCTGGCGACGTCCGGCAGGGCGGAGCTGCCGGGACCGGTGGAGATCGCGATCGTCACGCGCGAGCCCCTGCTCACGACGCTTCCCGCCGAGGGGCTCTGGCCGATCACGACTCCGCCGGGCACGGTCGCGCTCGACGTCAGCGAGGGGACCGGGGTCAGGCCGGCGCGACGCAGCAGGGCGCCGGCGGCCGCTTCGCTCTGACCGGTCACGCTCGGAACCGTCACGCGCCCCGTGGAGGATGGCAGCGCCAGCACGAGCGCGACCGCGACGAGCGCCGCCAGCGCCGCGGCGGCAATCGCCCAGCGCAGGCGCCGGCGCCGCTTGGCGGCCTGCTCGTCCTCGCCGCTGGGGGGAGCCGAGTGAAACGAGGAGCCGTCCGCGGGCATCAGCAGGGCGGCGGGCGGCACGCCGGTGGACAGCGCCGTCCCGGGCGGCACGAGGGCAGATGCGGCGGCGGGCGGGGACTCCGCTTCCGGGGGCACTCCCTGCGGTCCCATCGCCGGGGGCGGCGCGGCGGCGAGAACGGCGGTCGCGGGGGCGGCGGGCAGACGCTCGCGCGCGGCCTGCAGGGCCGCGATGAACGCGTCGGCGTCGGCGTAGCGCGCGGCGGGGTCCTTGGCGAGCGCGCGCAGCACGATCTCGTCGAGGACGGCCGGGACGGCCGGGTTGACGGCACTCGGGGGTTGCGGCTGGGCGGAGACCTGCTTGAAGGCGATCGCCACGGCCGTGTCCCCGTCGAAGGGAACCGCGCCGGTGAGCAGCTCGTACAGGATCACCCCGATCGCATACAGGTCCGAACGGGCGCCGACGGCGTGGCCCTGGGCCTGCTCGGGCGACAGATATTGGGCGGTGCCCATGATCGAACCCGTGAGCGTCATGTCCGAGGCGCCGGCCCGGGCGATGCCGAAGTCGGTCACGCGGGCGCGGCCCTCCTCGTCGAGGATCACGTTGTGGGGCTTCAGGTCGCGATGGATGACCCCGCGCGCGTGCGCGAAGCGGGCGGCGTGCAGGATCTGCGTGACGATGTCGATCGCCGTGACCGCCTCGAGCGGGCCGTGCCCGCGCACGAGCGCCTTCAGCGACTGGCCGGAGACGTACTCCATCGCGATGTAGTAGGTGCCGTCCCACTCGCCGCGGTCGAAGATGCCGACGATGTTCGGGTGCGAGAGCGCGGCGGCACTCGAGGCCTCGCGGCGGAAGCGCTCGACGAACTCCTGGTCCTCGGCGAAGTGGTGGTGGAGCACCTTCACCGCGAGCTGGCGGCCGAGCAGCTCGTCTTCGGCGAGATACACGTCGGCCATGCCGCCGGAGCCGATGCGCGAGAGGATCCGGTAGCGGCCGTCGACGATCGTCTGGGGCTCGATCACGACGGGGACCTCAACAGGCTTTCGATGACTTCGCGCGCGATCGGCGCCGCGAACGCGGCGCCTTGGCCGGGGACCGCCTGCAGCGTGACGGCGATCGCTACGCGCGGGCTCGCGGCGGGCGCGAAGGCGATGAACCAGACGTTGTTGATCGACGCGCCGATCTGGGTCTCGGCGGTGCCGGTCTTGCCGGCGACCTGGACGCCGGGGATCTGGGCGGCCGTGCCGGTGCCTTCGCCTACGACGGCTTCCATCATGCCGGTGAGGGAGGCGGCGGTCGAGGGTTTCATCACGACCGACTGCACGCGGGGGCGGAGGACGAGCACGGTCCGGCCTTCCGGATCGAGCACCCGGTCGGTCAGGTGCGGGACCATCAGCCGGCCGCGGTTGGCGACGGCCGCGGCCACCTCCGCCATCTGCAGGGGCACGACCTGGAGCTTGTCCTGACCGATGCCCATGCGGCCGACGTCGACGAAGCGGCTGGTCGGTCTGAGCAGGCGCTGGCCGAGGTACTCGCCGCTGGCGGACATCTGCTCGGCCGGGTAGTCCAGCTGGGGCTTGCGGTCGAAGCCGAAGCGGCTCATGTAGAGCGCGAGGGTCTGCTTGCCGACGCGTTCGGCGACCTGGGCGTAGACGGTGTTGACCGATTTGACGAGCGCTTCGGTGAGCGTGAGCTGGCCGAAGCTCTCGTGGTTGTCGTTGGCCAGCGGGACGCCCGACACCGTGACGCCGTCGCGTCCGCTGACCGTGGAGTTGGGCGTGTACTCGCCGGAGTCGATCGCGGCGGTGGCCGTCACGATCTTGAACGTCGAGCCGGGCGCGTAGCCGAACTGGGTCGCGCGGTTGACGAGCGGGGTTCCGGCCGATTCGTGCGCGAGCCGTTCGTAGGAACGCGGCGAGCTGAGCCGGTTGGGGTCGTAGCCGGGCGTGGAGGCCATCACCTCCACGGCGCCGGTGCGGGGATCGAGGGCGACCACCGCGCCCCTGCGTTCGCCGAGCGCGGCGAGGGCCGTGCGCTGCGCGGCGGGGTCGAGCGTCGTGATGACTTCGTCGCCCTGCTTGCGCTTGCCCTGCAGCTGGTCGAGGACCGCCTGCAGGTTGTTTGCGCCGGTTTCGCCGTCGAGCGCGGCGTTGCGATAGCGCTCGAGGCCCGACTGGCCGAGGTCGGTGTAGGAGTAGCCGATCGCCTGGGCGAACTCCTCGCCGGTCGGATAGGTCCGCTGGAAGGTGCCTTCGCGCCCACGGACGCTGCGTGCCAGCACGGTCCGATCGGCCGCGAGGATGCGCCCGCGCTGGATGCGTTCCTGCTCGAGCAGCGCACGACGGTTGAGCGCGCTCTCGCGCAGCGAGCTCGCGTCGAAGATCGTCCAGCGCGAGGTGAACGCCACGAGCAGCGCGAACAGCACGACGACCAGCCCGTAGAGGCGAAGGATCGGCCTATTCACCGAGCTGCCCCAGTTCGAGGCTGCGCATGAGGCCGGTCGCGTCGCCTTCGGAGCGCAGCGAATGGTCGAGCAGCGTGCGCCTGCGCGCCGGCGACAGCGTCGAGGCGCTCACCCCCGAGACGTAATCGCCGCTGTACAGCCTGAGCCCGCCCGGCAGCTGGTAGGGCACGCCCCGGTAGAGCGTGACCAGGCCACGGCTGTTGGTGCCGATGAAGTAGACCGACCGCGAGGCCAGATAGGCGCCCGAGACGATCAGGCCGGCCACGAGGAGCGCGATCGCGGCGATCCCCGCGCGCCGCAGGCGCGCTCGCGAGGCGCCCCTGGGGCCGTCGCCCGCGGGCGCGGGCAGGCGCGGGCGGCGCGGGCGCACCGGCTCCGGCGCGGGCGCGTCCGGGAGCGCCTGCGGAGCATCGCTCGCGGCGTCAGGACTCGGCTGCGCAGCGTGTCTCGCGGTGTCCGGGCCCACGACTTGCGAGCTCGCCGGACCGGTGCCCAACGAAGCGTCCTCCAGGCGGAAGAGCACGACCGTGATGTTGTCGCGCCCGCCGGCCTCGTTTGCGGCCGCGATCAGCCCCTCGCCCGCGTCGCGCAGGCGCGGGCGGGCGCGCAGCAGCTCAACGACGCGCTGCTCGGGGACCATCGTCGTGAGGCCGTCGCTGCAGAGCAGGTAGACGTCCCCGGCGCGCGCCTGGTAGGAGCGGGTGTCGATCTCGACCGCCGGCTCGGGACCGAGCGCGCGCGTGATGACCGATCGCTGGGGATGCTCGACGGCCTCCTCGGGGGTGATCTTGCCCTGGCGCACGAGCTCGTCGACGAGCGAGTGGTCGTCGGTCAGACGGGTCAGCTCGCCGTCGCGCAGGCAGTAGGCGCGGCTGTCGCCGACGTGCGCGATCGCGACCTCCTGCGGCGCGACGTATGCGGCTGTGAGCGTCGTGCCCATCCCGGCCTGCTCGGCATTGCTGTGCGAGAGCTCGTGGATGCGGGCGTTGGCCGCGAGCGCGCGCTCCGCGAGGCTTCGCTCGGGCTCGGCCGGGTCGCCGAGCCCGTCCTCGAAGACGTCGACCGCGATCCGCGAAGCCACCTCTCCGGCCTGCGCGCCGCCCATCCCGTCCGCGACCACGAACAGCGGCGAGCGCGCCAGCAGCGAGTCCTCGTTCGCGCGGCGCTGGCGGCCGGTGTCGGTCGTGGCGTACTGCTCGGCGACCCGCAGCACGTCAGTCCACCTCGAACGTGAATTCGGAGTCGCCGATCCTGACGCGGTCGCCCGGGTGCAGCGGGCGCGGAGTCTCGAGCAGCTCCTCGTTCAGATAGGTGCCGTTGGTCGAGCGGAGGTCTTCGATCACGAGGATGTTGCCCTGCTCGTAGACGCGGGCATGGCGCCCGGACGCGAAGGGGTCCTCGAGGCGGATCTCCGCGCGGTCGCCGCGACCGAGCACGACGTCGCCGTCGAGGTCGTAGATCATCCCGGGATCGTGGCCGGGAGCGCGCTCGACGACCAGGCGAGGGGCGCGCTCGGCGAGGTCGACGACGCCTGCCGCGGACGCCGGATGAAGACCGGTGGCGTCGGGCGAGGCCAGCGCGCCGGAGGCGCCGGGGGGCTGGAGGACGGATCTGGGCCCCGCGCCGCGCAGGTCGCGCAGCGCGCTGCGGGCGACCCACAGCAGGAACAGGTAGAGCACGGCCAGGAAGCCGAACTTGAGAGCCACCGATACGGGCGCGAGCGTGGTCATGAGACGTCGAAGACGGCCTCCGTGGAGCCGAGCTCGACACGATCTCCCGCCTGCAGCGGCCGGGGTCCCCGGATCTGTTGACCGTTGACGCGCACGCCGTTGGTAGAGCCGAGATCGATCACGGTCCAGCCGCCCTCGCCGGGGCGGAGCTCGGCATGCCGGCGGGAGACGCCGGCGTCGTCGAGCACGATGTCGCAGTCGCGGCTGCGTCCGATCACGCCGCCGTCCGGCGGCACCAGCAGGCGCTTGCCGCCGATCGCGAGCAGCGCGCGGGTGCGACGGCGGGCGTGCGCCTCCTCGATGGGCCCCCGGACGCGTGCCGAGGCGCTGTAGATCATCGTCTGCCCACGCTCGTCCAGCGGCTCGGCCCGGTCGGGCTCGTCACTGTGACCGCCGGTCCGGACGAGCCGCGCCTGGATGCCGAATTCGCCGAGCGCGAGGGAGTCGTCGGTGTGGAACGAGATCGAGGGGGGCGAGGCGAGGATCAGATCCTCGCGGCGGGCGTGCTCGAGCAGGTAGGCGCAGAGTTCTTCGATCACCTCCTCCTCGACGCCCTCGTAGCGGGCGCGATCGGAGGGCGAGAGCCAGACGGAGTACTCGTTCGGTGCATAGGTGCGCGAGACCGACGTGGTGCGGTGCTCGTCCATCTCGCGGGCGAGCTTGTGGGCCAGTTCGATCGGGCGCACCTCCGAGCGGAACAGGCGCCCGAAGGCGCCCTCGACGAGGTTGGCGATCGTGGTCTCGAATGCTCTCAGGGGTTTCATCGCGTCGGCGGCCGGCGCTCGAGAACCGGCCGTGTGCTGCCACTCTAAGGGGCCGCGTCAGACCGGGCCACGCAGAGCGCGCGCGGCGATCGCGACGGCGCCGCCGAGGACCGCGCCGAGGACGGCTCCGCGCGGATGCAGGAGAGGGGTATCGGAGGAGAGACCGGCGTCGAGCACGGGCGCGGCGGCGCACAGGGCGGCGGACCAGGTCACGGCGAGGACCGTGTCGAGGACCGCGTTGCGGCCGCGGACGATCCACGGCAGCACCGCCGCGCCCGCCGCCCACAGGGCGGCGCCCAGCACGAGGCTGAGGGTGAGCGCCGGAGCGAGGACGTGCATGGCGGCGGCATCGAGGGAGTGCTCCCAGATCGCACGGGGGGGCGTCCCGGAGGGCGGGCCGAGCCACAGATGGGTCGCGGGCGAGCCACCGGCGAGCAGCGGCTCGGAGAGGATCAGCCAGAAGTAGCCGAGAGCGCCGAGGGCGGCGCGCCGCGACCAGCGGGCCGCCTGGCCGGCGAGCGCGGGGTAGGCGCCCGCGAGGCCGACCAGGCCGAGGAGGGGAGCGAGCGCGCCCGCGAGCAAGCCTGCGCCGGGACGGCGCCCGAGGAAAAGCAGGGGTGCGGCGAGGGCGAGCAGGAGCAGGGCGAGCCCGGGACGGCCGCTCACGGCCTGCCACGCCGCGACGGCGAGGACGCCTCCGAGCCAGATGGCGCGCGGCGGCGCGAACCGATCGCCGAGCGGCGGTCGCTCGGCGGCGGCCACGTTGTCGGCGGCGTCGGAGGAGGACGAGGAGGGACGAGGATCTGGAAGGGGCTCGCGCAGGGGCGTCACGGAAGGCGAGGCGGGGGCGCGGACCGGGGCGAGGCGGGTGGCGGAGCTGCTCACGGCGGGCGCATCGGAGTCCTGCCCTGGCGCCTGGTCGACCGGCCGGCGGCGCAGCGGGCCGCGTCTGCTCCGCGGGCCTTGCGCGAGGGCCTGTTCGAGGGCGGCGTGGAGCTGCTGGAGCGTGGCGCGCCGGTCCGGGTCGATCTCGAGCGCGGTGTCGAGCGCGCCACAGAGGGCGCGGGGCAGGTCGGGGCGCCTGCTCTGGAGCGGGGGAACCGGACGCCCGATGCGCCGGGCGGTGGCGGCGGGGGTCGGTCCACGCAGGGGGTTCGCGCCGACGAGCGCCTCATACAGGACGAGCGCGAGCGAGTAGACGTCGGCCTGCTCGCCGGCGGCGTGTCCCTCGCTCTGCTCCGGGGCCATGTAGGCGAGCGTCCCGAGGGTCTCTCCGGTGCGCGTGAGCACGTCCTCGCCGACGAGCCGGGCGCCGCCGAAGTCGGTCAGCTTGGCCGGCGTGTCGTGCTCGGCGGGAGCGCGGGGGACGAGCACGTTCTGGGGCTTGACGTCGCGGTGGATGACGCCGCGCGCGTGGGCGTGGGCGAGGGCGCCTGCGAGGGCGAGGCCGATCTGAAGGATGCGCTCGTCGGAGAGCTCGCCCGAGGCGATCAGCTGGGCGAGCGTGTCGCCGTGGACCAGCTCCGAGATCAAATGGAAGGCGTCGCCGTCGACGTAGGCCTCGTACAGCGCGACGATCGCGGGGTGCCCGAGCCGGGCCGCCGCGAGCGCCTCGCGCCCTGCGCGCTCGCCCGCCTGCAGCCCGCCGTCGCCCTCCGGCGAGGGCGGCCCGGGCGGGAGGGGGATCCGCTTGAGCGCGACTTCGCGGTGCAGCAGCTCGTCTTCGGCCCGCCAGACCACCCCGAAGCCGCCGGCGCCGAGCCGCTCGCGCAGGCGGTAGCGGCCGTGCACGAGGGAGTCCGCCCCCGGAGGCGGATGCGAGTGGCGCACGGGTGCGACTAGGGTGTCGACGGAGTCCACCGGATGGCGCGTTCGCCGTCCGAAGGGGGCCCTCCTGCACGGAGGGGCAGGAAAAGGCGAAGTGACCGAGAAGTTGCAGGATCGCGGGCGACTGGGCCGGCAGTCATACTTGGATCTTCTTCGATGAGTCCCTGCAAGGGGGGATTGGCTTTTGTCGTTCTTCGACGACGGCGAGGAGACAGCTTCTCGCCCGGCGGCCCGAGTGCCGCGCACGCCGCAGAGTCCTCGCCCACGCCGTCCGCAGCACGCGGGTGGAGCGCGCGCGCTGGACGAGCACACCCTGATGGTGCGTCGCGGCGTGGCGGCGGGGATCGGCGTGGTGCTGCTGATCGTGATCGTGCTGATCGTGAACGGCTGCTTGAAAAGCCAGAAGACGCAGGCGCTGAAGGACTACAACCACAGCGTCGGCGAAATCGTCGGAGAATCCGACCAGAGGGTCGCGCGGCCGCTGTTCTCGGAGCTGTCGGGGGCGAGCGCGAAGTCGACGCTCGAAGTGCAGGAGCAGCTCAACCAGTTGCACCTCGAAGCGCAGCAGCAGGCGACGCGGGCGAAGGGACTGAGCGTGCCCTCGGAAATGGATACGCCGCAGCGGGATCTGCTGCTCGCGCTGGATCTGCGCGCCGAAGGGGTGCAGAAGGTCGCGAACCTGGTGCGGACCGCGCTGGGCGGTCAGGCCAAGCAGGCGAGCACGCTGATCGCGGGTGACATGGAGAACTTCCTGGCCTCGGACGTGATCTACTCGCAGAGGGTCGCGCCGTTGATCGAACAGGCGCTGAAGGCGAACGGGATCGAAGGCCAGACCGTCGCGAGCTCGAGCTTTTTGCCGAACATCGGCTGGCTCGAACCGAGCACGGTGCAGTCGCGCATCACCGGTCAGGCGACGAGCAGCGCCCAGGGCCAGGTCGCGCCCGGCAGCCATGGCAGCTCGCTGGTGGGGGTCAGCGTGGGCGCGAACACGCTGGCGAGCGAACCGACGCTGAACCACATCAGCGGCGGGTCGAACCCGACGTTCACGGTGACGGTCGAAGACGCCGGGGAAAACACCGAGACGAACGTCAAGGTCGACGTGACGGTGACGGCTCAGGGCAAGCAGCTGAAGGGGACGAGGTCGATCAACTCGATGCAGGCGGGCAGCAAGGTGAACGTGGACATACCGGTCGAAAACGTAGCCACGGGGGTCGCCTCGAAGATCGAAGTCTACGTCGAGCCCGTGCCCGGGGAGACGGACACGGAAAACAACAAGACCACCTACCTGGCGATCTTCGGGTAGCGGTTCGCCGACCGCGCCGATCGGAAGCACGAGCGGCTAAGCCTGGATCCACCGATTTCGCGGTCGCCTCGGCACCGGATGGCGCATCGCCAGGCGCCATCGCCGTCGCCCCGAGGGGTCACCCTGCGGGTGCTCCGTCGATGTCCCCTGGCTCGACCCCCGACACCGATGCTCAACCCGCTATCGGTGGATCCAGGCTAAGTTGTGGCGGGGATGGCCACCGCGATAACCGATACACAGGGGATCGTCGCGCTGGCGGCTGCGGCGGTGGCCGTCGTAGCACTCGTGGGATGTGGGGGGCTGGCGCTTTCGCTGCGCAAGCTGAAGCGCGGGCAGCGGCTCGTGATCGGCGAGCGGGGAGAGCGCGACGTGGTCGAGCACGCGGCGGAGATGCAGCAGGCGTTCGAAGCGCTGAAGGGGTACGTCGAGGAGGAGGCGGCGCGTTTGGATGGGCGGCTGGCGGGAGTGGAGACGGCGCTGCGTGGGACGATCGCGCACCGGGCGCTGGTGCGCTACGACGCGTACAACGAGCTGTCGGGGCGGCAGTCGATGTCGATCGCGCTGCTGGACGACGGTCGCTCGGGGATCGTGCTCTCGTGCATCCACCATCGCGATCAGGCGCGGGTCTACGCCAAGCAGGTGCATGGCGGTCGGGGCGAGCTGGAGCTCTCGCCCGAGGAGGCGGCGGCGGTGCGTCTCGCGCTGAGTCCTGCCGAAAGCGGAGACCGGGGCGATGTCGCGGGACAGACCGCCGGCTGAGGCGCCGGGCGCGCGGGCGCGCCCACGGGTGGCGTATCTCGGTCCCGAAGGGACGTTCAGCGAGGAGGCGCTGCTCTCGAGCGCCCAGCCGGACAGCGTGGAGCCGGTCGCGGTGGAGACGATCTACGACGCGATCGTCGCGCTGAAGCGGGGTGAGGTGGAGTTTTCGATCGTGCCGATCGAGAACTCGCTGGACGGGTCGGTGAGCGTGACGCTGGATCTGCTGGCGGGCGAGGAGGGCGGGCTTCAGATC
>DASQGE010000089.1:0-9296 GCA_035632775.1 Solirubrobacteraceae bacterium | reverse complement strand
GGCCGATCGGTGAGTCGCGCTCACGGGTCTCCCCAAAAACGAGAACCGCTACACAGGCGTGACGGGATTGCGCTTCTGCGGCCACTCCCGTCGCTTCGCCCGCGCGTGCGCGAAGCGGCGTATCAGCTCCGCGCGCAGCTGCTCGGGCTCGACCACCGCGTCGATCACCAGCTCGCTCGCCAGGTGCAGGACGTCGATGTCCTGCGCGTACTCCTCGCGCAGCTGCTCGGTCCTCGCCGCGCGCTCGCGCTCGTCCGCGATCGCCTGCAGCTGGTTGTAGTACACCGCGTTGATCGCCGCCTGCGGGCCCATCACCGCGATCGACGCGCCCGGCAGCGCGATGCAGCAGTCCGGCTCGAAGGCCGGACCCGCCATCGCGTACAGCCCCGCCCCATACGCCTTGCGCACGATCACCGAGATCTTCGGCACCGTCGCCTCGCTGACCGCGCTGATCATCTTCGCCCCGTGCCTGATGATGCCCTCGCGCTCGACCTGCGTGCCGATCATGAACCCCGGCACGTCCGCCAAGAACAGCAGCGGCACGCCAAACGCGTTGCACGTCCACACGAACCGCGCCGCCTTGTCGGCCGAGTCGCCGAACAGCACGCCCCCCTTGTGCCTCGGCTGGTTGGCGACGATCCCGACCACGCCGCCGTCCAGCCGCGCGTACGCGACGATCAGCTCCCGCGCCCAGCGCGGGTGCACCTCCAAGAGCGAGCCCCCGTCGACGAGCGCCTCGATCAGCTCCGCCATGTCGAACGGCTTGTTCTCGTCGGCCGGGATCAGCCCGGCGATCGTCGTCTGCGCGCGCGCGGGGGCCACGGGGACGGCCTTCGGCGGCGGCTGCTCCCAGCTGGAGGGCATGTACGACAGGTAACGCCTCGCCAGCTCGATCCCCTCGGCGTCGCTCTTCACCAGCTGGTGGGCGCACCCGCTCACGCCGGTGTGCATCTTCGCGCCGCCCATCTCCTCCAGCGTCACGTCCTCGCCGATCACCATCTGCGCCATCCGCGGCGAGCCCAGGTACATCGACGCGTTGCCCTCCCGCATGATCACCACGTCGCAGAACGCCGGGATGTACGCGCCGCCGGCGGCGCTCGGGCCGAACAGCACGCACACCTGCGGCACGACCCCCGACATCCGCACCTCGTTGTAGAAGATCCGCCCCGCCCCCCGCCTGCCCGGGAACATCTGCACCTGCTCGGTGATCCGCGCCCCCGCCGAGTCGACCAGGTAGACCATCGGCGCCCGCAGCCCGAGCGCCCGTTCCTGGATGCGCAATATCTTCTCGACCGTCTTCGGCCCCCACGAGCCCGCCTTCACGGTCGGGTCGTTGGCCATCAGCGCCACCGGCCTGCCCTCGATCGCGCCGACGCCCGTCACGACCCCGTCGGCGCCGAGCCCCTCCTCATCCCAGTTGGCGAGCAGCGCCTCCTCGGCGAAGCTCCCCTCGTCCAGCAGCAGCCCGATCCGCTCGCGCACCGGGAGCTTGCCCTGCTCGCGGGCCTTCTCGCGGTGGCGCTCCGGCCCGCCTCCCAGCGCGCGCGCCTTCGCCTCGTGCAGATCGGTCAACGCGCGTGCCGCCGTGGTCGGTCGATCAGGGGTCCGGTGGAGGAATATGTTTCAAAAAAAAGGCTGCGTCTCACCATCGTATTCACTAGAAATACCATCGCTATACGCACCTTGAAAAATAGAACATAACCCCCACGGCTCGGCCCGCCTACACCCCCGGGTTCTCGACCGGGGCCTCGCCCGAGTAGTCGTAGAAGCCGATCCCCGACTTGCGCCCGTACCAGCCCGCGGAGAGCATCTTGCGCAGCGTCGGCGGCCGTGCGAACCGCCGCTCGCGGAACTCGTCGAACAGCACGTCGCAGATCGAGCCGAGCGTGTCCAGGCCGACGAAGTCCGACAGCGTCAGCGGGCCCATCGGGTGCCCCGCGCCGGCCTTCATCGCCGCGTCGATCTCGCTCGCCGATCCCACCCCCTCTTCGTGCGCCCTGATCGCGTCGAGCATGTACGGCACGAGCAGCCTGTTGACGACGAACCCCGCCCTGTCCCGCGTCCCGATCGCCAGCTTGCCCTCCGAGCGCGCGAACTCCAGCGCCGTCTCGAACGCCTCGTCGCTCGTCGTCACGCAGCGCACGACCTCGACCAGCTTCATCACCTGCGCCGGGTTGAAGTAGTGCAGGCCCACGAACCGCTCCGGCCTGCCGGTCGCCGCCGCCTGGTCGATCACGGCCAGCGAGGACGTGTTCGTCGCGAACACCGCCTCCCCCTTGACGATCTCGTCGAGCTCCCTCCACATCTCGAGCTTCATCGCCAGGTTCTCGGTGATCGCCTCGATCACCAGATCGCAGTCGGCCAGGTCGCGGTAGTGCACGGTCCCCTCGATCCGCCCGCGCACCGCGTCGGCGTCCTGTTGGCTGGACTTCCCCTTCTCGACCGCGCGCGCGAGCTGCTTCTCGATCCTGCCGATCCCCTTCGCCAGCGCCGGATCGTCGACCTCGCGCAGCACCACCTCGTAGCCGGACTGCGCCGCCACCTGCGCGATCCCATGCCCCATCAGCCCGGCCCCGAGCACGCCCACCTTCTCGATCTCCGCCATGACACCTCCGCTTGTTCTCCGTTCGGTGAGAGGAGCCTATTACGCGGGCAGCAGATCGAGCGCGTCTACGTGCCGAGGCCGCATCACCGAGAAGTGGCGATGGTCGAGCGTCGCGAGCTTGGGCTCCCGCAGACGCTCGACGATCGCCAGTACGGCCGCGTCGACGAAGCCGACGCGCAGGTCGGCGTAAGTGCGCAACAGCTCACCGATGCGCCGGTGGTCGGCAGCGGAGAGAGCCTCCACGCGATAGATACCCTCCGAGATCTCGTCCAGCAGGGTCGCGAACAACGACGGGTGCATGCGCGCAGAAAACCAGTAGTCCACCTCAACCAGCACCGGCGCCGGCAGGACGAGCTGCTCACGCGTAGCCTCCAGCATCTCGGCGCACTTCAGATGCGCGTCATCACCTGGGTCAACCGCGGCCAACAGGGGCCCGGTGTCGAGAATCAGCGAAACGGCTCCGGCTCGTACTCGTCTTCACTGGCGCGTCTGGAGAGATCGGACCGACCGGACCGGAAGGCGCCGATCAGCCGCGTGGAACGCACTGGAGACTCATCCTCCAGCTCATGCTCCATCGCTTCGCGCCAGACGTGGGACGCCGAGACTCCACGCGCCGCCGCACGGTGCTTGACGCGTTCGATCAACTCCGGCTCAGCCTGGATCATCAGCCTCCGCATCATGATGCAAGCATGATAGCATTTCATCGATGAGCCTCGTCATCGCCGAAGACCGCGGCCCGGTCAGGCACGTCGCGCTGAACCGCCCCGAGAAGCGCAACGCGATGAATCAGGCGCTGCTCCACGAGCTGGCCGACGCCCTGCGGGAGGCCGCCGGCGAGGACGCGGTGCACTGCGTCGTGCTGCGTGGCGAAGGGCCCGTCTTCTCCGCCGGCGTCGACCTCGGCGAGCTCGCGTCGTTCGCCGGCGAGCCGAGTGTGCTGCGCCCGTTTCGGGGCGTCTTCCTGGAGTGCGCGAACCTCTGCGAAGCGATGCCCAAGCCGGTGGTCTGCCAGATCCACCACACGTGCGTCGGCGGCGCGCTCGAGGTCGCGCTCGGCTGCGACCTGCGCGTCGCCTCCAGCGACTCGCGGCTCGGCCTGCCCGAGGTCAAGTTCGGGATCATCCCCGACGTCGGCGGCTCCTCCCGCCTGCCCGCGGTCGTCGGCCTCGGCCACGCGAAGGAGCTGATCATGACCGCGAGGCTGATCGACGCCGCCGAGGCGCAGCGCATCGGCCTGGTCAACCGCGTCGTCGCGCCCGACGAGCTGGAGCAGGCCACGCAGGCGCTCGTCGACGAGCTGCTCGCCAACTCGCCCGTCGCCGTCGGCCGGGCCAAGCGCGTGATGGACGCCTCCGCCCGCCCCGCGCTCGCGCAGACCCTGGAGCTGGAGATCGCCGTGCAGGAGTACTGCGTCGCCACGATCCGCGAGCAGGCGCGCCAGGCCGAGGGGGCCGCTGAGACCGAGACGGTCGCGGCAGGCTGACGCGTCAGCGCCAGTCGACCGGCCCGGCCACGAGCGTGTGGCTGCCGAGAGGGCGCTCGAGGAACTCTCGCACGCGGCGCGCGCAGTCGAGCAGCGCGGGCAGGTCGACGCCCGTCTCGATCCCCATCTCGTGCAGCATCGAGACCAGGTCCTCGGTGGCGATGTTCCCTGTCGCGCCGGGCGGGACCGGGCAGCCGCCGAGCTCGCCGAAGCTCGACTCGAAGCTGTCGATCCCGGCCTGCAGGGCCGCCAGCACGTTCGCCAGGCCCTGGCCGCGCGTGTTGTGGAAGTGGGCGGTCAGCTCCACCTCCGGCAATCCCTCTCGCCAGCGCGCGAACAGCTCGCCCACCTGCCGCGGGTTCGCCATCCCCGTCGTATCGCCGAAGCCGATCTCCTGGGCGCCCGCCGCGTGCAGGCGCCCGGCGATCTCGAGCACGCGCTCGGACGGCACGCGGCCCTCGTAGGGGCAGCCGAACGACGTGGAGATCACGCCCTCGCAGCGCAGCCCCTCCGCGCGCGCGCGTTCGAGCACGCGCTCGCAGCCGGCGAGCGACTCCGCGATCGGGCGGTTGACGTTCCTGCGGTTGTGGGTCTCCGAGGCGGACAGGAACACGTTGACCTCGTCGAACGCCGGGCGGACCCGGCCCCCGCGCCGCCCGTCCTCGCGCAGCGCCAGCGCACGGTCCAGACCGCGCTCGTTGGGGATCAGCACGCTCACGGCCACGTCCTCCGGGACGTCGATCCGCGCGAGCACCTCGGCGGCGTCCGCCAGCTGCGGGATCACGTCCGGGCGCACGAAGCTCGTTACCTCCAGGCGCCTGAGGCCGGTGCGCGCGAGCGCGTCGATCAGCTGCACCTTGCGCTCAGTCGGGACCGTCTCGGGCTCGTTCTGGAAGCCGTCGCGCGGACCGACCTCCCTGATCCTGACCGTTTCCGGAAGCACCACCCGCCGCAGCTTATACTCGCCGCCGTGCCGCCCTCCCCCACCGACCCGGTAGCGATAGTCGGCGCGTCGGGCTCGCTCGGCTTCGGCCTCGCCATCCGGCTCGCGCGGGCCGGCGTGCCGATCGTGGTCGGATCGCGCGAGACCGAGCGGGCGGCGGAGACCGTGCGGCGCGCGCAGGCCGCCGTCCCGGAGGGCTCGTTCGCCGGACACGACAACGCGGGCGCCGCGCGCGAGGCCGAGACGGTGATCCTCAGCGTGCCGTTTCGCAACCAGTCCGAGACGCTCGCCAACCTCAGGGGCGCGCTGCGCCCCGGACAGCTGCTGATCGACGCGACCGTGCCGCTCGCCGCCGCCGTCGGCGGCAAGGCGACGCGCATGCTCGGGGTGTGGCAGGGCTCGGCAGCCCAGCAGGCGCGGGAGATGGCGGGCGAGGGCGTGCGCGTCGTCTCGGCCCTGCACACGGTCAGCGCCGCCAAGCTGAACGAACTCGACCGCGCGCTCGCCGAGGACGTGCTCCTGTGCGGCGATGCCCGCGCCGACAAGCTCCAGGCGGCGCTCCTGATCGAGCGGATCGAGGGCCTTCGCTGCGTGGACTGCGGTCCCCTGGAGATGGCGCGCACGACCGAGTCGCTGACCGCGCTGCTGATCGGCGTGAACAGCCTGCACAAGGTCCACGCTGGCATCCGTCTGACCGGCCTCCCCGACGTACCCTGGCAGTGACGGCCCACCGACGCTCGAGGTCCCACGGCCTCGCCACCTCGACCCACGATCTTCGACCCACGACCTCTCTCCCGCAACCGTGACGAGCACCGACGTAGTCGTCTTGGCCGGGGGCACCGGCGGGGCCAAGCTCGCGCGGGGCATGTGCGACGCGATCGACCCCGAGCGGCTGGTCGTGATCGCCAACACCGGCGACGACATCGAGATCTACGGCGCGCACGTCTCGCCCGACCCCGATCTCGTGTCGTTCTGGCTCGCCGACGAGATCGACGAGCGCGGCTGGGGGTTGCGCGACGACACGTTCGCGGTCATGGACGCATTGCGCGAGCTCGGGCGCGACGTGTGGTTCTCGCTCGGCGACCGCGACCTCGCGTGGTGCCTGGAGCGCGCGCGGCTGCTGGCCGGGGACGATGACGAGCGCGAGAGACCCGGCGCAGACGAGGGGTTGGGCGCCGAGCAGGGGTCCAACGCGGGGCAGGCGTCCGGCGCGGGGGACGGGCCCTCGCCGCTCACCCCCACGGCGGCGCTGGCCCGCCTGAACGCGACGATCGGCGTGCGTGCCCGCGTGCTGCCGATGAGCGACGACCCGGTGCGCACGTGGGTGCGGACCACCGCGGGCTGGCGTTCGTTTCAGGAGTACATGATCCGCCAGCGCGCCGAGGGCTTCGTCGAGGGCCTGGAGTTCCGCGGCGCCGAGCAGGCGCGAGCGAGCGAGCAGGCGCTGGCGGCGATCGCGCAGGCCCGCGCGATCGTGATCGGCCCGTCCAACCCGCTCGCCTCGATCGCCCCGATCCTCGCGGTGCCGGGCATCCACGAGGCGCTCGCCGCCGCCGCGGCGCCCGTCGTCGCGGTCAGCCCGGTCGTCGGCGGCGAGATCCTGAAGGGCCCGACGGCGTCGTTCATGGCGTTCGCCGCGCTGGAGTGCAGCGCCGACGGGGTCGCCGACTTCTACGGCGAGCTCCTGGACGGGATCGTCGCCGACGAGAACGTCGCGCGCCTGCCGACCCTGCAGATCGACACACGCATGGACGACGCCCCGTCCCGCGCCCGCGTGGCGCGAGAGACGCTGGGCTTCGTCGAGGCTCTGGCGGGGTAGGGGTTTATGCGAGCGTCCCACGATAAAGAATCTTTACTGCTATCTTTATTCTTCTATATGCCCCTGAATATCAAGAATCCTCAGACGGACAACCTCGCACGAGAGCTCGCCGAAGTCACCGGTGAATCCATCACGCAGGCTGTTGGTGTCGCGGTGAGAGAGCGCTTGGAGCGCCTTAGCGCGGGCAGGTCCAACCGGCGGCTGGCCGATGAACTCGACGAGATCGCCCTTCGCTGCGCAACACTTCCTGTGCTCGATCGACGGTCCGACGACGAGATCCTCGGCTACGACGAGCACGGACTACCGCGCTGATGGTCTTGGACAGCTCGGCTGTCCTGGCGATCCTGCTCGACGAGCCCGAGCGTCGGGCATTCACCGTCGCGATCGAAAAGGATCGCCACCGACTCATGTCGGCCGCCAGCCAGTTCGAGAGCGCCCTGATAGTCGAGTCGCGTCGAGGTGAGCCCGCGGGTCGCGAGCTGGACCTCCTCCTGCACCGCGCGGACGTGCAGATCGTCCCAGTGGACGCCGATCAAGTGGAGCTGGCGCGATCGGCGTGGCGACGCTTCGGCAAGGGTCGCCACCCAGCCGGTCTCAACTTCGGCGACTGCTTCGCCTACGCGCTCGCGGCAGCCACCGGAGAGCCGCTCCTGTTCAAGGGCGATGACTTCCGCCACACCGACATCTCTGCTGCCGCGAATCCATCAGCGCCGCCCCGTCGAGATACGCTCTGAAGGCAATGCGCACCGCCGCGATCCTGCCCGTCAAGCGCTTCGCCGGGGCCAAGCGGCGCCTCGGCGCGAGCGTCGCGGATCCGCTGCGCGGGGACCTCGCGCGGGCGATGGTCGGCGACGTGCTCGTCGCCCTGGCCGAAGCCGAGTCGATCGCGCAGACGATCGTCGTCACGGGCGAGGCATCGGTGGTGGCGGCCGCGCGCCACCGGGGCGCGCTGGTCGTCGAGGACGGAGCCGAGGAGGGCCAGAGCGCGGCGGTCGCGCTCGGCGTCGAGCGCGCCCTCGCCGAGGGGTTCGAGCGCGCGCTGTGCATCCCCGGCGACTGCCCCGCGCTCGATCCGGCGGAGCTCGACGCGCTGCTCGGCATGCCCGGCGCCGCGGAAACCCCCACGTCGCCGGGCGATGGCGAATCGCCACCCGGCGCGTCCGAGACCCCCGTGTCGCGGAGCGCCGGCGGATCGCCGCCCGGCACGCGCACGGTCACGATCGTGCCGGATCGTCACGGGACCGGCACCAACGGGCTGCTGCTGACGCCGCCGGACCTCCTCCCGGCGAGCTTCGGACCGGGCAGCTTCGAGCGTCACCGCGCGCTCGCGCGCGAGACGGGAGCGGTCTGCCGGATCGAGCGGCCGGCGTCGCTGCTGCTCGACGTCGACACCGGCGAGGACCTCGCCGCGCTGCGCGAGCGCCTGTCCTGCCAGCAGACGAGGGCGCCGCGAACCCGCGCGGTGCTGGGCCTCTCTCGGACTCCGTGCCTGGCCTCTGCGCCCGCGGCCTGAGCGGTCTCCCGGAGGTCCGCTCCGGAGACGACCTGGCCGCGCTGATCGTCGCGGCACTCGAGGCAGAGCGGCGTGCCGATTGCCACGCCGACCCGCCCGCCGACCCGCCCGCCGGCCCGGCACGCGGCGGGGAGCCGCCCCGCACAGGCGAGCTGCGCGACGGGCAGATCGTGGCGGTCGCGCACAAGGTCGTGTCCAAGGGGGAGGGGTCGGTCGTGTCGCTGGCCGACGTCCGGCCCGGGAGGCGCGCCCGCGAGCTGGCCGCGGCACAGGGCAAGGACCCGCGCGCGGTGCAGGTCGTGCTCGACCAGTCGGCGGAGGTCGTGCGCGCGGCGCGAGGCGTGCTGATCTGCCGCACGCACCACGGCTTCGTGTGCGCCAACGCGGGGGTCGACGCCTCCAACGCGCCGGGGAAGGGCGGGGCCAAGACTCTCGTGACGCTCCCGCGCGACCCGGACGCCTCCGCGCGGGGCCTGCGCGCGCGCCTGCGGGAGCTGACGGGCGCGAGCGTCGCGGTGCTGATCACGGACAGCTTCGGCCGCGCCTGGCGCCACGGGCAGTGCGACGTGGCGATCGGCTGCGCGGGGATGGCGCCGCTGGAGGACTGGCGCGGGCGGACCGACGCCGCCGGGCTCCAACTGCGGGCGACCTGGCTGGCGGTCGCCGACGCCGCCGCGGCCGCCGCGGACCTGGCTCGCGCGAAGGACTCGCGCGAGCCCGTCGTGGTGATCGACGGCCTGGAGCGGTTCGTCACAGCCGCGGACGGCCCGGGCGCGGCCGCGCTGGTGCGACCGCCCGAGGTGGACCTGTTCCGCTGAGGAGGGGGGGGAGGAGGAGGAGGAGGAGGAGGAGGAGGACCGGCCGCCGATGGAGGAGAGCCGAGCCGTCGATGTTCTTCTTTTTTGGGTGACTCGCGCGCACGTACGCGTGCGC
>DASQGE010000088.1:0-4080 GCA_035632775.1 Solirubrobacteraceae bacterium | reverse complement strand
TCTGCTACGGGGCGCCGGGCCTGGAGGCGGCGAATTTCCTGACGATCATCGGCGCGACCGACCGGCTCGGCGGCTTCTTCGAGGTGGAGGCGATCCGCGAAATCGGTCCTCTCATCACCGCGATCGTGCTCGCGGGCGTCGCGGGCACCGCGATCACCGCGGATCTCGGGGCGCGCAAGATCAGGGAGGAGCTCGACGCGCTGCAGGTGCTGGGTGTGGACCCGGTCAAGAACCTCGTGGTGCCGCGCTTTTTGGCGCTGATGCTCGTCACGGGGCTGTTCAACCTCTACGCGATCCTGTTCGGCCTGTTCGGCGGCATTCTCGCCGCGCTCACGTATGCGCAGCCGCTCGGGCCGTTCTGGAACACGCTGTTCGCCAACGCCACGGCCACCGACCTGTGGGGGTCGGTGCTGAAGACGACGATGTTCGGGGCGATCATCGCGATCGTGTGCTGCTACAAGGGCATGAGCGCCTCCGGCGGCGCCGAGGGCGTGGGCAGGGCGGTCAACCAGGCGGTCGTGGTCTCGTTCCTGGGGATCGGCGCGTTCAACTACGTGTTCACGCAGACGCTGCTCGCCACCCATCCGGGGATCCTGGTGATCAAGTGATCCCCGCGCCCGCGACAGCCAACGGGCCGGGCGCGGCGCGATGAGCGAAATGGGAGTCATGCCACGCGAATGGATCGCCGCGACCGGCGAGATCGCGGGCTTCACGGGCAACGTCGTGCGCGACGTATGGGGCCTGCGCGTGTTCCGCTTCTTCGGCGAGACGCTGAGACAGTCGGGCATCCTGATCGTCTCGTCGACGCTCGTCATCTGGGGGCTGGTGTTCATCGTCGGGCTGGGCACGTGCGGCATCCAGGGCGCCTACTTCACCGAGGCCCAGGGCACTCCCGCATATGCGGGAGTGTTCGCCGCGTGGTGTGACCTGCGCGAGGCCGTCCCGCTCACGTTCGGGTACATGATGTCCGCGAAGGTCGGCACCGGCATCGTGGCCGAGCTCGGCGCGATGCGGATCTCAGAGGAGATCGAAGCGATGGAGGTGATGGGGATCGACTCGATGACGTTCCTGTGCGCGACCCGCCTGCTCGCCGCCTGGCTCGTGCTGCCGTTCATGTACGTCTCGGCGATCGGCGGCGCCTACCTGGGCTCGTACATCGCGGTGGTGCAGCAGGTCGGGTACACGTCCGCGGGCGGGTACTTTTTGATCTTCTGGCAGTTCCAGAACCCGCCGGACTTCCTGTTCAGCGTGATCAAGGGAATGACGATGGCGACGGCGATCGTGCTGGTGGGGTGCTACTACGGCTACAACGCCAGCGGTGGCCCCGTCGGCGTGGGCACGGCCACCGCCAAGTCGATGGTGCTCAACCTCGTGCTCGTGAACCTGATCGGGATGCTCGGCACGCAGGTCTTCTGGGGCGCCAAACCGCGAGCGCCGATCGGGGGGTAGGCTGGAGCCCGTCTCCTGGGTCGTCTCGCGGGCGTCTCCGGTGTGAGATTCGGCCGTCTCATGAGGCCGATCGCGGCGCCGCCGGCTGCGGTGACCGGCGCCGGCAGGGCCGGTAGGTGACACCCGCTCACGGGTCTCCCATAAATCGCGCTCCAAATCGGGCAGGAGCGACGCGAAACGTTCGCCGGTGGGCCACCCGCTACGCTGACCGCCGTGTCCAAGACCCTGCTGATAGCCGAGAAGCCCTCCGTCGGGCAGGACCTGGCGCGGGTGCTGACGGGGCCTTTTCAGAAGAAGGAGGGCTGGCTGGAGGGGCCCGAGCACGTGGTCACGTGGGCGGTCGGGCATCTGGTGCAGCTGGCCGAGCCCGACGAGTACGACCCCAAGCTCAAGCGCTGGCGGATGGAGGATCTGCCGATCGTGCCGGAGCGGTTCAAGCTGGTCGTCCGCGACGAGCGCTCGCGCAAGCAGATGGCCGTGGTGAGCGCGCAGCTGCGCAGGGAGGACGTCGAGCTGGTGGTCAACGCCTGCGACGCCGGGCGCGAGGGCGAGCTGATCTTCGCGTACCTGTACGAGAAGGCGAAGGCGAAGAAGCCGGTGAAGCGGCTGTGGCTGAGCTCGATGACGAACGCGGCGATCGAGGAGGCGCTGCAGGCGTTGCGGCCCGCCGAGGAGATGGCGTCGCTGGAGCAGGCGGCGAGATCGCGCTCGGAGGCCGACTGGATCGTCGGCATGAACGCCACGCGCGCGGCCACGATCCGCCTCAGGAGCTCGTTCGACGGGGCCGTGTCGCTGGGCCGGGTGCAGACGCCGACGCTGGCGATCGTGGCGCGGCGGGAGGAGGAGATCAAGGCGTTCGAGCCCGAGCCGTACTGGCTGGTGGACGCGACCTTCGAGGCCGACGCCGAGCGCGTCTACCGAGGGCGCTTCCACGCGGGCGCGAAGCCCAGGATCGCGACCGAGGAAGAGGCGGCGGCGATCGTGGCGGCCTGCCGGGGCAAGACGGCGACGATCTCGAAGCTCGACAAGAAAGATCAGCGCGAGCGCGCGCCGATGCTGTACGACCTGACGACGCTCCAGCGCGAGGCGAACACCAGGTACGGGTTCTCGGCGAAACGCACGCTGGCGGCCGCGCAGCGCTGCTACGAGGAGCACAAGGCGCTCACATATCCGAGGACCAACTCGAGGTACCTGACCAAAGACATGGTCGCCGAGATCAAGCCCACGGCCGAGCTGGTGGGCGCGCGCAGGGAGTACGCGCAGGCCGCGCGGTACGTCGCCGGGCTGGATCTGCTGCCGCTGGGCCGGGTCGTCAACGACGCCAAGGTGACCGACCATCACGCGATCATCCCGACCAGATCTGGGCACGATCTCGAGCGGATGGGCTCCGACGACAGGCGCATCTACGACATGGTGGCGAGACGCTTTTTGGCGGTGTTCCACCCGGAGGCGGTGTTCGAGAACACGCGCGTCGAGACGACCGTGCCGGCGGACGGCGACGGGCACGACGGCGGCTACGTGTTTCGCACGCGCGGCAAGCTGCTGCTGGTTCCGGGCTGGCGAGGGGTCTACGACGAGACGACCACGAGCGCCGCGGCCGGCGCCGGGAAGGCGGGCGCGAAGGCCGAGGGCGAGGGCAAGGGAAGCTCGGATGAGGACGAGGGCGCCGAGGAGCAGCTGCCGAAGCTCGAGCAGGGCGAGCGCGTGCAGACGCGCGCAGTCGAGAGCGCGCGCAAGGAAACGAAGCCGCCGCGGCGCTACAGCGACGCGTCGCTGCTCGGCGCGATGGAGACGGCGGGCAAGCTGGTCGACGACGACGAGCTGAGAGAGGCGATGAAGGACTCGGGCATCGGCACGCCGGCGACGAGGGCGGCGATCATCGAGCGGCTGATCCAGGTCGGCTACATCGAGCGTGACGGGCGCGCGCTGGTGGCGACCGAGAAGGGCTGCAGCGTGATCAGGCTGCTGAACGAGCACGCGCTGACCTCGCCGGGGCTGACGGGCGAGTGGGAGAGCCGCCTGGGCAAGATCGAGCGCGGCGAGGACTCGCGCGAGAAGTTCATGGGCGACATCGCGGGCTTCGCCGGGGAGACGGTGAAGGAGCTCGACGAGAAGCTCAAGGACGTGCGCATCCCCAGGGCCAACTTGGGGCCGTGCCCGGTGTGCGGGCACGAGATCGTGGAGAACCGCAAGGGCTACTCCTGCTGGGCGCGCGACGACCCGGGCTGCGGGTTCGTGATCTGGAAGGCCAAAGCCGGCAAGCAGCTGCCGGTGGCGGTCGCGCGCGAGCTGATCAAGACGGGCTACACCGCGCAGGCGATCACCGGCTTCAAGGGGCGCAGCGGCCGCAGCTTCAGGGCCCATCTGGCGCTGAGCCAGACGGAGGAGGGCAAATGGCGGGTCGAGTTCGACGAGCAGTGGGCCAAGGAGGGCGCCAAGCCGCCGGAGGCCGAGGCGGACGCGGAGGCCGAGACGAAGCAGACCGCGCGGGCGGCGTGAGATCGAGGCTCGCACTGCCGCGTAGGGCGTTGTCTTTGGGGGGAGACACGCCGGCCAGCCGACCGAGCCGGCCGTAGTGGCGCCGGTCACCCCACCCGCTGTCGCCGCGACGGCGATGGAACCGTCGCGGCG
>DASQGE010000087.1:0-16261 GCA_035632775.1 Solirubrobacteraceae bacterium | reverse complement strand
CCCTCGCGGACGAGCCGCCGCCGAGGTAGACCTCCCTCACCCGCGCGTCCTCGCGCACCGCCTCGGGCGGCCCGTCCGCGATCGGCCTGCCCCTGTCCATCACCACGATCCGCTTCGCGTGCGCGAACACCGTGTCCATGTCGTGCTCGGTGAACACCATCGTCAACCCCCGCCGTTCCACCGCGCCCACGATCAGCTCCATGATCGCCACCCGCTCCTGCTGACCCATCCCCGCCGTCGGCTCGTCCAGCAGCAGCAGCCGCGGCTCGCCCGCCAACACCATCGCCAGCTCCAGCCGCTTGCGCTCCCCCTGCGCGAGCGAGCCCGCCGGGCGCTCGGGCCCCTCCAGGCTCACCTCCCTCAACGCCCCGCGCACGTCCCCGTCCCCGCGCCCGCTCGCCACCAGCGCCGCCTGGATGTTCTCGCGCACCGTCAGCCCGCCGAACAGCCGCGCGCTCTGAAACGTCCTGCCCAGCCCCAGCCGCGCCCTGCGCTCCGGCGCCACCCTCGCCACGTCCCGGCCTTCCATCGCGATCGTCCCCGCGCTCGGCCTCAGCTCCCCCGAGATCAGCCCGAACAGCGTGCTCTTGCCCGCCCCGTTCGGGCCGATGATCGCGACCGTCTCGCCCCTCGCCACGCTCAGCGACACCCCGTCCACGGCCCTGATCCCGCCGAAGCGCTTCTTCACGCCCCACAGCTCCAGCGCGGGTGGGCTCATGCCGGCCACCCGCGTCGCTCGCCTGACGAGCGACGCACCGCGAGAGCGTTATCATTGGGCGGGAGATGGCCGCCAAGAAGACTCCAGACTCTGAGGTGCACGCTTCTCTCAAGCGCCGCGTGGCGCAGCCGATCACGACCGTCATCGAGGATCTCGACAGTGTGCGCGTCGAGCCATCCGCCGCTCGCCTCATGCCGCCGTGGCAGCGTGCAGCCCGCCGTAAGGGCAACGCCAAGCACTCGAGCTAGAGCCTCGGGACAAGCGATACCCACCGCTCGGCCTCCGGTATGTTGTTGAGCCTCGCCTCGAACCACAGCTGTCGAGGGTTGTCGACGGTATAGCTCGGAATCCACGCAACGAAGGACTGGTTCACCGGTTCGGCGACAGTGCCCACCGGCGCCACCGGACTGGTGACGAGATGCAGGAGCTCGATGAGCTCGTCGACGACTTGGAGAGTGCTGTCAAGCGGCCGTACATAAGCCCAGACATCGAGCTGCTGCGCAACGGTGTCTTGAGGATCGACCTCGATCTCGACGAACACGCCGAGACCAATCGCGCCCGGAATCAGGGTGGGCAGCAGCGCGCCCGGAACGTTGAGGGTTTGTTCGCCCCACTGCCCGGCGACGGGCTGCCGATCGATGACCAGGAGAGTGGCGACGCGCACCCGCCCAGATTATGCAGAACGCGGCCCGATGAGCTGACACCGGGCGTAACTGACATCGGATGTCGGTATGGACCTCCTCGCCGCTTCTCGCTTTGCCCCCCGCGCGCCGTTGCCGCCCCGCCCCGGCGAAACGGCGCGGGCAGCCCTCCCCCGAGCGCAGCGCCGTCACCCGCTTAGCCCTCGCTTAGGCCGATAGTGACACGTCGCTATGTGAACTATGGTCTACATACGTCACGGTAAGCTGGAATCGATGAGTCTCCGCTACACTGTAGCGATATGGCGACAGAGGTTCCCCAGCGCGACCTGCGCAACAACACGGCCGCCCTGCTGCGCCGCGTCGAGCGGGGCGAGCACCTGCGCATAACCATCCACGGGCATCCCGTAGCCGACCTGGTGCCGGTCGACGACGCTCCACGACGGCGCACGTTCGTGCCGGTCGAGGAGCTGCGCAGGGAAATGGCCGGCCTGCTCGATCCCGACGACCCGCTCGCCGAGGAACTGAAGGCATTCCGCACCGCCGCCCGAGACCCGTTCGAGGCATACGGAGAGTGAGCCGCGCGCTCATCGACACCTCCGTCGTCATCGCCCTCGGCCACAGCGCACCGCTCGAACTGCCCGACGAGGCGGCGATCTCGATCGTCACCCTCTGCGAGCTGCACCACGGCGTGCTGATCTCCGAGGAGAGGAGACTCCCCCAACGACTCGCGACGCTCGCCCTCGTGGAGCGCCGCTTCGACGTGCTGCCCGCCGACGAGAAGATCGCCCCGCACTACGGGCGCATCGTCGCGCACGCGCGACGGGTCCGCAACCGCAGGCTCGCGGCCGCCGACGCCCTGATCGCCGCCACCGCCGCCGCCCACGACCTCCCCCTGTACACCCTCGACCGCGACTTCGAGGGCATCGACGGCGTCCAGGTCGTGTTCGCCGGGTGAGGAGAACCCAACTGTGGGAGGGCGCGCCAAAGGCTGCGCCGTCACCCGCTCAGGCCGATAGCGACACGTCGCTATGGTCGACGTCTACGCCTTGGCGTCCTCCCAGCACCGCCCCCATCGCCGCGGGCGTCACCCCGAGGCGCCGCGCGTCGGCCGTGCCCTCCCGGGCGAGCATCGAGCACTGCGTCAGCTCGGCTTCGTCCCAGGTCGCAAACGCGCGCCGCGATCCCACGCTCCCCTCCAGCAGGCGCAGCGCCCGCGAGACGACGGGCGTAGGCAGCGGCAGCAGCGGGCGCGGCTTGCCGATCGAGTCGAGCACCAGCCGCACGATCTCCGCGCGCGTGAGCGTCTGCGGGCCCGCGAGCTCGTAGCGTCTGCGCCCGCTCTCGCTCGTGCGCAGCGCCGCCATCACGCACGCGGCCGCATCCTCGGCCCAGATCGGCTGGCAGCGCGCGCGTCCCATCCCCGCCAGCGGCACCACGGGCGCCAGCGCCAGGCGCTCGAGCTGCGTCAGCCAGCGGTCGCCGGGCGCATAGACGAGCGAGGGGGCGAACACCGTCCAGTCCAGGTCGGTCTCACGCACCGCCTGCTCGGCCAGGGCCTTCGCGCGGTGAAAGCGCGTGCGATGGCGCGTCGACGCGTCGAGCGTCGAGAAGAACACGAACCGCTGCGCCCCCGCGCGCTGCGCCGCGTGCACGACGCGCCAGGTCGCGATCCCGTTCAGCTCCTCGATCGAGCCGCCGGGCTGGTCGCGGATCGACGCGGCCAGGTGCACGACCGTGTCCACGCCCCGCAGCGCGTTGCGAAACGAGGGCGGGTCGGTGAGGTCGCCGAGGGCGATCTGCACGCGCACGCGCCAAGTCCCGAGCCGGCGCGGGTCGCGCACCAGGCAGCGCACCTCCGTTCCCTCGTCCACGAGCCTGCGCAGCAGCGCCGAGCCCACCTGGCCGGTCGCGCCCGTCAGAAGCAACAATCGACTGTCGCTGCGCTCGGTCGATCTAGGTTCCGCATTGGTGTCGCTTCGCTCGGCCGACCTGAGTAGCGGACTTTTGTTGTTTGGCTCGGACAAGGTTGGTGGGACGCTGCTGCCGCGTCGGCCGTCGCTTCGCTCGGTCGATCTACCTCGATGGTTCGTACAATAGGCTCTCCGACTCCCAAGATCGTCCCTGAACACGACCCAGAAGGAAGCGAATGGCCTACGTGATCGCCGAGCCGTGCATCGGCACCAAGGACAACTCCTGTGTCGAGGTGTGCCCCGTGGACTGCATCCACCCGACGCCCGACGAGCCCGGATACGACGCCGCCGAGATGCTCTACATCGATCCCGAGGAGTGCATCGACTGCGACGCCTGCGTCGAGGCCTGTCCGGTGGACGCGTGCTTCGCCGAGGACCAGCTTCCGGAGGAGTGGCAGAAGTACTCGCAGATCAACGCCGACTACTTCGCCAAAGCGAGGTAGTCCGCGAGGCACGGTTCTCGCGGGCGCAGCTCTCGCGGGCGCGGTCTCGATCGGCCGCAGCGGCGCGCGATCACGTCCGGCTGAGCGAACGGCGGGCCGGGAACGAGGATCGGCACGGGCAGGGCGCGATCTTCACGCCGCCGATCAGTCGCGTCGCAACCCGATGATGCTGATCAGGAACGAGGTGAACACGACCTGGATGCCGAGCACGAGCAGCGTCGCGGCGACGATCGCGATCCGCTCCTCGGCGAGGTTGCCGAGGCCGCGGCCGATCCAGTCGAGCACCATCATGGCGATCATCGCCAGCCCGACCAGCGCGATCGCGCTGCCCAGCATCAGACCGTGCTCGAGCCGCCAGCGCGCGCGCGCACGGTCGAACCAGGCGTCGCGCTCGCCCATGAAGTACGTCGCGTAGGCGTGCGCACACAGCCCGAGGCCGACGAGCTGGGCGCCGCCGAGGAGCAGCAGCGAGCCGCCGATCAGCGTGTGCAGGTCCCATTGGCGTTCGAGCACGTCGACATGCGCGAGCACGGTCAGCGAGATCAGGCCGCCGAGCGCGGACATCAGCGCGCCGGGCAGGATGAAGAGGTGGTTGGGCGAGTGCAGCAGCAAAAAGCGCAGGTGGCGCCAGCCGTCGCGGAAGCTCGACAGCTTCGATTCGCCGCCGCGCGGGTGGTACTCAATCGGGATCTGGCGGATCTCGAGGTTGGCCTTGGCCGCGCGTACGACCATCTCCGAGGCGAACTCCATGCCGGTGGTCCGCAGGTCGAGCAGATCGAGCCGGTCGCGCCGGAACGCGCGCATCCCGCAGTGCGCATCGCTGACTCCCGCATGGAACAGGATGTTCAGAAAGCGCGAGAGCAGGGGGTTGCCGATGTAGCGGTGATGCCACGGCATCGCGCCGGGGTGGATGTTGCGCATGCGATCGCCGACGATCATGTCCGCGCCGTCCTGCAGCCCGGCGAGGAACCTGGGGATCTCCGCGAAGTCATACGTCAGGTCGGCGTCGGCCATCACTATGTACTCACCGCGCGCCGCCGCGAAACCGGCGCGGTAGGCGCTGCCATAGCCGCGCCTCGGCTCGCGCACGACGCGCGCGCCGGCCATCTCGGCCAGCTCGCCGCTGCCGTCGTCCGAGCCGTTGTCGGCGACGATCACCTCGCCGGAGATCTTCGAGCGCTCCAGCGCGCCAAGCGCCGCGGCGACGCACTGCTCGATGTTCTCGGCCTCGTTCAGGCAGGGGATCACGACCGACAGCAGCGGGTGATCGGGCTCGCTCTCGGCGACGGCGTCATCGCCCTCGGCGAGCACGCGACGGCTCTCGGCGGTGGTGCTCATGGCGCGGAGAATGGCGCTTATGCGGAACATTGCAAACGGTCGGGCAAGACTGCCCGCAATACCTTGTTCCAGACACCCGCGCGCGTCTCCGACCGGGGCTCGCGCGTAGGGTTCTACGAGCCCCTACTTCAGGGCCGGGCGACGGCGGCCGTCGCCCGGTAGCGCGGGCTCAGCACGTCGAGCACCGGCACGTCGCCGACCGCCGCCTCGATGAGCTCGCGCAGGCGCTCGGAGTCGAAGCGGTGCGATCGGGGCGCGACCGGGTTGACCGTGATCGCGCGCAGGTCGATCGCGTGCAGCGTCTCGATCGCCACGCCCTGACGCCTGTAGAAGCCGGGGCCGTGGCGCGAGAGGAACACCTTCGTCGGGTCGGCCACCACGATCCGAAGCTCGCGTCCCGCCCGCTCGCGCCGGGCCGCGATCAGGCCTTCGAGGAAGCGCTCGCCCAGCGCGCCGTCGACGAGCAGGGTGCTGGCCCGCGGGTGCTCGCGCAGCAGCGCGGCGATCTCCGCCGGCTCGGCGTTCAGCACCAGGCGCCGCTCGAGCGCCATCCGCTCCTCGCCGCTTTGCGACGCGTCGCCACGGGCCTCAGGACCGTCTCCAGCGTCGGCGATGGCATCGCCCGCGCGGGGCAGCCGCACGAGCTCGACCGCGTCGCGCGTCAGCTGGACGACCCGCTCGATGTCCTCGTCCAGGACGGCGCCCGTGGCCATCACCAGGCCGTCGGCCACGCCCGGCGAGGAGGCCGCCCGGCGGTCGATCGCGCCGTCGATCAGGACCCGCTCGGCGCCGAGCGCGCTCATCGCCTCGCTCACCGCGCGCACGTCCGCGGCCGCGCTCGGGCCGGCGACTTCGATCGCGCCCTGCTCGTGCAGCTCGGCGATCACCACTTCCCCGAGCGGCGTTCTCACGCCGGTCTGCTGCAGGCGCTCGTGGGCCAGGGCGCTGTGGCGCAGCATCGCGCCGGTGGTCGCCACCAGGCTGCCCGCCGCCAGGCGCACGCGGGGCTTGACGATGCGCGCGTCGATCACGTCGCGCTCCTCGCCGTCGCGGCCGATCGAGGTCACGCCCACACGGATCCCCGCCCCCTCGAGCTCGCGCAGCGCCGCCGCGAGGGTCTCGGTCTTGCCGGTGTTCTTGGCCAGGCCGACCAGCGCCACGCGCCGCGCCGGGGCGAGCAGGTCGAGAAGCCGCGCCGTGGGGCTAGCCATTCGCGCCGGGTGTGCTCGCGCCCGCCGCCTTGCGCGCCGCGCTCGCGCCGTCGCCTGCGCCCTTCCCGTCGCCGCCCTCGGCCAGGCGCGCGGCGAGCTCGCGCACGATGAAGCTCGCCACGTGGTGCGGGTAGGTGCCCTTGGAGAAGCCGGCGTCGAAGCCGAGCTCCTTGGCCAGCTCGTTGGACACGCGCGCGCCGCCGCAGGTGAGGATCAGCTGCTTGCGGGCGCCCTCGGCCTCGACGATCTCGACCAGTTCGGTGAGGTTGTCGATGTGCAGGTTCTGCTGGGTGACGGTCTGGGAGACGAGGATCGCGTCGGCACCCAGGTCGATCGCCTTGGCGACGAGCACGCTGTTGGGGACCTGGCTGCCGAGGTTGTGGGCCTCGAAGGACCTGTAGCCCTCCAGGCCGTGGTGGCCGTGGAAGCCCTTGAGGTTGAGCATCGCGTCGATGCCGACGCTGTGCGTGTCGGTGCCGGTGGCCGCGCCGACGACGACGACCGGACGGCCGATTCGCGCGCGCGCGAACGCTTCGATCTCGTCCTCGCTCATGTACTCGACGTCGAACCCCTCGCCGCTGAGCGAGGAGTAGTCGACCGTGTGCGTGCACTCGCCGAACATCACGAAGAAGGTGTATCCGTCGGTGAGGCCCTGGTAGTGGACGACCTCGGGATGCTCGAGGCCCATCTTCGCGGCGAGCTCCTGCGCGGCCTTGCGCGCGGCCAGGCCGTAAGGGACGGGCAGCGTGAAGCTCAGCTGGACGATCCCGTCGCCGAGATGGTCGGCGTAGGGCTTGACGCGCTTCAGGTCCACCGCGGCGCGGCACGCGGGGGCGGGCGAGGGCTGCGGTGGCGTCTCGGGGCCCGCGCCGGGATGTCCGTCGGGGTCGATGCGGGCGCTCCGCGGCGCCTCAGGCACGGCTCGGCGCTCCCCGCATCAGCTCGGTCACCGGGTTCAGATAGCCCGGCTCGGTCTCGACGATGCCCTCGACCCCGCGCCCCTCGTCGACGTGGCGGCGCACGTCGCCGAACACGCCTTCGCCGAGCGCCGCGAACAGGCCGTCCTCGGCGATTCGCTCGAGGATCTCATGCGCGCCGCGCAGCACCTCCTGCGCGCGGGTCTGGATGATGCCGCCGCGCTTGAACTCGATCTCGGAGCCGAGGTCGCGGGCAGAGTTGAACGTGTAGTTGACGTTTTCCAGGCCGATCACGCGGTCGTGGACGTGGGGGGTGAAGATCCCCTCGGTCGGCACGCCGATCGTCTGGATGCCCTGGCCGGTGGCGATCGTGACGAGGTTGAACAGCGAGTCGCAGGCGTGCGTGCGGAACAGGTTGCCGTCCATGTGGCGGGTCGGAGGCATGTACTTGACGGGGCAGTCCGGGAACAGCTCGCGCGTGAGCTGGGCCTGCGCCCACTCGTACAAGAGCCCGTTGACGACCGGCGGGTCGATCTCGAACGCGTCGCCGAGCGCGATCTGCTCGTCGGGCACGCCCGAGTCGAGCGCGAGCTGGCGGTTGACGAACTGCGAGGCGGTCACCGACGGCGCCGCCTCGATCGCCTCGGCGGTGCGCAGGTAGTTGTCCTCGCCGGTGTTGATGACCACGCCGAAGTGTCCGTTGACCATCCGCGAGACGCGCTGGTCGATCAGGCCGCGGACGGGGTTGATGTCGCGGTAGAGGATCCCGTAGAGGGCGTCGTTGACCATGTTGTCGAACCCCTCGATCGCCCCCATCGCCGCGATCTCGGGCATGCACAGGCCCGAGCAGAAGCTCGACAGGCGCACGTAGCGGCCGTGCCCCATCGAGAACTCGTCGAGCGCCTCGCGCATGATCCTGAAGTTCGCCTGCGTGGCGAACGTGCCGCCGTAGCCCTCGGTGGTCGGCCCGTAGGGCACGTAGTCGAGCAGGCTCTGGGCGGTCGATCTGATCACCGCGACGATGTCCCCGCCGGCCTCGGCGACCGCCAGGCCGTGGACGACGTCCTCATACACGTTGCCCGTGGCCGTCAGCACGTAGCGCAGCGGCGGCGGGCTCTCGCCGAGGCGCTCGCGCAGCGCGCGGCGCTCGTCCATGCGCGCCCCGATCTCGCTCAGGCGCTGCTCGCACTCGCGCACGATCCGCTCGTGGATCGCGCTGTCCTGGGCGCGCGGCGGCGCGCACAGATCGAGCGTGCCCGCATCCACGTCCTCGGCGATCCGCTGGGGGGTGCGCGACTCGTCCTGAAGCATCGCCGCGCCCAGCCAGTAGGCGATCCCCCTGCCGAGCCCGCCGCGGTCGCGCACGTGGTCGACGAGCACGTTCGGCAGTGGCGCCTCCAGCTCGTTGGCGCCGTCCACGCCCAACAGGCGCGCGACCGTGCGCTCGACCGAGACGGTCGTCTTCGAAGCGATCTCCCCGGCGACCTGGGCGGCGATCCGCATCGCCGCCTCGTGACAGGCGGCGACCACGCCGGGATCGAGGTCGAGCTTGGAGTCCATCACGCTCCCCCCAGCGGCCCTCTCAGCGGATGTCGCGGACGATCGGGAACGGGATCACCTCGCGTAGGGAGTCTCGTTCGGTGAGGATCATCACCAGCCTGTCCACGCCCATCCCGCCGCCGGCGGTGGGCGCGTAGCCGTACTCGATCGCGCGCGCGTACTCCTCGTCGTTGGGGTGGGGCACGTCGCCGTCGTCGAGCGCGCGGCGCTGGCGCTGCTCGACGAAGCGCCGCCACTGGTCGACCGGGTCGTTGAGCTCGGTGTCGCCGCTGACGAGCTCGACGCCGCCGATGACCGCGTCGAAGTGCTCGGCCAGCTCGGGATGCTCGGCGTGGGGCTTGGTGATCGGAAACGGCTCGAGCGGGAAGTCGAACACGTGCGTCGGCTGGACGATGTTCGGCTCGATCAGCTTCGTGTAGACGGCGTGCGTCAGCTGCGCCCAGGTGGTCGCGGGGTGGATGCGTTCCTGCAGCAGCTCCTTCAGCTGCTCGGTCACGGCGGCGCGGTCGGAAGCCATGAAGTCGACGCCGGTCTTCTGCAGGATCGCCTCGCGCATCGTGATCCGCCGCCACGGCTTGGCCAGGTCGATCGTCTCCCCGCCGCGCTTGATCTCGGTGCGCCCGAGCACGCGCCGGGCGACGTCGGCGAACATCTCTTCGGTCGCGGTCGCCACGTCGTTGTAGTCGGAGTAGCCGAGCATGAACTCGAGGATCGTGAACTCGGGGCTGTGCTTGTAGGAGATGCCCTCGTTGCGGAACGCCTTGCCCATGTCGTAGACGTTCTCCAGCCCGCCGACGATGCAGCGGTTCAGGTACAGCTCGACCGAGATGCGCAGATACAGCTCGCGGTCGAGGGCGTTGTGGTAGGTCGTGAACGGACGCGAGCCGGCGCCGCCCGCGAGCGACTGCAGGGCCGGGGTTTCGACTTCGACGAAGTTGCGCTCGTTCAGCCAGTCCCTGATCGCGGCGACGATCTTTGCGCGGGCCACGAACAGCTCGCGCGTCTGCTCGTTGGCGATCAGGTCGAGCTCGCGGTAGCGGTAGCGCGTGCCGGTGTCGCCGAGCCCGTGGCGCTTGTCCGGCGGTGGGCGCAGGGTCTTGGTCAGCAGCGTGCACTCGTGCGCGGCGAGCGCCAGCTGCCCGCGCTGGGTCACGTACACGCAGCCCTTCACGCCGACGATGTCGCCGACGTCCAGCTGCATGATCCGCTCGTAGGCCTCCTCGCCGAGCGTGTCATGGCGGACGACGATCTGGACCTGCCCGGAAAGGTCGCGCAGATCCAGGAACGAGGTCTTGCCGTGACCGCGCCGCGAGATCAGGCGCCCGGCGAGGTGATAGCCCAGCTCCGGGTGCTCGCCGTGGCTCAGCTGCGAGGGGTCGTGCGCGGCCAGCAGCTCGGCGACGAGAGTGCGCTCGCGCACGAGGCTCACGTGCGGATAGGGGTCGATCCCTTCCGCGCGCAGCCGCTCCATCTTCGCGCGGCGCTGGTCGAATTCGACGGCGTCGTCCTGCTCGGCGGTGTCCGCCCGCTCGGCGTCGTCGGGGGCCTGGCCGTCACCCGCCGGCAAAGTGTCCTGGGGGGCGGTCTCCGACTCCTGGGCGTCGCCGGCCGGCCCGGCTTGGCCGCCGCGCTCTCGCTGGTCCTTCTGTTGCTGTCCCGGTACGGGCATTAAGACGATCCTCTCAAGTGGGTTGCGCTTGTCAAGCGATCGCGCAGGATGTCTCTGTCGGTCCTGCTGTTCGTGCTGATCGCCGACGAGGGCTGGGTCCTAAGCCATCGGCAGCGACATGCCCGCCGGTTTTCGCTCGCCCGCGGGGAGCGGGGCCTCGGCGGGTCCGCCGCCGACCTCGACCAGCGGCAGCGTTCCCAGTGCGGGCAGCGGCGGCGGGGAGGCCATCGCGATCAGGCCGCGCGCCCCCTGGCGGATCGCCTGGGAGGCGGGATCGTCGGGATCCTCGAGCACGAGCGGGACGCCGCCGTCGGCGTGCTCGCGCAGGGGCATCGTCAGCGGCACCTTGGCGAGCAGCGGCACGTCGAGCTCGTCGGCGAGCTCCTGACCGCCGCCCTCGCCGAAGATCTGGAAGCGCTCGCCCGAGGGGGTGGTGAAGCCGGACATGTTCTCGATCACCCCGCAGATCTCGAGCGCCACCTTGTGCGCCATCTCGGCGGCCCGCCGCGCGACGCGCTGGGCGGTCGGCTGGGGGGTCGTGACGATCGCGAACTTCGCCTGTGGCAGCAGCTGGGCGAGCGTCATCGAGACGTCGCCGGTGCCGGGCGGCAGGTCGATCAGCAGATGGTCCAGCGCGCCCCAGTCGACGTCCTGCAGGAACTGGGTGAGCGCCTTGTGCAGCATCGGCCCGCGCCACACCACGGCGGCGTCCTCGGCCACGAAGAAGCCGATCGACATCACCTTCACGCCGTGGGCCTCCAGCGGGACGATCTTGCGCTGGGGCGACACCGGCGGCCGCGTCGCGCCCAGCCCGTACATGCGCGGGATCGAGTAGCCCCACACGTCCGCGTCGAGCACGCCGACGCGCTTTCCCTCGCCGGCCAGCGCGGCCGCGAGGTTGGCGGTGAGCGTCGACTTGCCGACGCCGCCCTTGCCCGAGCCGACGCACAGCACGTTCGCCACCTGCGCGAGCGCCCCGTCGGGCAGGCTGCCGCGGCCGAGCTTCTGCTGCAGCGCGGCCTTCTGGGCGTCGGTGAGGACGTCGAAGTAGACGTTCACATGCGTGACACCGTCCAGCGCCGAGACGGCCTCGGCGACGGCGGTCTGGAAGTGGCCCTTGATCGGGCACCCCGGCGTCGTCAGCGAGACGGTCACGTCGACGACGCCGTTGGCGGAGAGCTCGATCGAGCGGACCATGTCCAGCTCGACGATCGAGCGCCGCAGCTCGGGGTCGATGACGCTCTGCAGCGCCTTGGTTATCTCGTCGTTGGTGGTCACGGGTCCATTGTGGCAAACCGGCGCGGCATCCAGGCGCACAGCGATATGCTACCTTTGTACGTACATTGATACGCACATCTCAGGAGCATGACCATGAGCACGATCGGCGTACGTGAGCTTGCCAGACACGCAAGCGCCATCATCAACGACATCGAGCAGAACAAGGAGCCCACGCTGGTCACACGCCGTGGGCGCCCGGTCGCCTACATGCTCCCCATCGACTCCGAGGAGTTCGAGGACTTCGTGCTCGCGCACGCACCCCAGTTCGTCGAGGGCATGGCCGCATCCGATGCCGAACTGGCGGCCGGAGAAACCGTGTCGCTCGAAGACGTGCGCGGCGAGCTTGAAGCAGACGAGTCCGCTGGCGGTCGGTAGGGCCTCAGGGTCCGATCTGGATGTACCGCGTCGAGTTGTCCAAGCGCGCGCTGCGCGACCTGCGCCGCATCGACCACAAGAGCCGCAGACGACTGCTCGACCTACTCGAAAACGACCTTGCCGTCGAGCCACAACCAGCAAATCTCGACATCAAGCCACTGGTCGGACGCACACCCTGGCTGCGCATCCGTCGCAGCGAGTACCGCATTCTCTACCGGCCGCTCACGAACAGCGAGCTACAGGCCCTGAATGCGCAAGAGCAAGCTGGCTTTCTCGTAGAGCGCGTCATCGACCGCGGTGACCTCGAGCGCGCCGTCTCGACGCTGCCGGTTTGATGGTTGTCCACCACGCCCGAGCGGCGCGTCCACGAAAAAAAGCCCTCGGGGCGGCGGGGAACCGCCCCGAGGGCGAGGGAGGAGAGGGTCCTACTTCCACCGGCGATATGTGGCCGGCAGACTGTCCCGACCCCGGCTCTCCTCGGTCCGGGGCGGGGGAAGCTGTTCCTCGCTCAGACCAGGCTCTGGATGCGTTCCTGGAGGCGGTCCGCGAGCTCGGCGCCGTCCTGGCGGCGCTTGCGCAGTTCGCGTTCGACGCTGACGCGGGTTTTGCGGATCTCACGCTCGACGCGCCTGCGGGCGGTGTCGCCGCGGCGCTCGAACTTGCGCAGCTGCGCCTGCGCCTTGGAGGTGTCCGAGTAGATCGAGATCGTGTCGTTGACGCTCGAGACGAACCGGTCGCGCGCGATCAGGGCGGCGCCGACGGGGATCAGCACGGCACGCTCGGCGTAGGAGGTGCTGCTGCTGGTCGCGGGAGCGCTGCGCCTGGCGGTGGAGGCGCGCCTCGCCGCGGCGGTCTTGGCGGCCGGTTTGCGGGCTTTGGCGGCGGGACGGGGGGAAGTGGCGACTGGGGACATCTGGAGGGGGTCTCCTTGTCATGGGCCCTCGCGGGCGAGGGCGGTTACGTTGGTCTGGTGGCGCTCGTCTAGCGGGGTGCTCGGCAAACGCGCTTGGAGGCGAGCTTAGCAGCGAACACGTGTTTGTAAACCGGTTGCCCAGGATAGTTACACGCGGATGGCGGATTTTCCCGAAAAGCCCGTAGGAAAGGGCTTCCGCGACTCAGAGCTTGTGACAGACGGAACGTGCGTTCGGCCGCGGGTCAGGCGGGGACGGAGACGCGCTTCAGCCAGCGCGAGGGCTCGGCGAGCTCCGCGGCGGTGGGCAGCTCCGCGGGCGAGCGCCACGCGACGGCGAGGGTCTCGGGGCCGGCGGCCTGCACGACCGCGTCGCAGAAGCGCCGCCCGACCTCGTACTGGCGCAGCTTCAGCTCCAGGCCGAGCAGGCGCTCGAGCACCCGCCAGGGCAGCCCCCGGGCCTCGCGCCGGCGGGTCATCGCGGCGCGCAGGCGCGGCAGCGACGGCAGGACCTCGGCGCCGACCGCGTCCATCGTGTGCTCGGCGTGGCCCTCGATCAGGGACATCGCCGACTGCATGCGCTCGACCAGCTGCCAGCGGTCCTCGCCGAGCGTCATCCGCAGCAGTTCGCCGCGGCGGGCGCGTTCCAGCAGCTCCCGGAGCTCGCCCGAGCGCGCGCGGGCGAGGAGCTCGCGGGGATCGGGCAGGTGCGCCCCGCCGCCGCTGCCCGCGTCGCTGCCCCCGCCGGCGGAGGACCGGCCCGCGAGCGAGACTTGCAGCCCCTCGAGCAGCTCGCGGATCATCGCGCCGAGGTGCTCGCGCAGCCACGGCGCGCCGGAGAACTGGACGGCGTGGGTGATCTCGTGGATCGCGACCCAGGCGACGAGCTCGTCGCGGTCCACGTGCAGGTTGCGCGCGGCGGCGGCGAGGTTGGGCGTGAGCAGCAGCAGGCGGGGCGGCGTGGCGGAGTCGAGCAGGGAGACGTCGTACTGGCCGAGCACGCGCTGGGAGAGCAGGCCCGTGACGGCGCCGAGCTGGGCGCCGAGGAGGTGGCCCGAGGCGGCGTTCAGCGAGTCCGACAGCAGATCCTGGGCGGCGCCTGCGCGAGAGCGCCTGTGCGGGGCGCCGTCACCTTGTCGGCCGGCTTTGCGATCGTCCCCGGCGCCGTCTTCGTCCTCCTTGGCGACGGACTCGGTGAGAGCGTCGAGCAGCGGGCGCATGGTCTGCAGGTTGGCCGCGATCCAGCCGGGGCGGTCGACGGCCTCGAGCGGCGGCAGCTCGGCGGGGAGCTCGAGTCCGGTGTAGTCGCCGACGCGCCGCGCGAAGTCGTGCGCGAGCGGCTCGATCGACCGGGTGAGCTCTCCGCCGTACGGCGGAGAGCCGGCGATCAGCTCGCCGATCCGCTGGGCGGTGTTCCAGTCGATCGTGGGTGCGACGCCCATGGACATATCCTAGGAGCGTGCCGGCGCCTCTGGACAAGGATCTGAAGGATCTGCGCTCCTCGCCGCGCGCCGGCGCCGAGAATCCGCCCGCGCGCGGCGTGACGGCGCGCCCGGAGGGGGCGGGCGGGGGGCGGGACGCGGACGTGGAGCGGGCGGAGGTCAGAGACGTGCTCGCCTGGACGCGGCTGCTGGCCGATCCGGGCGACGCCTCGGCGGTGGTGCGGGCGCTGGCGAGGCCGCCGATCGAGCTGCGCCAGGTGGACCTGGCGCGGGTGATCCAGATCGCCAGGCGGCGCAAGCTGGACATGGTGGCGGCGCTGGGCGCGGCGATCGAGTCGCCGCAGGTGCCGCCCGAGGCGCGCGCGCGGATCCAGCGGTTCTTGGAGCTGCACAGGGCGGCGGTGGCTGCGCTGGACGCGGCCCGCCCGGACCTGCTCGCGCGCGCGGCGCTTGGGGCCGAGCGCGAGGCCGATCGGAGATCGAGCAGCGGCGGGACGCAGTCCGCGCGGGATGGCGCCGATGCGGCGCTGCGGGACATGCAGCGGATCGTGCGCGAGGAGGTGCTGGCGGACGTGGCGCGGATCGGCGCGCGCCTGAGCGAGCTGCGGCTGGACACCGATCTCGACATCTCCCACGGGGTGGCGCGCTATCTGGAGCTGCTCAAGCTCTCGGCGCTGGAGCGGCGCCCGCCGGAGCAGGGCGTGGGCGAGGCGCTGGAGGACCTGAACGCGCGGCTGCTGGCGGCGGCGACGGCGCTGCAGCGCGAGATCCTGCAGAGCTCGCCGCTCGACGGGACGCTGCTGGCGGCCGACGCGGCCGGCGGCGCCGAGGCGGGCGGCGGGGGTGGCGAGGCGGACGCCGGCGGCTACGACGAGCGGGCGGCGCGCGCGCAGGCGGTGTCGCCGCGCGGGGAGCCTTCGCTGGTGCCGTTCCTGCCGCGCAAGGGCGGCGGGCTGGCGCTGTCGGCGTCGGACATCGAGACGTACAGGAGCTGCCCGCTGCGGTACAAGTTCGCGCGGGTGCTGCGCATCCCGACCGAGCCGACGCTGGGGCAGCGGTTCGGGATCGTGGTGCACCAGGTGCTCGAGCGCTATCACTCGGCTCAGGGCCAGACGCTGGGGCAACTGCTGGACCTGCTGGACGCGTGCTGGCGCCGCGGCGGGTTCGGCGACGACCCGGCCCAGCGCGAGCTGCGGGTCAAGGCGCGGGTCGCGCTGGAGCGCTATCACGCAAGGCTGCACGGCGAGGACTCCGAGCCGGTGTGGTTCGAGCGGCAGTTCTCGCTGCGGATCGGGCCGCACCACCTGCGCGGGCGCGTGGATCGCGTCGACCGCCTGCCGGGCGCGCGCGGGCCGGGTCCGAGCGGGGGCGCGGGCGGCGAAGCGCCCGCGGGCGGACGGGCCGGGACGGGCGGGACGGCGGAGGGCGAGCGCGAAGCGTACGAGCTGATCGACTACAAGACCTCGCGGCCGAAGCGTGCCGAAGAGCTGCAAGACGACGTCCAGCTGTCGCTGTACGCGCTGGCGGCGCGCGAGTCCTGGCAGCTGACGGCCGCGAGCAGGGCGTACTACTACGTGCTCGACGATCTCAAGGTGACGTTGCCCGGGGAGACGAACTCAGAGCGCGTGAGGGACGTCGTGATGGAGGTCGGAGAGGGCATCCTCGGCCAGCGGTTCGAGCCGACCCCCTCGAAGGCGGCGTGCTCGATCTGCGACTTCCGGATCGTCTGCCCGGCGGCCGAGCGGTAGAGGGGCCGGCAGGGCCGCATGCGGCCCTGCCTCGGGGGTGC
>DASQGE010000086.1:0-18263 GCA_035632775.1 Solirubrobacteraceae bacterium | reverse complement strand
AGTGGATGTTGTCGCGCACCTGCTTGCCCCCGTAGCCGAACACGGTGTAGGGCTCGCCGGCGACCGTGCAGCGCATCAAGTAGGACAGGAACCCGTGCAGCTGGGCGCCCGCGTGGTTGGGGCCGGTGAGGCAGCCCCCGCGGAAGCAGACGGTGGGCATCTGAAAGTAGCGGCCGTACTCTTGCACGAGCAGATCGGCCGCGGCCTTGGAGACGCCGAACAGGGAGTGCGTGCTGCGGTCGATCGACATCGACGTGTCGATGCCGTCGTGGTAGGGGTGATCCTCTTCCAGCTCCAGGCGCCGGGGCAGCTCGATCAGGGGCAGCGAGTTGGGCAGGTCGCCGTAGACCTTGTTCGTCGAGCAGTGCACGAACGTGGCGCCCTCGGCGTGGCGCCGCGCGGCCTCGAGCAGGTTGAGCGTGCCGAGCGCGTTGACCTGGAAGTCGGTGTGCGGGTCGGACGCGGCCCAGTCGTGGGAGGGCTGGGCGGCGGCGTGGACGACGAGCTCGACCTGGCCGGCGCGCTCGGCGAACACGCGCTCGACGGCGTCGCGGTCGCGGATGTCGATCGCCAGCGACTGGAACGCACCGGGATGGCGGGCGAGCAGGGCGTCGGTCGTGTGCGCGGTCGAGGCCTCGGGCCCGAAGAACCGCGCGCGCATGTCGTTCTCGATGCCGAGGACCTGAAACCCGAGCTCGACGAAGCGCGAGACCGACTCCGAGCCGATCAGCCCTCCCGATCCGGTGACTATCGCTGTGGGCATGCTGTCAGCGTCCGGACCGCTGGTCTGGGGTCAGCGCGAGGTCGAAGTCGAGCGCCGGACAAGGTATGAGCCTGGCTCAGGCGCCGCCGTACACGAACGGGAGCTCGCCGGCGAGGTCGCGCAGACGGGGCGCGGCTGAGTCGCGCTGGGAGATGAGCAGCTCGTCGACGGGCAGCGGCCACTGAACGCCGATGTCGGGATCGTCCCAGGCGATGCCGCGCTCGACCGCTGGGTCGTAGTAGGCGGTCTGCTTGTAGAGGACGTCGGCGACGTCTGAGAGCACGCAGAAGCCGTGCGCGAAGCCGACCGGCACGTACAGCTCACGCACGGTCTCGCCGTCGAGCTCGAACCCCTCCCACTGTCCGTATGTCGGCGAGCCCCGGCGCAGGTCGATCGCGACGTCGAGGATGCGACCGCGCGCGCAGCGCACGAGCTTGGCGACGCCGGGGCCGATGTGGAAGTGCATCCCCCGCACGACTCCGCGGGCCGAGCGCGAGTGGTTGTCCTGGATGAACTCCTCCGCCGCCGGAATGCCGGCCTGGGCATGCCAGGCGCGGCGATAGGTCTCGGCGAAGAAGCCGCGCTCGTCGCCGTGCACGTCGGGTTCGATCATGGTCAGGCCGTCCAGACGACCGGGAAGGACGCGCATAGGCGCAAGAGGGTAGCCGCCGGGGCCGAAGACGGGCGGCGACAGGTTTTTTCGGGAGACCCGTGAGCCGGTTTCTTCGTCGGGCCCCGCAGGCGCCGGTCACCGCACGAAGCGTTGCCTGTGGGATGCGGCTCCGCGACGCGGCGGTCAGTGATGCGGGTGATGCCTGCGGTGACGGGGTCGCGTCTTGGGGGGGCGGTGGTAGATCGTGAGGCTCCGCTCGGACACATTGTGCTCCTTGTCATAGGCGATGAACGTGAGCGTGTGCCTGCCGTAGGGGATGTGCTTGGCGCCCTGCCAGTCCAAGGTCCCCGACAGAGTTGGGGGGTAGGTCCTGTGGCTGCCGTAGCTGTAGATCCGCTTCCCGTCGATCCTCAGCGTGATCCATCCCACTCCCTGAGCGCTTGCGGCAGAGACGCGTATCGGCAACGGGCCCGAGTAGGTCACGTGGTTGGCGGGCGAGGTCACGCTGATCCTCGGACCGGTGAACACGCCACAGGATTGCTGGAGCCGGTCGCCGCTGCGTGCGTAGTTGCGCATCGCGACGAACGAGGGCTTGCGCGAGCCGTTGGCGCGCACCAGCCCGGACAGCACGCCTCCTTCGTCCTGAAGGGGGTACCACAGCGCCACCTGCACGTAGGGGTCCTGCGCCAGGCAGTGGTATGCCTGGCTGAGATAGGTCGCCTGCTGTTCCTCGGTCACGCCCGCAGGCTTCTGTCCCGCCCATGCCCCTTCCGAGCAGGTGGCGGCGGTGGTGCGCCAGCTCATCTCGGTCATCCAGATCGGCTTGTCGTCGCCGTTGGCGAGCATCACGGCGCGCACTTCGCGATAGGCGAGGAAGGAGTCCGGGATCAGGCGGTTGTCCGCGCCGCGCAGGAAGTCGTAGGGGGAGAGGACGTCGCAGGCCGTGTCGGTGTGCACGCCGACCGCGTCGAACGAGCCCTTGCCGCCGGCCTCATAGACGCCTTCCAGGAACGCGTAGTCGTTGCCGGTCAGCCCACCCAGCACCACCGCGGCGCTCGGATCGGCGGCCTTGACGACCGGATAGGTGGCTTTGAGCAGACGGGCGTAGGCCGCGGGGTCCGGGCCGCCGGCCCACCAGCCGGAGGAGTCCTCCTCGTTCCAGATCTCATACGCGCTCACCCGTGTCCCCAACCGCTGGGCCAGCGTGCCGACGAAGGCCGCATAGTCGCTCGGTCTGGCCGGCGGCGCGTGTTCGTCGGCGGAGCCGGTCTCCCACCGCGGGGTGCCAACCACGTCGAGGATCACCTTCGTGCCGGCCGGCAGCTGCTCGAGCACCTGTTCGAAGGAGGCCAGAGCGCTCGGGGCGATCGCGCCCGGCGTCGGCTGCAGCCCACGCCAGCTGACGAACATCCGCACCCAGTGCGTGCCCAACGCCGTCAGGTCCGGGATCCGGGCGGCACTCGGGCTGACGTTCACGCCCGCTTCCGCCGCCGAGGCGCGGGAGGCGCCCGTGGCCCCGCTCAGGGCGATCAGGACGCCGGCGAGGAGCAGCGCCGCCGCCAGGCGACGAAACACCCCGCCGGGGGCTCGATCGGCCCGACTGCCCGCGTTGTTGGCCATCTCACCTTGCCATCGATCCATTTGGCCGGCCGGGTTGAGCGGACGGGTCGCTTCTCGACATACATATCACCCGTCGAGCGGGCGCAGCGGAAGTATCGAGCGGGTGCGGCGGAGGGCTCGTCGAGCGGCAACGGCGGTCGATCGCGCACAGGCTGGCCTATATTCGCCTGGCGATGCTCGATACATCCCCTGCGAGGGCGCCGACGCCCTCGACCGCCCATCCATCCTGGGCGCCCGGGCCGCCGCACCCGGAGCTTGGCGAGGGCGCCGTCCACGTGTGGCGGGCCGACCTGGCGGCGGTGTCGGACGAGGTGCTCGATCTGCTCTCGCCCGAGGAGCACGCGCGCGCCGAGCGTTTCCTGCGCGAGCGCGAGCGCCGGCTGTGGTCCCGCGCGCACGGCGTGCTCAGAACGCTGCTCGGCCGGTATCTGGCCCAGGACCCCCGCACGCTGCGTTTTACTCCGGGGGCCCATGGCAAGCCAGCGCTGCTGGACGATCGCCCTGAGTCGCCCGCCACGCCGAAGCGCGCGGCGGTCACGCCCGCACCGCTGTCCTTCAACCTGTCGCACTCCGGAGGTCTCGCTCTCTATGCCTTCAGTGCGATCGGTCCGGTCGGAGTCGACGTCGAGGTCGCCGACCGGCCGATCGACGAGCTCGCTATCGCCGCGCGAGCCTTCGACTCAGAGGAGGTGCGGCGCCTGGCTGAGCTCGAGCCGGCGGTGCGCGAGCAGGAGTTCCTACGGGCCTGGGTTCGACACGAGGCCGCCCTGAAGTGCCGCGGGATCGGCATCGGCGGCGCAGCCAACGGCGTGGTCGGAGCGGAACCATGGATCGTCGAGCTCGAGGCGGGCTCGCGAGCGGCGGCGGCGGTCGCGGTCGAGCGCCCACCGCACGAGCTGCGCTGCTGGGCGGTCGCGGGTCGTTGATCGACAGAGCCCACGCGGCGACACGAGTCGCTCGCATTGACAATGCTACCTTTGGGCAACAAATGCGCATCAGTGAGGTCTGCGAGGCACCGTGCGCATCCTGCTGAGTTCCGAGAACTTCGACGCGTTTGGCGGGATGGAGACCTACACCCAGACCGTCGCGCAGGAGTTGATGCGCCTCGGACACCAGGCTGCGATCTTCACGCCCCGCGGCGGAACGATGGCGGAGCTCACGCGGAGGCAAGCCATACCGGTGCTCGACCGAGAGAAGCTGCCGGACAGCTGCGATGCGGTCGTGGCTCAGGACGCCGCCACTTCCCATGAGCTGAAGGCCCGCTATCCGGAAGCCGTGCGCGTGCTGGTCGCGCACTCCCGAGACCACGTCCTGCACGAGGTGCCGCAGCTGCCTGAGGTATGCCACGGCGTCGTCGTGTTGAACGATCGCGTAGGCAGATGGGTGCAGGCGCGCGCGTGGCATCCGCAGCTGACGAGACTGCGCCAGCCGATCGCGCTGTCGCGGTACAGCGACCTCGAGCCCCCGCGGCCCAGGCCCCGGCGCGTGCTCGTCATGACAAACTATGTCAGCGGGCCGCGTGGGCAGTTGATCCAGGAGGCGTGCCGCGAGGCGGGCTACGAAGCGAGCTGGATCGGAGCCACCACGCGCCCGAGCGCCTCCCCGGAGCGTGCGCTTGCCGAGGCGGACATCGTAATCGGTCTCGGGCGCAGCGTGCTGGAGGCGATGGCGGCGGGCCGGGCCGCCTACGTGTACGGCGTCGTCGGCGGTGGTGGCTGGGTCACCCCCGAGTCCTATTCGCAGCTCGAGGCAGACGGGTTCGCGGGTCTGACCGACGGACGGCCCGTGACCGTCGCCCGTATGGCGAGCGAGCTGAGGCAGTGGCGACCGGACATGGGGGAGGCCAATCGTGATCTGGCGAGCGTCCACCACAGCGCTCGCACTCATGCGGTCGAGCTCGTGAACCTGGTTCGCCGCCTCGGCGAGCAGCGAACGCCGGCCCCGGCGGGAGACTCCGTGGCCGCAACCATGCCGTTGGCCGCGGAGGAGCTCGCTCGTCTGCTGCGCCTGGAGTGGCAGATGTACGAGCGCGCGATGAAGACGGTGCTGGAGGCCAATGACCTACGCGCGGAGCGCGACCGTCACGAGGCGAGCGCCGAGGACGCCATCGCCCGGGTTGCCGCGCTCGACCGCGAGCTGCAGGGAGCGAACGCTCGCGTGGCGAGCCTGGATGAGCATCTTCGCCAGGCCGAGGCCCGCGTAGCCGAGCTCGACACGCAGCTGCAAGGAGTGCTCGCTACGCGCCGCTACCGGCTCGCCGTTCGGGTGGCCTCGCCAATCGACACGCTGCGAGCGAGGCTGAAGACACGATCGCCCTGAATCTGCGCGATAAAGGCATCCCGCTGTCTCAGCGGTCGGCGCAGCGCGCATCGGGCAGGCCGGACGCCCCGTGTCGGGATGTCGTCAGTAGACCCCTTGAAGGACCTCCTTCGCCACCTCGCGGTCGTCGAAGGGCACGGGAGCGCTGTGGGCGTCAACCCTCACACTGGTCACCGGGCCGCGACCGAGAATCGCCACCACATCCCCGGACCGGGCGAGCGACAGTCCTCGCGCAATCGCCCGGCGCCGGTCGAGCATCACCTCGAGCACGCCGCCCCGAGTCTCGCGCGCCCCGGCCAACACGCTGGAGAGCGCGATCAGAGGAGGCTCGCCTTTGAGGGACCAGGCACAGAGGACGAGGTGGTCGCAGCCGGCTCGCGCGGCGCGCCCGCACGCCAGGCGGGTGAGGCGCTCGCCGCTCGGCGCCATGCCAAGCACCGCGATCAGGCGTCCGCCGCGAGGCGCGGCTATCGCCCGCAACGCCGTGAGCACTCGGGTCAGGCTGTCGGGCGAGTGAGCGAAGTCTACGAACACCTGAAACGGCTGGCCGGCGTCGACCGGCTCCAGGCGGCCCGGTGGGAGCGACGCCGCCGCGATCGCCTCGAGTGTCCGCGCCCGTCCCAGCTCGAGGCCGTCCGCGAGCGCGAGGGCCGCCGCCACGTTCGAGGCGTTATGGGCGCCCGGCAGGCGCCCTTCGATCTGAACCGGCCCGCTCGGCGTGGCCAGCGCGATCCGGCTGTCGCGGACGGTCCAGTCGCAGGCCGTGATGCGGTAGTCGGCATCCGGGGCGGCGCCGTAGGTGAGCGTGCGTCCGCCCCGCGCACGGATTTCCCCGCAGAGGCTGCGACCGAAGGGATCGTCGACGTTCAGCACCGCGAGCGCCACCGCGCGCTGGCCGTCCACGAACACCCGCCGCTTCGCCTCCCCGTATGCCCTCATCGAGCCGTGCCAGTGAAGATGGTCGGGGGTCAGGTTGGTGAACACGGCGGCCTGCGGCAGCAACGTCGCCAAGCCGTATGCCTGGTAGCTGGAGACCTCCGCGACCACCCATCCCTCATGATCACTCGATAGCGCCGAGAGCGGGACCCCACGGTCCGATTCGACGTTTCCCGCTAGCACCGGGCTCATTTCGCTCGCCTCCATCGCCGCCGCGACCAGCGCTGCCGTAGTGGACTTGCCGTTGGTACCGGTCACCGCGACCATCGGCTGGGTCGAGAGGCGCCAGCCGAGCTCCAGCTCGTCGAGTACCGGCAGTCCCTTGCGCTGTGCTGCAGTGATCAACCGATGCTTGGGCGGGATGCCCGGGCTCTTCACGACCGCACCGACTCCGTCCAAGGTACCGGTGCTGCCGTTGATCCGAACCATTCCACGCCTTGTCACGATGGCCTTGCGCGAACGCACGCTCTGCGAGTCGTCCCACGCCGTGACCGCCGCCGCGCCAAACCGCTCCGCGAGGGCGTCGATGGCGGCAAGCCCCGCTCGTCCCAGGCCAACGACCAGGTACGGCCCGTCGGGCAGAGCCGGCCGCTTCACCCGCCGGCCTCGGTGCGTGAGACCTGCAGACGTGTTCCCGCAGCCTCCTCGCTCATAGCTTCCCACCCCTTCCTGCTCGCACAGCCAAAATCCATATCCGCGACGCTTTGAGCGTCCTCGCGGCGGATGCTTTCATATGATGTGCGTGGAGCCCCTTGGGAGCGCGGTCGCGTCGTCGTAGCTCTGCAGAGCGGACCCGCGCGGATACCCTTCTCAGGAGCACATGCATCAGACCGCACCGCCACCGGTAGCCGTCGATCGGGTCTACAAGCGCTTCGAGATCCCGCGCGAGCAGGTCAGCACGCTCAAGGAGCGGGCGCTGCACCCGTTTCGCAAAAGCCGCATCGACACGCTGCGGGCGCTGCGGGGCATCTCCTTCGCCGTGCAGCCGGGGGAATTCTTCGGGATAGTGGGGCGCAACGGCTCGGGCAAGTCGACGCTGCTGAAGTGCTTGGCCGGGATCTACGGGGTGGACAGCGGGAGCATCTACGTCAACGGCCGCATGTCCACCTTCATCGAGCTCGGCGTCGGCTTCAACCCCGACCTGCCCGCGCGCGACAACGCGCTGCTGAACGCCACCATGCTCGGGCTCAGCCCGCGCGAGGCGCGCAGGCGCTTCGACAGCGTGATCGACTTCGCCGAGTTGCGCGAGTTCGTCGACCTGAAGATCAAGAACTACTCCTCCGGGATGCTCGTGCGCCTAGCCTTCTCGGTGATGATCCACGTCGACGCCGAGATCCTGCTGATCGATGAGGTGCTCGCGGTCGGCGACGCCGCATTCCAACAGAAGTGCTACGACGAGTTCGAGCGCATCCACTCCAGCGGCGCGACCGTGCTGTTCGTCACTCACGACATGTCCGCCGTAAAGCGCTTCTGCAACCGCGCCCTGCTCTTGGAGCGCGGTCGCCCGGTGGAGCTGGGCGACCCGGAGCACGTCGGCAACCGCTATCTGGAGCTCAACTTCTCCGAGCAGGCGCGCGAGGTCGAGAAGGTCGCCGGCGAGACAGAGGCAGCGGCTGGAATCGTCTCCCCGGCGGCTCCCAGCCCGACGGCGCGAAGCGAGAGTTCGGCCACACTCGCGGCGGTGGCGCGGGACGATGGGGAGGATTCACCCGATCCCACCGGACGGCGCGACGGCGATGGCCGCGCCGAGATCCTCGAGGCATGGTTCGAGGACGAGCACGGGAAGCAGACCGAGATGCTGCACAGCGGCCGTCCTTGCACATTCGCGGCATGCGTGCGCTTCACCGATGAGGTCGAGGACCCGCTCTTTGGGATCAACGTCCAGAACAGTCACCGCGACCACCTGCTGTCAGCCTCCAGCCTGTGGACCGAGCCACGCTGTGGCGTCTTCCGGGCGGGAGACGAAGTCACCTTCCGCATCAGCTTCGAGAACGTGCTCGCTTCCGGCCGCTACCACGTAACCCCGGCGGTGGCCCGCCACGGAGGCGCCTGGATCGACCGCCGCGAGCGGATGATCTCGATCATGGTGACCGGGGCGCGCAACTCCGACGCGCTGCTCGAACTCCCCTATGAGCTGGCGATCGAGCGCGGGGCGCCGCGACCCGCGAAAGGTGAGCTGGTCCGATGAGCGCCCCGACCGCAGAGCCTGCCACGGAGCCGGCGAGCCTCACGGCGCCGCTGGAGCTCGGGCAACTCGGCCACCGGATCAAGGGGCCCTCCGCGCTGGGATCGGACCCCCGACGGCTGTTTCACCTGACGTGGGCGCTCGCCAAGACCGAGTTCAAGCTCGCGTTCTTCGGATCGGCGCTCGGCTACCTGTGGCAGGTGATGCGCCCGCTGCTGCTGTTCGGGGTGATCTACGGCGTCATCAGCGCCGTCGCCAAGGAAATCGGCAAGGGGGTCCCCTTCTTCCCCGTGTCGATCCTGCTTGGGATCGTGCTGTTCAACTTCTACAGCGAGTCGAGCGGCGGGTCGGTCACGTCGCTTGTCCTGCGAGAGAACCTCGTGCGCAAGATCGAGTTCCCGCGTCTGGCGGTGCCGGTTTCGACCGTACTGACAGCGCTGCTCAACCTGTCCCTCAACCTGATCCCCGTGATCGTGTTCCTGCTGGTTGCGGGCGGCTCGGTCCAGCTGAGCTGGCTCGAGCTGCCGCTGCTCGTGCTGCTGCTCGCCGCGTTCACGGCCGGCCTGGGGATGATCCTGTCAGTCGGCTACGTGCGCTACCGCGACGTGCGCCCGATCTGGGAAGTGGTCCTGCAGATGACCTTCTACGCCTCGCCGATCTTCTATCCGATCACGCGCGTGGACAAGAGCTACGACGTGCTGGGATTGCACGTCAACCTCGCCCATGTGATGATGGCCAACCCGTTCGTGGCGATCCTCGTGCAGGCTCGCCACGTCCTGATCGACTCGAGCTACCCGAGCGCGGCGAGCGCGATCGGCGGAACCTCGATGCTGCTGATCCCGATCGGGATCGGGCTCGCGGTGCTCACGATCGGCTTTCTCATCTTCGACCGGCAGGCGCCGCGCGTCGCGGAGCAGCTCTAGTAGCTAGTGGCCTGGTAGTGGTCGGCGGAGAACGTCCAGCTCCCACCCGCGACGGGCATCTGCTGACGCCCGACCGCCGCGCGCGCGATCTGCGGATCGCCTTCGTCGGCCAGGGCGGCTACTTCCGCCAGTGCGCGCTGGAGCACCCTGCCGACGGTCTTCACCCGGTGTTCCTCGACTTCCGCGCGGCGGCGCCCCCGGAGCCGCTCCTCGCAAAGCTGCGGGAGCTCGACCCCGACGTGGTGCTCGTGTTCCGCCCGGAGATCGTCCCGGCCGGCCTGTTCGACTCGCTCAGTGCAGTCACGATCGGGTATCTGACCGAGCCTCTGCCCCGCGACGGCGGCGTCGATCATCCCGATCTGCGCGCGCGCATGTGGTGGCTCGAGCAGGTCGATGCCGGCAACTTCGATCGCGTCGTCTCGTTCGACCCGCTGATCGCCGAGACCGCAGCGAGCGTGCTGCCCGTCTGGCGCTCGCTGCCGATACCGGTCGCCGACAGCCTGTTCATGGCGGTGCGCGAGCGCTCCGACCCACCGCGACTGCTGTTCGTCGGACGCTCCACCGAGCATCGCGAGGAACTGCTCGCTCCGATCAAGCGAGCACACCCGATCGTGCACATCGGCCATGGGCTCTTCGGCGAGCAGCTGATCCGCTTCCTGCGCCGGGCCGACATCCAGCTCAACCTGCACAACAACCCCTACCCGTCCTTCGAGAACCGCGTGTGCATCGCGCTGGCCGCCGCCCACCTCGTCATCTCCGAGCCACTCAGCCCGAGCCACGGGCTGGCCGCGGGAATCGACTACCTCGAGGCAGAGGATCCGCAGGCGCTGCTCGCGCTCGTGCAGGAGCTGTCGCGAGAGCCACAGGCGTACGCGGAGGTGCAGGCGGCGGGACGCCGCCAGGCCGAGCGCTTCCGCGCCTCGCGGGTCTACCCCCAGCTCGTCCGAGACGCGCTCGCAGACGTGGCCGCGCGGGGCACCGGCCGCAGAGGAGGTTAGGATGCGTGTTCGTGGAGTCGCTCCGAGGAAGCGCTGCGCCGGAACCGACTCCCGCCTCCACTCTCCCGCCCGCCACTGAGCCAAGCGTCAGCGGAAAGGCGATGTCGCGTCTGCGCGCCAGAGTCAGAGGCCGCTTGACACCGGCTGACCGGACCGACGCGCCCCGGAGCCTGCCGCGCTCGGATCTGCTCCTCGTCGGCCTGCTGATCGCGGGCGTCACCTTCCTCTACGCGCTGTACGCGCTGCGTGTCGGGAGCTTCCAGAACGACGAGGAACTGTATCTGCTGCTAGCCCGCAACCTGGCTCGGCACTTCCCCAGCGCGCTGTGGCAGAGCGGAATCTACCTTCGTGGAACACAACGCTTGGACCCGATCATTCTGGCGCTGCCGTTCTCGCTGCTGCGTGGCCCGGGTGCCTATCGGGTCGGCCATGTCATTCAGGCCTTGCTCTTCGCCAGCACGGCGCTGCCGGTTTTCTTGCTGGCTCGCCAAGCCAAGCTCCCCCGCAGTGCGAGCATGTTGGCCACAACGCTCGTCCTCTTTGTCCCATGGGCGGTGGTGAGCACCTCGTTCCTGAACGAGAGCGTCGCCTACCCGGCTTACGCCTGGGTGCTCTACACCGCCTGGCTGGCGGCCGCGCAGCCATCGACACGCCACGAAATCCTGGCCATCCTCGCACTCGTCTTGGCGGCCCTCTCCCGCACCGCCCTGCTCGCCATGACGCCCATTCTTCCGCTGGCAGTCCTCTGGCAGGAGTGGCGCTGGGAGCTGAAAGGCAAGGGCTGGATTCGGCGGGCTCGCGAGCTCCCACGTCGACTGTGCTCGCGCCATCCGGTGGTGAGTGCGGTCATTGCACTGGCAATCCTGATGTTCATCTCCAACCGGATGGGCCTGCCCCCGGGACGTAACGTAAACGCCCTCGCTGGCAGCTATCTCGTACCACATATTGGCCCTCTCTCAGAATTGCTCCCCCGCTACCGGTACTACCTGGCCCGCATGGCCGCGGGGACCAGCTTCCTGGCATTCGCGCTTGGTCTGTGGTGGGTTCTTGCCACCCTCACGCGTCCCCGCGATGGCGCCCGTCACGCGCTCTCCGTCGTATGCGCACTCGGCGTCGCAGGCGTGCTGCTCTCCCTCTTGCAAGCCGGCGCCGACGAGCGCTACGTGCTGTACGCCGCCGTGCCAATCTCGCTCGCCCTGACAGCGGCGCTGGCGAGTTCAATCCAGGCCGGCAGGATCAGCCTCGGCACAGCACTTGGCGTGGTGGGCAGTGCACTCGTGGTTGTCCTGCTGATCGACAGTGTGAGCTGGCCTCCGCTGGGCGGTCCCTACGACTTCTTCACCTACCCGGCGGCGACCTTCTACCAGCGCATCTTGATCCTGCATGCGGCCACCGTTCACCTGCCCTTCCTACATCCGGCACCCGAACGATTGGTGGAGATCGCGATCATGATCGGGGCCGCTGCATGGGTGCTGGCCGCGCGTTTTGCGCGAGCCGTGCGCCCAGCCGCGGTCCTGCTGGGAATCGGTCTGATCGCGCTGGGCGCCACACAGCTGGTCTACAGCATGGAGAAGTTCACGGCCTCGTCGGTGATCAGCGGCCCCGATATGGCTGAGCTATCCTGGGTAGATCGTCATGTTCCCGATGGCGCCAGTGTGGGTACGCTGTCGGTCTCGCGCAGCGAAACGCTCTCCTACGTGCCCATCTGGCGCGTAACCGAGTTCTGGAACACCTCTGTGAAGGTGGCCGCGTTCTTCGGCCCTGGATCGGGCCCTGGAGGCATGTGGTTGGCGCTAGGGATGGAAGTAGTGAAGCTGACGATCCAGAACGAAACAGGTCTCCTCAGCGGGAATAACGGGCGGCCGGGGGCCAAGGTGCCGGACTATCTCCTAATGGCGAATCAGGGCACCAACCGACTCGGCTTGGACGGGAAGAGCATTGTGCAGGACCAGATCCTTCCGCTCGAACTCATTCATCTGAGCCGCCCCGCCCGCATCGCCTGGAGTCTTGCGGGCACCACCAATGAAGGATTCCTGGCATCCGGGCAACCTGCCACCGCGACCATCTACAGCGGAGCGTTGGTCGGCAGTGAGCCTCACTGCGCGACATTCCGACTGATGGCGCCCCCATATTTCCGGGGTCGCTGGCCCTACTTGGTGATCAGCGGCAGCAAGACACGTCGCGGCTCGCTGACGGCTTCGCAGCTAAGCACCATCAGCGTGCCGCTTCATGCGCGAATGGGGCGAAACGGGGTCTTCGCCACGTTTTCCGTGCGCGTGCACGGCCAGGTTGCTGCTGGCAACGGCTCGTATGTCAGCGCCATGATCGACTCCTTCAGCGTCGGCGCGTGCCCGACGCGCCAGCCCGCTCTGTTCCGAACGCAGCCACGTCGGCGAGTAGGTCGTGCGTGAGGCGGGCAAAGAGGCGCGAGGCACGGTACTGCTCGGCCTTCAGGCGCCCACGGACGCGGATGCGGTGGTGCATCTCTGGGAACCGTCCGAGCCGGTCGAGAACCCAGACGAGGCCGTCGGGCGACTCGACCTGCAGGTAGTCGATATTGCGCTCTAGTCCATGCGCGGGTCTGAGATCCTCGCTCAGCAGCAGGTGCCCGGCCGCGAGATGCACGCCGACCTGGTGACCGAAACCGCCGCCAGGCTCGGGGGCCACGTACACGCCGACGTCGTATTCCCGCAGCAGCTCGCCCAGCGGCTCGCCGCTCACGCCGTGGATCACCTGGAGAAGATCGTGGTGGTGCTTGACCGGCATCAGCATCGTCTCGCGATGTGCGCTCGATCGCCCTATCGAGATCGCGCGTGGCGCGTGGCGCAGCAGGCGCACCTCGCCGTAGAGCGCATCGCTCACCGGCGGCGGAACCGCGCGCCAGATCTCGTCGGCGCCGGCGCGCTTGCCAGTGAGGGCGGGGTCGAAGGACACCAGCCGGTCCAGACGGTCGACCGCCCGTGCAGCCGGTCCCTCAGGCACGCCTGCCACAAGAACGCCGAGGGTGACGCTCGGCAGCGCCCGCAGAGCCTCGACGGGGACGGACGGTGGATCGAAGATCACGCTCACGTGGGGCCGGAACGCGTCCACCGCGGCCAGCGTTCGCTCGGTGTCCCCCGGGGCGGTCGTCTCGAAGCGCGCCGGCATCAGCCCGTGCGTCGGCGCTGGCGGGCAACAGCCATCGAGCCATATTCGTGGACCCATGAACGCGACACGAAGCTGCTCCCCGACAGGCCGCAGCGGGCTGGACGTGGCGCTGCGGACGGCTGGGCTGCTCATCGGCACCGGTACGATAGCGGCGCCCCCGCGAGGGCCCACCCGCCATGTCCTACTGGCAAGAGCGAATCACCCGCGAGACAGCGCCGTCGATACGGGCCGAGCACGAGCTGCGCTATCGCATCGCCGCGCCGCTGATCCTCGCCGCCGGGCCGTGGGTGGACCTGGGCTGCGGTAACGGCGTAGCGGCTGCCATTGCGCTCGGTGATGCTCGCCCGGCGCACGCAGTGCTCGTGGATATTGAAGCGCAGGCGGTCGCGCTGGCGGCGCGCGAGCTGGGCATGCCCGAGGCCGTGCAGCTCGACGGCGACCTCACCGATCCCGGCGATCTTCAGCGGATCGGCGAGGCGCTGCTCGACTTCGAGGGCGACCCAGTGGTGACCTGCTTCGAGGTGGTCGAGCACCTGAGTACCTTCGTCCCACTCCTTGAGTGGGCAGGGACGCTCGCGCGCGAACGTGGCGCCACGTTCGTCATCAGTGTGCCCAACGACGCCTTCTGGTCGATCCAGAACCCCCACCACCTGACAGCCTGGAGCGAGGGCGCATTCGAGGAGCTGCGTCGCCTGCTGCCCTCGGAGCACACGTTGTTCCGCCAAGTCGCCATCACCGGCTCCGCGCTGGCGGGTTGGGACGACGAGCCCGTCGAACACGAGTTCACGATCAGGGTCGGCGCGGAGGGGACGGTCGCAACGCACTTCATCGCGGCCGTCGGCCCCCGACATCGCGATCTCTGGCGTGGCGCGCTGGCCGTCCAGACAGATATGCTCGAGGAGCGGCGCTGGGAGCGCCAGCGTGAGAGCAACGTCGCGCTGGCCGAGCAGATGGTACGTGAGAACAAGGCGGCCGTCGAGGCCCAGGAGCTGATCATCGTCAAGCAGCGCGAGGAGCTGCGCGGATACACCGCCACCTTCGACGAGTGGCGCGCGTACATCCACGAGCTCGAGCGGGAGCTCGGGCGGCCCCTGTCGGGCTCGTCAGCCGAGGACTCGCCCACGTGAGGGTCGCGTTCCTCGTCAACGACCTGCAGCTCTCCGGCGGGGTCGGCGTGGTCGTGCGACATGCCCGCGAGCTCAGCACGCTCGAGGGCTGGGACATAACGCTTGTCCTGGTGCGCGAGGAGGATGAGCCGAGCTGGCACGGCTACGAGCACCTGCCCCATCTGCACATGCGCACGCGTGAGCAAGCGCTCTCCGAGCATTACGACATAGCGGTGGCCACGTGGTGGGAGACGACCTTCACCCTGTTCGAGCTCTCGGCCAAGCGCTACGCGTACTTCGTCCAGAGCCTCGAGGATCGCTTCTACCGCCATGACGAAGCGGAGCGGCTCGGTGCCGGGCTGACACTCGATTTGCCGGTGGCGTTTATCACTGAGGCGCGCTGGATCGCCGACACGCTTGCGGGCCTGCGCCCCGACGCTCCCTGCTACCTGGTGCGCAACGGGATCGACAAGGACGTCTTCGGCCCGCTCGAGCAGGCGCCGATCAACACCGCAGACCCGCTGCGGGTGCTCGTCGAGGGCTCGCCAAGCTCGTGGTTCAAGCACGTGCACGAGGCGATACACGCGGCTGCCGCGATGCGCGAGCCCCACTACGTGACGGTCGTATGCGGCGATCGCGAGGCCCTGGGCGACGTTGTTGCAGACGAGGTCGTCGGCCCGCTCAGCCACCGGGAGATGGCGGATCTCTATGAGCAAACCGATGTGGTGCTCAAGCTGTCGAGCGTCGAGGGCATGTTCGGACCGCCGCTCGAGGGCTTCCACCGCGGCGCCACCTGCGTAGTCACGCCGGTGACGGGCCACGAGGATTATGTCGAACACGGCTGGAACGGACTTCTGACCGACTGGGAAGACCTGCTGGGCACGGCGCGCCAGCTCGACCTGCTGGCCCGCGACCGTGAGCTGCTGCACCTGCTGCGCACGAATGCCCTGGAGACTGCGCGAGCGTGGCCGTCGTGGGAGCAGTCGAGCCAGTTCATGGCCGCCGCGCTGTTGGCGATCGCACGCGAGCCGCCACCGCAGGCAACCGCTGCCGCCGCGCGTCTGCTCGCGGACCTGCGCGGGGGGATCGAGGTCTATCACGGGCATTTGCGCGAGCGCACGGAGTTCGCTCGCCGCGCGCTGCGCTTCGAGCGCCCGCTGGCTCGGCTGCGCCAGAGCGGCCCGGTGCAGCGCCTGCTGTCCCTGCGGCGCAGGCGCCTGGTGAAAGTCGCCGTGCGGCCGCTGCGCCCCTTGACCCACCGCGCACGCCGGCTGTTGTCCTGATGGCGAGCGACGTCGCCAGGCGGCTGCGGACCCTCATGGCTTCGGCGCTCGGTCGCCGTCACTCAGACACGCGCGCCATCACCCCCGCCCCCGCCCTGGTCGAGCTCGCCCGCTCGGGACCCGCCCCGCTCTCCCCCGATCGCCCCGACCCGCGAGCGCCGCTGAGCATCGCCACCGTGATCCCGTCCTTCCGGCGCGGCAGCGGCGGCCATGGGACGATCGTTCGCCTGCTCCACGGCCTGCGCGCCCAAGGGCACGAGATCTCGCTGTGGCTGGAAGACGGCGAGGGACGTCATGCCGAAGAGCCGGCGGCGGTGACAAAGCGGAGCTTCGATGAGTTCTTCGCCGCCGAGGGCCTCGAGCTGCACACCGGCTTCGAGGCCTGGCGGGGAGCCGATGTCGTCCTTGCCACCGGCTGGCAGACGGTGGCGCGCGTGCTGATGCTCCCCAGCGCCGGAGCACGCGCCTATCTGGTGCAGGATCACGAGCCGGACTTCTACGGCGCCTCGGCCGAGAGGCTGTGGGCTGTACAGACATACCGCCTGGGGCTGCACTGCATAGCCGCCAGCCCATGGCTGGCCGAGCTGCTGCGCACCCGCTACAAAGCCGACGCCACGCACTTCGACCTGGCTGTCGACCGCAAGCTCTACCGCCCCGAAGCGACTGGGCGCGGCGACGAGGACCGAGAGAGGCGCCGCGGACAGGACCTCGTTGTGTTCTACGCGCGGGCCGTCACCCCACGGCGCGCGGTGCCGCTCGGACTGCTCGCGCTGAGCGAGCTGTCTCGGCGACGCCCGGACGTCCAGATCGGGCTATATGGCGAAGACAATCCTCTGGCGGTGCCGTTCGAACACCGCCACCTTGGCGTGCTCGACGAGCGTCGGCTTGCCGAACTCTACTCGCAGGCAACGGTCGGCATGGTGCTCTCGCTCACCAACCCATCGCTCATTGGGCTCGAGATGATGGCCTGCGGGCTGCCCTGCGTGGAGCTGGCCAGCGAATCCATGCTGGCAACCTTCGGCGCCGACGGTCCGCTACAGCTGGCCGAGCCCGACCCGTTGGCGCTCTGCGCGGCGCTCGAGCGGCTGCTTGACGAGCCCGAGCGCCGGAACAGAGCGTCTGAGGCCGGGTTCAAGCTGATGGCCGAGCGCACCTGGGAGCACGCGGTGGGGCAGGTAGAAGAGGGGTTGCAGGTGGCGCTGACTGAGCAACAGGCTCAGGTATAGAACGCGGACAGCGTGAGCAGCTGCGAGGAAAGAGTCAGGCCGATCAGGCCCGCGACCGCTCCTGTGGCAAGTGGCAGGGCGCGTCTGCGACCAAGCCCGTAGCAGGCGCCGATGGCGAGTGCCGCGACCGCCGTGATCGCCGGGAACGCGTAGCGGCCCTCCTCGGGCGTGCCGTTTATCGGCAGAATGCTGAGGGCCGGCTGAAAGGCAGCCTCGACGGAGCAGATCACGACCACCGGCACGAGCACTAGGAAGGTGATCTCCGGCCAGTAGCGCCGCACCACCTCGCGCCGCAGCCACAGGACGCGGACGCCGAGGCCGAGTGCGCAGGCAAGCGCCGCGACGATCACGAGGTAGACCCACTTGGGGAAGTAGGTCGCATACCACCCGAACGAAGCGAAGCCACGCTCGATGTAGACGTTGAAGAACGGCCAGTGCACAATCGTCCAGTCATGGTTGATGAATGACGGACTGAAGGGAAGCATGAAGCGGATGAGCCACGAGAGGTATCTCTTCGGGTGGTGGAAGGCTTCAAAGCTGACGCCGGGTGTACCGCCGCCGGGTGTGGTGAAAACCGTCCGATGCAGGGTGGTAGATACCTCACTCCAGCCGAGTTGGAGGATCACGAAGGTGGCGGCAAGGATGCCGAGTGCGATCCAATCGCTCCTACCATGCCGTCGCAGCATCACGAAGGCAAGCGCCAGGATCGCCGGCGGATACAGCTCGTAGCCGGTGCCCTTGAGCAGCGGTGCGACAACGAGCGTCGCACCGATCCCGACTGCGAGCCGCGGGCTGAGCCCCCGCCGCAATACTCGCACAATCAGGTAGACAAGCAGTGCCGCTGCTGTATTGACGCCGTTGTCGTTGTTCACCGCACCCGAGATGAAACCGAACATCGGCTCGAAGGCGACCAACAGGCCAGCGGCGACCGCGAGGCTGCGGCGACGGGACAGCAGCTCGCCCACTGTCAGCATCGCAAGGATCGCGATCAGCGCTCCCATCATTGCCGATGTCAGCCGCATGGCGAAGAGCTGCGAGAACACGGAGTCCCCGCGCGTCAGCAGGTAAGCAGGCGCGAGCAGCGAGTAATAGGCGGGGGTGTGGGTGGAGATCGCCGGATGGAAGCCTCCACCGTCGTCGCGGG
>DASQGE010000085.1:0-4459 GCA_035632775.1 Solirubrobacteraceae bacterium | reverse complement strand
TCGATCCGCAGGGACAGGCCGTGCAGCACCTCTCGTCCCCCGCGTATCACGCGCAGGTCCTGCACCTCGATCGCCGTCGCGGCCCCAGCGCCTCGATCCTCCACGGTGCGCCAATCGTAAGCGTTCGCACCGAGGGTTCGTCGGGGACGGATCGCGAGTCGAGGGAATCGGGCTCCCTCGGCGGACCGCAAGCGCCGAGGATCGTCTACGCCGGGGCGCGCCGGCGCCGGGCGCCGCCCTGCTCGCGCTGACGGCGGTGCGCGGCGTCGACGATCGCGCACACCTCCGAGGGGCGCTCGACAACGCGCATCACGGCCAGGTCCTCGGCGTCGATCCGCGCGTCCGCGAGCGCCCCCCTGCGCAGCCAGTCCAGCAGCCCGCGCCACTGGCCGTCGCCGAGCAGGATCACGGGAAAGTGCCTGATCGTCCCCGTCTGGATCAGCGTCAGCGCCTCGAACAGCTCGTCCAGCGTCCCAAACCCGCCCGGGCCGATCACGAACGCGGACGCGTACCGCACGAACATCACCTTGCGTGCAAAGAAGTGCCTGAAGCGCAACCCGATGTCGAGGTAAGGGTTCAGCGCCTGCTCGCGAGGCAGCTCTATGTTGCAGCCGATCGACAGCCCGCCCGCGTCTCGCGCGCCGCGGTTGGCCGCCTCCATCAGGCCCGGACCTCCGCCCGTGATGACCGCGTAGCCGGCCGCCGCCAGGCGAGCGCCGACGTCGCGCACCAGCTCGTAGTGGGGATGCCCGGGCGACGTGCGCGCCGAGCCGAACACCGTCACCGCCGGACCTATCCCCGCAAGCGCGTCGAAGCCCTGGGCAAGCTCCCCGGCGATGTCGTGTATGCGCCCGGCGTCCGCCGCGCGCACCTCCGCGGGCTCGTCGCCCAGCCACAGCAGCAGCTCCTCGTCGAAGGTCAGCCGGCGTTGCTCGGGATCGCTGTCGGGCGTCATCGCTCAAGCGTACGCCGCCACCCGGGCACATCGACGGCCGGTAAGATCGTCTCAGCAACCTTGACGGCGATCTTTGGAGGTCCCGATGGCGGCGGTAGGCAGCGACCTTGAGAGCGTGCTCCTCGTCGAGCGCGAGACCTGGGAGCGCGGCGTGCCGAACGAGCTCTTCGCGCGCCTGCGCAGCGAGTGTCCCGTGCACTGGAGCGCCGGCATGACCGAGTTTCCGGAGGAGGCCGGGTTCTGGTCGGTCACCACGGCCGAGGACATCCACACCGTGAGCCGCGACTGGCGCACCTACTCCTCCGAACGCGGCGGCGTCACGGCCGCCAACGTCGGCTTCCCGATCGAGCTCTCGCGGGCGATGTTCATCGGCATGGACCCGCCCAAGCACGATCGCGTCAAGGCGCTGTTCCAGGCCGGCTTTACGCCCAAGCGAATCGCCGCCCACGAGAGCGCGATCAGGACGATCGCCGTCGAGGTCCTCGACCGCCTCGCAGACCGGGACACGTGCGACCTGGTCGTAGACGTCGCCCAACCGGTGGTCTCCCGCGTGATCGGCAGCTTCATGGGCATACCGCCCGAGGACGACGAGATCTGGGCGCGTCTGATGAACGCGACGCTGGGCGCCGGCGACCCCGACCTGAACCCGCACGAGAGCATCGAGGAGGGAATCGAAAAGAGCGTCGCCGAGATCTTCGAGCGCTGCGGAAAGCTGATCGCCCAGCGCCGCGAGACCCCGACCGACGACCTGACGAGCGTCCTCGTGCACGCCGAAGTGGACGGGCAGAAGCTCGAGGAACACGAGATCGTGATGGGCTTCTTCCTGCTCGTCGCCGCCGGCAACGACTCCACCAAGGCCACCTACTGCAGCGGCATGCGTGCGCTGATGGAAAACCCGGACCAGCGCGAGCTGCTGCTGGCGGATCCCAGCCTGATCCCCGGCGCGGTAGAGGAGTCGCTGCGGATGTTCCCGGCCTTCGCCCACTTTCGCCGCACCGCGACCCGCGACGCCGAGCTGAACGGGCGGCAGATCAAAGAGGGCGAGAAGGTCGTCATGTGGTACGTCTCCTCCAACCGCGACGAGACCCGCTACGAGGACCCCGACAGCTTCGACGTCCGCCGCAACCCCGAGCACCAGGCTTTCGGCGCCGGGGGTCGTCACTTCTGCCTGGGCACCGCGCTGGCCCGCCTGGAGCTGCGCATCCTCTTCGAGGAGACGCTGAAGCGCTTCCCCGCGATGCAGATCGCGGGGAAGCCGACGATCGTGGAATCGGTCTTCCTCAACCAGCTCAAGACGCTGCCCGTGCAGCTCCGGGCGTAGACCGCCGGGCGCTCGGGCGCGGCGCCAAACCGGGCGCCCGGCCCGCGTAGGTGTCACAAAAGCGTGACTTGTTTGTGCGAAGACCTCGACAAGACCCCTGGAGGGGCGGCTTCCGAGGTGTCCGGGTCGTATCGTCGTCTTCTACGAACATGTGTTCGCATCTTGGAAGGCGATGCCGATGTGCGCGATGCCGATGTGCGAGGAGAAGACAACCGTCCGTGCCGCCGATCTCGGCGAGCGGATCGTCGACGAGATAAGCGAGGCCGATCAGGACTGGCGCGCCATCGAACTGTGCGCGCGGGAGCTCGTCGAGCTTGCCGCGGAGCGCGCCGCCGAGTCGCCTCGCGCGTCGCGCGCGAGGATGCGCCGCCGAGCACCAGATCAGCGGCTCGACCGTCTCAGGGCCTCGGCGGTCTCCGGCAGGCGATCGTCTCCCCAGAAGACCTCTCCGTCGATCGCGATCGTGGGCACGCCGAAGACGCCGATCGCGTGAGCCGCCTCGGTCGCGGTTCGCAGCGCCAGCTTGAGCTGGGGGTCGGCCACCTCCCTCTCCACGCTCTGCGGATCCAACCCGACCTCGGCCGCGGCCCGCAGGACGTGCTCACGAGCACCGAGGTCGCGGCCGTTCACGAACGCATGGCGGAACGCGCACACGGCGAACTCGCGGCCGGCCCCCACCTGCGAGGCATACGTGGCGGCGCGCATCGCGAACAAATAGTTCGTCGGCCACGGGTCGGGCCAGCGGACGGGCGGCAGGCCGTACAGCTCCGCGCGGCGGCCCACCTCAGCCATTCCTGCCCGCCGCACGTCGCGACCGTCCAGCGACCACGACGACCGTCCGTTCAACCTGAACAACCCGCCCAGCGACACCGGCTGCCAGGAAACCGGCCGCGGCAGCACCTCGTGCAGGCGCTCCGCCGCGAGGTACGCAAACGGCGATCCGAGATCGAAGTAGAAAGTCGCCTGCGCCATGCAGCCCTCGCTACCTGGCTGCGAGCAGCGGCACGTCGTGCGCGATTTCGCTCGGCTTGAATTCCGCGTCGTAGAGCGCTAGTCGCACGCCCTTGCCGGTGATTCCATAGACGAGCGCAGTGTGCGAGACCTCACGGCTGTTGGGCGTGCCCTGCGCCGCGATGTCATAGGCCTTCCAGACCGGCGCGAGCTGCTTCCCCGAGCCGATCAGGTACTCCATCCGTCCGGTCATGTGGTGCAGGGCCAGGAACGCCCTGACGGTCTTCGGCGTGTCGCCCCTTGGATCGACCGAGACGGCGACGACCTGGACCTGGCTCGCCCGGGGACCCAGTTCGGCCAGCGCCTGGTGGAGCTTGGCCACGATCAGCGGGCACGTGTCGGGACAATGGTCGTAGATGAACGTCAAGAGCACGGCTCTGCCGCGGAACTGCGAGAGGCGCACTTGGCGGCCGGTCGAGTCGCGCAGGACGATCTCCGGAGCCGGCATGGGAGGTTGCAGTTCGCCGGGAGCGTCGAGCTTCGCCGAGGTCGAGGCTCCGGCCGATTTGCCGCCGCCGCAGCCGGCAACCATCGCAGGCAGAGCGAGCAGCAGCGCGATCGCTGCGACGGCGCTCACTTTCGGGGTCTGGTGTTCGTGGCCGAACATGTTTCGGAAGGCTATCCCGCGAAACCGCGTCACGCGCAGGCGAGCCGCCGACGACCTCGGCTCGATTGAACCGATGGTCAGCGATCGAACCAGCGGGCCCGGCGGCTGGAGCCGAAGTGCCGCTTCTCGGCGACGAGGGCGCCGGACGGCTCTTGGAACGTGCCGGTCGGCTTCGGTCCCGAGAGGAAGTCCACGTCGACGCGACCGACGCGACCGGCGCCGAACTCGATGTAGCAGGAGCCGCGCCCGTCGTAGGCCTCCGGCTGCTCCCCGCGCTCGGCATTCGCGATCAGCGAAGCCGCGACGACGCGAGCCGACCCCTCGGCGAACACCCCCGCTTTCGGCACTCCGATCGCCGCGACGTCCCCAACCGCGTACACGCCGGGAAAGCGTGTCTGAAGCGTCCTCGGGTTCACGGGCACGTATACGTCGTCGGTCATCCCGCTGGCGATGACGACGTCGGGGGCACGATGCTTGGGAACGCCGAGGAAGAGGTCATATGGCATCTCGTTGCCGTCGTCGAGCACGGCGACGCGTCGTGCCGGGTCCAGAGAGCTGACGCGGC
>DASQGE010000084.1:0-21092 GCA_035632775.1 Solirubrobacteraceae bacterium | reverse complement strand
GTCGGTCGCGCCCGCGCCGCGGGAGCCGGCGCCGCAGATGTCACAGGCCCGGCCGAGCGCGATGCGCAGATCGGCGCCTGGGACATCCCCGGCGCGCTCGCGCTGATCGGCTCGCTCGGCGCGCTGGGACTGGCGATCGGCTACATCGCCGACTACTCCCCGGGCACACACGGCCTCACGAACGTGACCGACGTCGTGTGGATCGCCGAACTGGGCGTCCACTACAAGCTCGGGATCAGTGGCCTGAACGTGTTCCTGCTCGGCCTGACCACGCTCCTGTTCGCGGCCGCGACGATCGCCGCCAACCTGCGCGCCTGGGAGCGCCCCAGGCTGTTCTGGTTCTTCTTCATGCTCGCCGAGTCGGCCGTGCTCGGCGCGTTCGTCGCACAGGACCTGGCGCTGTTCGTCGCGTTCTTCGATCTGATGCTGATCCCGTTCTACTTCCTGATCGGCGGCTGGGGCCGCGAGCCCGGCCGCGTCAGGGCGACGATCAAGCTCGTGATCTACACGCTCGTCGGCTCCCTGTTGATGCTCGCCGCGGCGATCGCCACCGGCGTGCTGGCGGCACAGCAGGGCGGCGGGCACATCACGTTCGTGCTCTCGCAGCTGCAGGCGGTCCCTCTGAGCAGGGGCTCGCAGGAGTGGATCTTCCTGTTCTTCGCCGCCGCCTTCCTGGTGAAGATGCCCGCGTTCCCGCTGCACGGCTGGATGCCCGACGGCTACCGGGCGATGCCGATCGAGGTGCTGATGGTCTTCTCGGGCGTGCTCTCGAAGGTCGGCGCCTACGGCTTCCTGGCGATCGTGCTGCCGCTGTACCCGCAGGGGGCCGCGCACTTCCAGACGCTGATGCTGATCGTCGCGCTGGCCTCGATCCTGTACGGGTCGGCGGTCGCGTTCACCCAGACCGACGCCCGCCTGATCGCCGGCTACTCGTCCGTCGCCCAGCTCGGCTTCATCACGCTCGGGATCTTTGCGCTGAACCCCCAGGGCGCCCAGGGCGCGCTGCTGCAGATGGTAAACCACGGCCTGGTCGTCGCGCCCCTGCTGTTCATCGTCGCCGTGCTCAGCCGGCGCGCCGGCGGCTCCGAGGACGTGCGCGAGATGGGCGGCATCGCGTTCCGCGCACCGGTGCTCGCCTCGATCTTTCTGATCGTCGCGCTCGCCACCCTGGCGATGCCGGGCTCGGCGAACTTCGTGGGGGAGTTCTTGATCCTGCTCGGCGTGTTCAAGGCCAAGCTCGTGATCGCGATCGTCGCGTTCAGCGGAGTCGTGATGGCCAGCGTCTACGCGCTGCGGCTGTTCATCCGCGCGATGCACAACCGCGTCGGCTCCGGCGTGGACCGATCGGAGATCGGCCAGCGCGACATCTCGATCCGCGACGGCGCGGTGCTCGTGCCGCTGGTCGCGGTGATCGTGTTCATGGCGCTCTACCCGCAGCTGGCGCTCGAGCGCAGCGAAGGGTCGGCCAAGGCCGCTGTCGCGAGCGCACAGGCGGCGCTGAATCCCGTACTCCCGACCTTGGCGAGCGCGACCTCGGCAGAGCCGGAAAACTCGAAACTGCCACGCGACTGCAAATCCCGCCGCGAATACACGGTTTGCTACAGAGCCTCGACGACCGCGAATCTGGTCCCATGACCGCGCTCGCGACGACCACTCTGAAAGGCCCGCACGTGGACTTCACGGCGCTCTCGCCGCTGATCGCGCTGCTGGGCGGCGCGGCCGTCGTGCTGCTCGTCGGCCTGCTCGACCGATCGGCGGCACCGGGGCGCACAGTCCGCAGGACTGGGTCAGGGCCGGTGGTGGGCCAGCACAGGGCGCGCACGCAACTCGTGCCCGCGCTCAGCCTGCTCGCCCTGGGCGCGGCCGCGGGACTGTCCATCTGGCAGTGGAACGCCGAGAAGTCGGTCGTGTCGGGTGCGCTGCGGATCGACCGGCTTGCGCTCGTGCTGAACCTGATCCTCGTCGCGGGCGGCGCGTGCACGGTGCTGCTCGCGTGGCGCTCGACATGGGTCGGTGAGTGGCACGCGTTGCTGCTGACCTCGATCGGCGGCATGTCGCTGCTGGCGGCGGCGCAGAACACGGTCGCGCTGTTCCTCGGCCTGGAGCTCCTGTCGATCCCGCTGTACGTGCTCTGCGCGACCGAGCTCAAACGCGAGCGCTCGCTGGAGTCGGGCCTGAAGTACCTGATCGTGGGCTCGGTCGGCTCGGCGACGCTGCTATACGGGCTGGCGCTGATCTACGGCGCGACCGGGGCGACCGACTTCGCCGCGATCTCGAGCGCGCTGTCGAGCGGCGGCCTGGCGAGCGATCCGCTGACGCTGACGGGCGTCGGACTGTGTGTGGTGGGGCTGTGCTTCAAGGCGTCGGTCGCGCCCTTCCATCAATGGACGCCCGACGTCTACGAGGGCGCGCCGACGCCGGTGACGGCGTTCATGGCCGTCGCCACCAAGGTCGCCGCGCTCGGCGTGTTCCTGCGGCTGTTCGACGTCGCGCTGATCGACACCCACGGCAGCTGGGGCCCGGCGGTGGCGGCGCTCGCGGCGATCACGATCGTCGTCGGCAACGTCGGCGCGCTGGGCCAGTCCTCGCTGAAGCGAATGCTCGCCTACTCGTCGGTCGCGCAGGCGGGATACATGCTCGCCGGTGTGGTCGTCGCCAGCAGGCTGGGCGTGCAGGCGACGGTGTTCTACCTGGCCGTCTACCTGTTCATGAACATGGCCGCCTTCGCCACGATCGTCGCGCGCGAGCGCGAGACCGGCCTCGGCGACACCCTCGCCGCCCTGCGGGGCTTGGGCCGCGAGCGTCCACACCTCGCCTGGCCGATGACGCTGGCGATGCTCGGCCTGGCGGGAATCCCCGCGACCGCGGGCTTCATGGGCAAGTTCTACCTCATCGACGCGGCCGTCTCGGGCAGCTACACGTGGCTGGGAGTCGTGATCGTGATCGGCTCGATGATCTCGCTCGGCTACTACCTGCCGGTGATCGCGACGATGTGGATGAGCGATGCGCCCGAGGACGTCCCCAGCGCCGCGGACGCGGCTGCCCCCGCTCTGTTCCCCGCGCCGGACGCCGACACCGAGGGCGCGCTGCCGGCCCTCGCGGGCGGATCACCGGAGCTGGACGAGCACGCCGCGGGAGCGAGCGGCGACGCACCCCTGTCCGCCGGCGGCGCCCAGCCCGAGGTGGCCGTCGTCGCGATCCTCGCCGGCGCCGCGACCCTCTTCTTCGGCATCCTCCCGGAGCCCCTGTTCGACCTCGTGCGCGGGGCCGGCGGCGCGCTGGGGCTGCTCTGAAACGTCCGCCCCAACGTCTAGCTTTTGGGGGCTTCTCTCGCGGGAAGCGGAGCCCCCGTAGCTCAGCGGATAGAGCACTCCTATCGCAAGGCAGAGGTCCCAGGTTCGAATCCTGGCGGGGGCACTCGCTGAAGTATTCAAGGCGCATCGGACGACTCCTGCGACTGCCTATAGTTACCAGCAGGACCTTCCGATATCATCGGTGATGCGATAGGAGCTGTTCGCTGAGCTGACCGACAGCCTGGTGCTGTCAGTCCTCAACACAGCACTTGGGAGGCCCGCTCCGGCGGGCCTCCTTGCCGTCACGGGGACTGCGACCGCTACAGCCGTTCCGCGGCCTGCGCCGCCGCTTCGGCCTCGTGCAGCTGGCGCTCGACGAGGTCCAGGCCGGACTCCCAGAAGCCGGGGTCCGTCAGGTCGACGTCGACGATCCGGCCCAGCTCCTCGGGGCTGCGCGAGCCCCCGGCGGCGAGCAGCTCCAGGTTGCGGGGCACGAACTCCTCGCCGCGCTGCTCGTAGCGCTCGTACACCGAGAGCGCGAGCAGCTGGCCGTACGCGTAGGCGTAGACGTAGCCGGGCGAGCCGATGAAGTGCGGTATGTAGGACCACCACGAGCGGTAGCCGTCGGTGATCTCCACGGAGTCGCCGAACAGCTCCTCCTGACTGCAGGCCCAGAGGTCGCCGAAGCGCTCCACCGACAGCTCGCCCTCGTCGCGGCGGGCGGTGTGGACGAGATCCTCGAAGCGGTTCATCGCGACCTGCCTGAAGACGGTGGCGATCGTGTCCTGGAGGTTCTCCGCGAGCAGCGCCAGGCGCGAGGCGGGGGCGGAGTCCTCGGCGAGCAGGCGCCCGAACACGACCGTCTCGGCGAACACGGAGGCCGTCTCGGCAAGCGTGAGCGGCGTGCTCTGGTGGAAGACCCCCTGGCGGGCGGCGAGCGCGAAGTGCACGCCGTGGCCCAGCTCGTGCGCGAGCGTGAGCACGTCGCGCCGGCGCGAGGTGTAGTTGAGCAGCACGTAGGGATGCACGGAGGGGACCGCCGACGCGCAGAAGGCCCCGCCGCGCTTGCCTGCGCGCAGCGGCGCGTCGATGAAGCGCCCGTCGAAGAAGCCTCTCGCGAGTTGCCCGAGCTCGCCGGAGAACGACGAGTAGCAGTCGAGCACGGTCTCCCGCGCCTGGGCGAACGTGTAGGTGACGTCGTCGTCGGTGACGGCGGCCATGCGGTCGTAGTCGGCGAGACGCTCGATTCCGAGCAGGCGCGCCTTCAGCCGATACCAGCGACGCGCGATCTCATACCGCCCGCGGACCGCCTCGATCAGGGCCTGCACGGACTCGTCGCTGGCTTCGTTTGCGAGGTTGCGCGCGGCCTGCCAGTGCGGGTAGCGGCGCAGCCGGTCGTCGGTGGCCTTGTCGGCGAGGAGCGTGTTGAACAGGAACGAGCGCGTGCGCAGGCCGGGCTGCAGGGCCGCCGTGATCGCCTCGGCGGTCGTGCGCCGCAGCTCGCGGTCGGGCAGCGCCAGGCGGCTGAGCGCGAAATCGAGGGCGACGCGCTCGGGCTCGCCCGACTCCGCTGAGGAGCTCCTGCCGTCGCCGATGTCTTGCCCCTCGCCGCCGTCGCGCGTGACGCGCAGCTCGACCTCGATCGCGGACGTCAGCTCCTCGAACAGCCGCGTCCAGGCCGAGGCTCCGGTGAGGGCCTTCTCGGCGAGGATCTTCTCCTCGGCTTCCGAGAGCAGATGCTCGCGGTAGCGGCGCGCGCTACGCAGGTGATGGCGACAGAAGTCGAGGCCGTCGCCGTCCAGCAGCTCCCGCACGCGCTCGTCGGGCAGGGCGGCCCACTCCAGCTCGAAGAACAACAGGGTCGTCTCGATCTCGGTGCCGCGCTCCTGGGTGCGCTGCAGCAGCGCGCCGCGAGCGGGATCGGCCGTATCGGTCGAGAAGCTGAGCGCCGCGTACGCGCCGGCCCGCCCAACGAGGTCCTGGATCGCCGCGAGCTCGCGCATCGCCCCAGCCAGCTCCGCGCTGTCCAGCTCGCCCAGCTTGCCCGCGTAACGCCCGGCGAACGCCTCGGCGCGGGCGAGCGCGTCGGCGAGCCGGCGCTCGACCCCGTCGGGACCGTCGCCGTCGAGCAGTGGCCCCAGATCCCAGGCGGTCTGCTCGAGCTCGGGGTCTGAGGGAGTGGCGGGAGCGGTCGCGGCCATGATCCGGAGCTTATCCGGGCGGAACGGCACGTCCACCGGCAAGCCACGAGACGCGCGAGCGGCGCGAAGCGTCATATGCGAGCCGCATCTCAGGGTTCGCGTCGCGGAACGGCCGCATCGATCCCGCCAGATATCGGGACGTGGGCCCTCAGTCCTCCTGCGCCTGAATCTCCCTCACGCGCTGCTCCAGCTGCGCCGTGACCGCCGGATCGCGCAGCGTGGTGACATCGCCCAGCGCACGGCCCTCGGCGATGTCGCGCAACAGACGCCGCATGATCTTCCCCGAGCGCGTCTTCGGCAGATCGTCGGACCAGATGATGCGCTTGGGACGGGCGAACTTGCCGATCCGCTCGGCCACCGTCGCGCGGATGCCCTCGACCGTCTGCTCGTCGCCCTCGAGACCGCCCTGCAGCGTGACGAACGCGACGATCGCCTGTCCGGTGTCCTCGTCGTGCTGGCCGATCACCGCCGCCTCGGCCACGTCGGGGTGCGCGACGATCGCCGACTCGACCTCGGCGGTGGAGAGCCGGTGACCGGACACGTTGACGACGTCGTCGATGCGCCCGATCACCCACAGGTAGCCGTCGGGGTCGCGTCGCGCCGCATCGCCGACGAGGTAGGTCTCCTTGCCGAAGCGGCTGAAGTAGGTCTCGACGAAGCGCTTTCGCTCCTTGTAGAGCGTGCGCAGCATCGAGGGCCACGGGCGCGTGAGCACGAGCAGCCCCTGGCCCGCGGCGATCGGCTCGCCGGTGGACTCGTCCCGCACCTCGGCCTCGACCCCGGGGAAGGGCAGGGTGGCCGATCCCGGCTTGGTGGCGGTGATGCCCGGCAGCGGGGTGATCATGATCGCTCCGGTCTCGGTCTGCCACCAGGTGTCCACGATCGGACAGCGTTCGGAGCCGATCACCTTGTGGTACCACAGCCACGCCTTCGGGTTGATCGGCTCGCCCACCGAGCCCAGCAGGCGCAGCGAGGACAGGTCGTGCCGGCCGGGCCACTCGGCGCCCCACTTGATGCATGCGCGGATCGCAGTCGGCGCGCAGTAGAGGATCGTGACCCCGTAGCGCTCGACGAGCTCCCACCAGATCCCCTTGTGAGGGTAGTCCGGAGCGCCCTCCCACATCACCGAGGTGGCGCCGTTGGCGAGTGGGCCGTAGACGATGTAGGAGTGCCCGGTGACCCAGCCGACGTCGGCCGCGCACCAGTAGACGTCGGACTCCGACTTGAGGTCGAACACGTAGCGGTGGGTCGCCGCGACCCCCGTCAGGTAGCCGCCGGTCGTGTGCAGGATGCCCTTCGGCTTGGCCGTGGAGCCGGAGGTGTAGAGGATGTAGAGCGGGTGCTCGGCGTCCAGCGGCTCAGCCGGGCAGTCGGGAGCGGCGGCCGCGAGGATCTCGTCGTAGTAGACGTCACGCCCCTCTCGCATCTCGCACGGCGTGTCCTTGCTGCGGACCACGACGATCTTCTGCAGGGTCGCCAGGTCGCCCATCACCTCGTCCACGCGATCCTTCACCGGCGCGGTCTTGCCCTTGCGCGCGGCGCCGTCGACCGTGATCAGCAGCTTGGCCTCGGAGAACTCCATGCGCTCGCGCACCGCCTCGGCCGAGAAGCCGCCGAAGACGACGTTGTGCGGGGCGCCGAGGCGCGCGCAGGCGAGCATCGCGACGAGCACCTCGGGGATCATCGGCAGGTAGATCCCGACGACGTCGCCCTTGCTCACGCCGAGGCCCTTCAGGGCGTTGGCGAAGCGCTGCACCTCCGCCAGCAGCTCGGCGTAGGTGATGTCACGCTCCTGCCCGTCCTCGCCGCGCCAGTGGAAGGCGACGCGATCGCCCCTGCCCGCCAGCACGTGGCGGTCCAGGCAGTTGTAGGACGCGTTGAGCGTGCCGCCCACGAACCACTCATAGAAGGGCGGGTTGGCGTCATCGAGGACCCTGGTCCACTTCTGCGACCAGTCGAGCTCCTCGGCCTGAGCGGCCCACCAGGCCTGCGGGTCGCGTGCGGCCTGCTCGTAGACGCCCGGATCCTTCAACAGGGCGCGCTCGCGAAACGCGGCCGGCGGGTCGAACGTCTCGACCTCGAGTAGCGCGGCGAGCTCGTCGTCGAGCGCCTCGCCACCGTCTGCGTCAGGCTCGGTCGTCATTTCGCCGTCAGCCGCCGGCCCGGCGCTTGCGCCGTCGCTTGCGCGAGGCGCCCGCGGCCGGCTGCGCGGACGGTGCAGAGACCTCAGACCCTGAAGCGAGGAGGGCGGGCTCGGCCCCGGCCCCCCGTTTGCCCTTCGGAGCAGGACCGCCGGAGTCCTGCGAGCCGCGTTCGGCGCGACGCTCCGCCTGCGTCGGCCATGGCCGCGCCTCCCCGGCCGCCCACGCGGGTGGATCGCCGTTCGGCCAGCGACCGAGGTAGAGGATGCCCATCGCGATCATCCAGAAGGCGGGAACGATTTCCAGCGTGGCGCCCCCGATCGGGAGGAAGATGAGAATGCCCGAGAAGATGCCGATCACGCCCATCCAGCGGGTCAGCAGGCCGACGCGGATCGCGTTGAGCGACACCGCGATCATGCCCGCTGTCAGCGCGAGCGCCGCGAGCAGGTCCAGGTACTGGCTGCCGACGTTGACGGCGCCCTTCGTCAGCGCCTCATCGACCGCGCGGTTGGAGAAGTCGTGGCCCACCGCAAAGCTGTGCGCCTGGATCGCACCGGTGAGTTGATGGGCGACGCTGACGAGCGCCAGCGCTATCCCTCCGAAGAGCACGAGCGGGCGGGCGGCCGACCACGTCTCCGGCCGGCGAAAGCGCGTGGCGTCGAGCAACAGCAGCAACACCAGCATGAGCGCGACGAGGGCGATCGCCTTGATCGCGCTCGCCGCGATGAGCCCGAATGCGTGGTGGCTGATGTACTTGACCTCGACCGCGCGCGGGCTGACCGCCGGGTCGGCAACGCCTGAGAGCGCGGGAGCGAGGCCCTGCACGAGGCCCACCGTCGGCGCCGAGCTGAGCGTCGCCGTGACGATGATCGCACTCAGGAAGTAGAGCACGCCGCCGGCGAACGCGGGCACGCCCAGACGCGCGCGCCGCTCGGACTCGCGCGTGAGCTGCTCGGAGATCTCGCCGGGGTTGGGCATGGCTGCAGGCCAGAATATCTGGCGCCGCGAGGAGGCCGTCCCGCGACCGGCGCCCGCGCGGAAAACCGGCTCTATGATGAGCGCATGGACAGCGGTGGTCTCGGCGACCTGTTCGGCGACCCGGAGGAGCTTCAGCGCAGGCTCGGGGAGTTCGCCGACCAGATGCAGGGACAGCAGCGGTTGGCCTGGGCGGACAACGCGATCAAGCTCGCGGTCGACATGACGGTCGCCGCCGTGGAGCGCATCAACCTGGAGGGCAACGCCGAGGCCCAGGCCGAGCAGATCAGAACGGTGATGGCCAGGATCTTTCCCGAGGCTGTCACGCTCGTGCGCGAGGCGCGCGCCGGGCTGCAGTAGCGGGATCCTCCACCAGCATCACCTCCTCGAGCCCGCCCCCACGACCGGCTTCGGCCTCACGCTCGGCTTCGCGCGAGGCGCGGCCGGCGTGGAGGACTTCGCCGAAGGAGCGAAAGCGGAAGATGAACACGACCGCGCCGAGCCCGACGAGCGCCGTGAAGACGGCGACCGCGATCTGCTGGCCGACAGAGTAGGCGGCCACCACCGCGGTTGGGGCCGAGGCGGCGAACACCTTCACGAGCAGGGCCTGCTGCACGCCGGCGCCGCCGGGCGTGAACGGCACTGCCCCCGCGACCTGGTTGACGGCGAAGACGAGCAGCACGTTCTGCACGGAGCCGCCCACGCGGAAGGCGTCGAGCAAAAACCAGAACGCGGTGAAGCGGCACATCCACGCAGCCGCCTGCCAGGCGGCCACTTCGCGCAGGTAGCGAGGACGGTCCGAGAGGATCGTGACGCCCTGGCGGACACGTGCCCAGAATGCCCGCAGACGCACGGACAGCAGCGCGAACGCGAACAGCCCGATCACGGCGAGCGCCGTGATCAAGAAAAGGGTGAGCCGGAAGTGCTCGGCCAGATAGGAGATGTCGAACGAGCTCAGCTTCGAGAAGTCCGGGGGCTTTGGGAACACCCCCTGTGTGAACGCGAAGATCAGCACGAGCACGCCGACGCAAACGTCGAAGATCGACTCCACGAAGAACGCCGACGCGACCGTCGGGTAGCTCGACCCCGGGATCGAGGAGCGGGCGAGGAAGAGCTTGATGATGTCGCCTCCGCGGGCGGGCACGACGTTGTTGAAGCCGACCGCCGCGAAGTAGGCCCCCCAGATCCGCCGCCACTGGAAGCTCACCGCCGGATAGGCGGCCCGCAGGCTGTGGAAGAACGCGCGCGAGCGCAGGGTCAGGTTGAGCCCGAAGAAGACCAGTCCCAGCAGCAACGCCCCCCAGTGGACGGCCGCCAGGTCGGAGAAGAACTGCCCGACCGCGTCGAAGAACGACGTGAGGCTTTCCGCGATCGAGGTCGATGCGAGCAGCGCGGGCACAGCCTCAAGCGTACGGCGAAGGACCGATCAACAGCCGGCGCTTCCGCCGGTTCTCGCGACTGCGGCCGATTCGCGAGGAATACCTGATCGTCGACGGCGGCAAGCTGGCGGGCGCCGGCGCGCACTCCTACAGCCCCGGGGACGCCACCGGCGGTGCCGAGGAGGCGGCGCGATTCAGCGCGGAGTGAGTGCGCGGCGTCAGTTGTAGGTGAACTGGTCGGCGGGCGCGTTCTTCGCGCTGCCGATCTTGTTCACGATCGCTTTTACGTCCACGGTCCCAGCTCCATGTGCCGGGGCGACCACGGTGCAGCTCGTTGCCGAGGCGCAGTTGACCGACGTGGCTCGCGTCGATCCGAACTTGAAGATCGTCGCGGTCGTGCCGACGCCGAAGCCGGTGCCGCTGACGGTCACGCTCGTACCACCGGCTTTAGATCCGGCATTCGGGCTCAGGCTGGTGACGGTCGGCGTGAACTTGAAGCGATCTTTCAACGCGATGGCGCTGGTGCCGGCCGGTCCCGTTATCCTCACATCGACGATCCCCGCAGGCTCCGCCGGGGAGACGGCGGTGATCTTGGTCGCCGAGTTCACCGTAAAGCTCGTTGCCGCCGTCGAGCCGAAGGCGACGGCCGTGGCTGCGGTGAAGTTGGTTCCGGTGATGGTCACGGTGGTGCCGCCCGCGACAGGTCCATTGCTCGGCGATACCTTGGTGACCGTCGGGATCACTTCGCCGATAACCACCGTGCGAGCGGTGCCGATGCTCGTGCCGTCGGCGGCGAACACCGTCAGCGCGACGGTGTAGATGCCCGCTCCCGGGAATTTATGCGAAATGGTCGGCGCAGCGGTCTCCACCGGGGCGCTGACACCGGCCGGGTCGTTGAACTGCCAGTCATACTCGGCCACCCCGCTCGGAGCTGTCGAGGCGCTCGCGTCGAAATGCGCTTCTTCTCCGCTCGTTTCAGTCGTGAACGTCGCCGTCGGCTCGGCGCCGCTGAAGGTGAACCGTTGCAGGCATGTGTGGCCCTGGTTGCTCCACTCCTGCTGATACCAGTAGAAGTGGCCGTCGACGAGCTGGTTGTATTTGGCGCCGTCGGGTGCTTTGCCGAGCGGTGTGCCGAATTCCGAGCTTTCTTCAAAGGTTCGGCACTTGTCGCCGTTCTCATAGCCGCTCGTTTCGCCCGTGGCAAAATCCGTCCACGCGCTGTTGGGCTCCGGATCGGTGATCGACTCGTTGTGCTCGTGGCTGAGCCCGCCCGACAGAGTGGCATCGGAGGTCGTGCCGTTGGGGTGGTTGCCGTCATCGCAGATGCCGCCGGCCACGTATGGATCGTTCGCATAGACGATCTCGCCTGTGCCGACGGCGATGTTGCTGTGGTAGGCGCAGTAGGCCGGATGAGAGGTGCCGCCGGAGCAATAGTTGCCCGCGGCTTCGAAGCAGCTTTCCACGCCGGGCGGCGTCAGCAGGAAGTACTCATGCGCGAGGTCGCTTGGGAGGCCGTGGGCGCTCACGTATTTTGAGAGCTCGGTCCGCAGCTGTCCATCGGTGAGACAGATCGTCGCTCTGGTGCAGCCGTTGGCGGGATAGGGGTCGGTGTCGATCAGAGCGCCGCCGAAGTGAGAGGCGTAATTTGCGAATTCTCCCGCGGCGTCGTTGTACTGGGTGGACACCGAGTCGACGTTTTCGTGCCCGCCGCTGTCGTGTGCGAGATCTTCGAAGTAGCGGTTGATGCCGGGCTCATAGTCGTACGGGTAGACGGGGCCGCCCGCAGGGTCCCAGTAGACGGCGTAGTTCGTGTTCGAAGCCATCACCGGACCGCCGTTGTAGTCGAGGTTGGTGAAGATTACGTCGAAGGGCGCCACGCTATTGATCGTTGTCGCGCCGGGAGCCGGTTGGTAGCTGAGCGTGTGTCCGTTCGAGAGACGCACGATCACCGCCGAGGCCGTCGACGCGCCGGCGGCGAGCAGCGCGGCCGTGAGAAACGCCGCGGCGAGCGTCGCCGCCACAACCCTCCGCCCGATCGCTCCCAACCCCAGCACGACCCCTCCGTTGGGCGCCTATGATGCCCTGCGACAGCAACCGGCCGCCCCGTCGATTTGTGAACGCAAGTATTGCATGCGCGCTAATTGTCATGCGAGAGCCCGCGGAGGGCGTCGCGCAGCGTCGCGAGATCGAGTCCCTCCACGCGGACGAGCTTCTCGCGCGAACGCGCGCCCCGAACGACCGCGACCCGCGAAGGGGCGACGCCCGCGCGACGGGCGATCAGGCGACACAGGGCGCGATTCGCCCGCCCGTCTACAGGAGCAGCGGACACACGGGCGAGCAGCACGCCCTCGCGGAAGCCAATCAACTCCTCACGGCTGGCTCGCGCCTGCAGGCGTACGGCTATCTGCGCGCTGGCCATGGCAGGTCATGGTGCCACGCCGGAACAACGTCGCCGGGTGGCTCGAATCTCACGGCGTCAGAGCGCCGACGAGCTCCCGGGCGCGGGAACCCCGATCCGCTCGAGGATCACGGCATCGAGTCTAGACGGCCAGGGACGACGCCGTGGAATCCGTGAGTCGCCGCCGCCCGTCGCAAGCCATCCGCCTTACACTTGACCTGTGCAGTCCTGGGAGCTAGATCGTCTGCCGGTGATGGCTCATCTTCCGGAGGTGTTGCGCTCTGACGACGGGGCCAACCGGGTCATCGTCCTCCAGCTGCCCCAGGGCGAGGCTCTCCAGGAGCACCAGGTTCACGAGCACGCCCTCGTGTTCATCCTGGAAGGCGAGCTGAACGTGAGCTCCGGAGAGGAAGAGCTCGCCCTCGCCGCGCCGAGCTTGATCCACTTCGACCCACAGGAGCGCCATGAAGTGCGCGCGATCAGCGAATGCCGGCTGGTGCTCTGCCTCGCGCCGTGGCCGGGCCCGGGGCACCCGAGCCTCGCCCCTCTCGCGGCATAGGGCTCGCTCGCTCGCGAGTCGTGGGCGTCACGATGCCCGAGCCAACGCCTGCAGCACCTGCTCGTCGTGCGCAGCCGGCTTCACCTTGCGCAGGACCCGCTCCACGACCCCGTCCGACCCGATGACGAACGTGGTGCGCTCGTTGCCGAAGTAGGTCCGCCCGTACATCGACTTCTGGATCCAGACCCCGTAGCGCTCGGCCACGGCGTGGTCCTCGTCCGCGAGCAGTGCAAACTCGAGCGCGTGCTTGTCGGCGAATCTCTTCACCTTCGCAACCGGATCGGGCGAGATCCCGAGGACGGTGGCGCCGGCCCGCGCGTAGTCGGCACTGTGGTCGCGCACGCCGCACGCCTGAACGGTGCAGCCGGGCGTGTCGGCCTTGGGGTAGAAGTAGACGACAACCGGCCGGCCACGGAAGTCCGAGAGCTTGACGGACCGGCCGTCCTGGTCGGGGAGCTCGAAGTCGGGCGCCTCATCTCCTTGTTCGATCACGGTCGGATCGTAGCCGCATCGCTCCGCGATCGGGCAAGCGCGCACGCCGGCGCATCAGGCATCTGCGGGCAGCACACGAAACGGCTTGCCGCACACCGTCAGTACGCGGAAGTGCCGTTCGTCGAGGCTCAGGACCTCACGCACGCGATGGCGCTCCGCGAGAACCACGAGCGATGCGTCGGCCAGGCTGATCTCGAGATCGGCGTAACGGCCGATGACCGCGTGAGCACGGGTGACGTCTGTGCTCGTCATCGGTTCGAGTAGATATGCCCCACGCTCAACCTCTTCGAGCAGGCTGGTCCGCGCGACTGAACCGACGCGCGAGGCGACGAGGTAGTCCAGCTCCGCCAGCACGAACGGCGAGAGCAGCAGCGGTGGGCGCGCAGCGACGAGGCTCGCGGCCGCCTCCCGGTGGTGGCGCTGGCTCGAGTCGAGCGCGGCGAGCAGGCCGCTTGTGTCGAGCAGGATCACTCGCCGAAGCCGCGGGCCAGTTCCTCATCCACCCGCTCGGCGAGCGTCTCATCGCCGCTCTCGAACAGCGGCAGGTGTGGCGGCGGGTAGCTGTGTGTGGCCGTAGCAGAGGCGAGCGCGGAGCGGACGATCTCAGCCTCGCTTCGGCCCTCCGCCGCAGCGGTTCGCTCGAGCGCAGCCTTCAGCTCGTCCGGAAGATAGATCGTCGTTCTTCTCATGCCATATATAATGACATACGTTGGGCGCGCGGGACCGCGTCATCGGTCCACGGAGACCTGGGTGCGACGGGCTGAACGGCTCGGTGTCTGGGCTTGCTTTCCGCGGCCTCAGACATTGTCCATCAACATCCATAGTGGCCCCGACGCGGTCAGTGCCCGTCAGTTGATCAGAACCGCGGCCAGCGAGCAGACGCTGCCGAAAACGAGTGCCCATCCGGCGTGCCTCTCGTCTCGTTCTCGCCTACTTCAACAACCGCGAAAGCCTACGATCCTTGAGCACGCGGCCGTCGGTCTGGCAGGCGGGACAGTAGGCGATCACGTAGTCCTCGAAGTGCACCGCCCGCAGCTTCTCGCCGCAGCGCGGGCACGGCTCGCCCTCGCGACGGTGCACCTGCAGGGGCATCGGCAGCTTGTCGGGGATCGGCAGCTCGATCGTCCGCTCGTAGTGGGCGATCGCCGCGCCCAGCGTAGCCACGATCGCTTCGCGCAGCCGCTCCGACTCCTCGGCGCTCAGGTCGGCGCCGCGCTTGTACGGCGAGAGCTTCGCCCGCCACAGGATCTCGTCCACCCACGAGCGGCCGATGCCGGCGATCGTGCGCTGGTCGCGCAACAGCGCGTGCAGCGGGCGAGGCGCGTCCAGCACCTCGGCCAGCGGCGGCGGGTCGGGCCACGCCTCCGGGCCTAGCTTGGCCAGCTCCTGCACGCGGTCGAGCTCACCGGCCCTCAGGAGCTTGACCCACGCGGCCTGCCGCGAGCCGAACTCGCGCAGGCGCAGCTCCCGCCCGTCGTCGATGCGCACCAGCAGCCTGGAGGTGCGATCGCGCGGTCCGGCGCGACTGTCATACAGCTGCAGGCGCCCGGCCGACATCAGGTGGATCAGCAGCGCCAGCGGGTGGGCGGGTCCATCGATCTCGACCATGAGGTTCTTGCCGCGCCGGCGCACGCCCGCGATCGTTTGCCCCTCCAGCGCCGACAGCGGCGGGTCGAACGTCTTCAGCGCGTTTATCCCCGGCGCCAGCGCCGACTCGATCCTCGCGCCCCCGAGCGCCGCGTCGAGCAGGCGCGCGGTGATCTCGACCTCGGGCAGCTCCGGCACCCTCTCATCGTAGGAGGATGCCGGAGCGCCGATTCATCTCCTGGCCGGCGCCCCGCGCCTGCGGGCCTCCCCGCGCCGGCCAAGCCTTTTGGGTTCGCGGGCCCTCAATCTCAATACGCGGCGATCGGCGACCCTTCGTACTTGACCCCTTCGGGGCTCTTCCAGCGCACGCGCCAGTCGACGCCCTGGGTGGAGGAGTTAAAGCTCCAGGAGCCGAGCGAGTCGGTCGTCACCGTCTTCAGCGTCCGGTAGCTCTTGGCGCCCTTGCGCTTCACGAGCACGGTCAGCCTGGTCGCGCCGGTCGCCGGGCGCACGAGCCCCCACAGCGAGAAGCCGTGGCCGCGCCTGCTGACGGTCAGCGGCACCGGCCAGCTGTGGTAGAGCGGCTTGAGCTTGCCCCTGACGGTTTCGAGGCCCGTCTGAAAGCCGATGAACCCGCCGTGGACGCTCGACCCGGCGGGCCCGCCGGCCGGATCGTCCCTGAGCAGGTACTGGGAGAACGCCGCCACGCGCGGGTTGCTCCACGCGATGCGCTCGTCGATCGCGTCGAACTGGGCCTGCTGGGAGAAGGACACGGCCAGCTGGTTGGGCGGAGTCTCGACGCCGAACTCGGTCAAATAGACCGGCACGTGCACAGGGATCGCACGGGCCCGCGCGGCCTTGTCCAGCGCGCTCGTCAGCCGCGAGAGCGCCCCGATCGTGACGTCGTCGCCTTCGGGCGGGCGGTAGTAGGGGCCCGCCGGAAGCGTGTAGGCGTGGTGGGCATAGCCGGCCGTCTGCAGCTCGCCGCACGAGCCCGCTTTCCTGTAGTGGCCGTCGAGGCACAGCATCCCGCGCAGGAACGCCAGCGGGGCGACGTCATGCAGCAGCGCCTTGGAGCCTTCGCGGCGCACGTTGACCTTGTCGTAGCCGAACGGCGCCGTCTCCCCCATCAGCACCTGCGGATGCGCGATCCCGCCGGCCACCAGGCCGGCGTAGCCAGCCTGGTAGAGGCCCCGGTAGACGCGCGGCGAGGCAGGCTGGCCATTCTTGCTGAACTGCGGACGCAGGAACGCGGGGTGGTTGGGCTCGTTCCAGATCGAGAACAGCGACACCTGGCCGCCGTAGTGGCGAGCGACGGCGGTCATGAACCGTTCGAAGTCGAGGTCGTCGGGGCTGGTGACGTAGGGCGCCTTGCGGTTCGAGGTCGCCCAGCGCGGCACCGGTGAGGTGACCGTCAGCAGCACCTTCCAGTGCAGCCGCTGCGCTTCGTTCAGCAGCGCGTCGTATTGGCCCCAGCTGTAGTTGGCCGGGTTGGTCGCGTCGAAGCTGGGACGGTTCGCGCTCTTCGGCGCGGGCGCCACGTCATACCAGGCGAGCTCCACGCGCAGCGCCTTGACCCCGAGCGCCTGCAGCTGCGCGAGCGCGCGCGGGCGGGTGACCGGGCTGAGCAGGTCGCTCGAGCCCTCGAAGTAGACCGCCTCGCTGTGCGAGGCGAGCGCCGGCGTCGGTACGCCGAGGGCGCCGAGCGCCAGAACGGCGAGCAGGGGAGGGAGGAGCGGCAGTCTGTTTCTGAGCATGGTCGCTTAAGACACCGCCGGCGGGGCGGGGTTGCGGTCGCATTGCGATTTCGCCCACCGCGCCGATGCTCCTGCCCACGGATGCGAACCCGAGCGCCCTGCAAGCGCGCCCCGCAAGCGCGCCTGGACGCGCTCGGCGCGCGCTGGCGAGCCCGTTGGATAGCGTGCAGCACATGCCCACGGCGACGGCGCCCGACGACATCGTCCGCACCCACGCGGACGCTTCCGCCAACGCCAGACCCCCCCTGCTGGTGATCGAGCCGCTGCGCGCCTTCCTGGACGAGCGCGGCCTCGGCGCGGGCGAAATCGAGGCGCGGCCGATCGGCGAGGGGCACTCGAACGTGACCTACCTGATCGAGCGGACCGGAATGGAGGTCGTCCTGCGGCGCCCGCCCCGGCCGCCGCTGCCTCCGAGCGCGCACGACGTGCTGCGCGAGGCGCGACTGCTGAGCGCCCTGCAGGACACCTCCGCGCGCGTGCCCGAGGTGCTGGCGGTGTGCGCGGACGAGCGCGTGATCGGCTCTCCGTTCTACGTGATGGAGCGAATCGAGGGCGAGGTGATCGTCTCCAGCGTCCCGGAGGCCCTCGACAGCCCCGAGCGGCGGCGCGACATCGGCGAGGAGCTGATCGAGGCGCTCGCGGAGATCCATGCGGTCGAGTGGGAGGAGGTCGGCCTCGAGGGCTTCGGCAAGCCGACCGGATACCTGGAGCGCCAGCTGCGCCGCTTCGGCGGGCTGTGGGAGGTCAACAGGACGCGCGAGATCCCGGCGGTCGAGCGCGTCGGGGCGTGGCTCGCGGAGCACATGCCGGAGTCCGGCCCGGCGACGATCGTGCACGGCGACTACCGTCTCGGCAACACGATCTTCGCGGCCGAGCCCCCCGTGCGCCTGCGGGCGGTGCTCGACTGGGAGATGGCCACGATCGGCGATCCGCTCGCGGACCTCGGGTACCTGTGCATGATGTGGACCGAGGGCGGCGACCCGAAAGGCGGGATGAGGGAGTACCTCGGCGGGGTTACGCGCCGCGAGGGCTTTCCCACGCGTGGCGAGCTGATCGAGCTCTACGAGCGGCGGACGGGCCGCTCGATGGCCGACCTGCGCTGGTACACGACGCTCGCGCTGTGGAAGTCGGCCGTGTTCATGGAGGGCAACTACAAGCGCGCGCTCGCGGGCGCGACCGACGACCCCTACCTGAAGCAGTTCGGCGACGGCGTGCTCGAGCTCGCCGGCCAGGCGGAGGGGGTGGCGCTGGGCGATGGCTGAGGAGCGCACGGGGCTGCTGATCGATTGGGGCGGGGTGCTGACGAGCAACCTGTTCGCCTCGTTCCAGGCCTACTGCACGCGGGTCGAGATCGACCCGCAGACGCTCGCGACGCGATTCAAAGCGGACCCCGGCTTCCGGGAGCTCTTGATCGCGCTGGAGAAGGGCGAGCTTCGGGAGTCCGTGTTCGAGCTGCGCTTCGCGGCGCTGCTCGGCGTCGAGGCGGAGGGGCTGATCGACGGGCTGTTCGCGGGCGTCGGCCCGGACACGGCGATGATCGAGGCTGTGCGCACGGCCCGCGAGGCGGGGATCAAGACGGCGCTGGTGTCGAACTCCTGGGGGACGCACCGGTATCCGCACGAGCTGTTCGCGGAGATCTTCGACGGCATCGTGATCTCCGGTCGAGAGGGAATCAGAAAGCCCTCGCGCCGGATGTACGAGCTGGGCGCCGAGCGCGCCGGGGTCCGGGCCGAGGCGTGCGTCTACGTGGACGACCTGCCGTTCAACCTCGCGCCCGCGCAGGAGCTCGGGATGGCGACAATCCATCACACCAGCGCGGAGACGACGATCCCCGAGCTCGAGCGTCTGCTCGGGATCAGTCTCGGCGACCCCGCCCGTACATCAGCTTGAACAGCCCCTGCAGCATCCGCGAGGTGCGGCGCTTGTAGGGATACATGTGGACTTCGCGCTTCAGCGCGAGCTTGCCCGTGACGACGATCGCCTGCTGCGAGCAGTACTTGCGGATGCCGCCCGCGCCGTGGCGCGAGCCCAGGCCGGACGCCTTGGCGCCGCCCATCGGCATCTCCAGGACCGTGTAGTTGATCAGCGCGTCGTTGACGTTGGCGGCGCCCACCTCGAGGCGACGCGCGATCTCCTCGCCGCGCTCGGTGTCGCGCGTGAACACCGACGCGCCGAGGCCGTAAGGCGAGTCGTTGGCCAGCACCACCGCCTGCTCGGCGTCGGACACCCTCATGATCGGCAGCGTCGGACCGAACGTCTCCTCGTTCATGATCTTCATCGTGTGATCGACGTCCACGAGCACCGTCGGCTCGTAGAAGCGCCCGCCGTCCGCCTGCACCGCATGCCCACCGGCGAGCACGCGCGCGCCCTTGTCGATCGCGTCGGCGACGTGGTCTTCGATCTTCTCGAGCTGGGGTGGAAACGTGATCGCGCCGACCTCCACCGAGCCGGGGCCCTGCGGCGCGCCGACCCGCAGCGCGCGGACCTTGTCCGTCACCCGCGCCACGAACTCGTCGTAGACGGGCTCTTCGACGTAGACGCGCTCGATCGAGATGCACGTCTGGCCGGCGTTCTGCATCGAGTAGTAGGTCGCAAAGTTCGCCGCCCGCTCGAGATCCGCGTCGGAGAGGACGATCATCGGGTCCTTGCCGCCGAGCTCGAGCGAGGCGGGGATCAGCCGCCGCGCGGCCGCCTCGGCGACCTTGCGCCCGGTGGCGGTGGAGCCCGTGAACATGATCATGTCCACCTCCTCGACCAGGGCCGCGCCCGTCTCGCCGCGGCCGGTGGCGATCTGCAGCACGTGCTCGGGCAGGCCGCACTCGCGCAGCCCCTCGGCGAGCAGCAGCGAGGTCAGGGGCGTCACCTCGGAGGGCTTGAGGATCACGCTGTTGCCGGCCGCGAGCGCGGGGATGCAGTCGCCGAAGGAGTTGGTCAGCGGGTAGTTCCACGGGCCGATCACGCCGATCAGGCCCAGCGGGCGGTAGCGCAGGATCAGCTTCTTGCCCTTGACCAGGATCTGCCCGGACTTGACCCGCTCGTCGGCCAGGTACTGTGGCGCCCGCTTGGCCCAGAAGCCGAAGGCGTTGGCGGCGTAGGCGATCTCGGCGAACTCGGCGTCCTCGAACGTCTTGCCGGTCTCCGAGACGATCGTCTCGATCACCCGGTCCTGGTTGTCGATCAGCCACTTCTGGGCGCGCGACAGGATGCGCCCGCGCCCCTCGAAGCCGTAGGCCTCCCACACGGGCTGGGCCGCGCGGGCGCGCCGCGCCATCTCCGCGACCGCGGCCGCGCCGAGATCGGGCACCGTGCCGACGATCTGTCCGGTCGCGGGGTTCTCGACCGCGATCTCCTCACCCGACCACGCCGTGCCGGCGCGGTGCCCCACGTCGCCGTTGTGGGCCTGGGGTATCTGCTGCTCTACGGTGGCCATCTCGATCTCCCCTTCGGTTCGCTCGTAACGAAAGAGGCTACACCTCGATCGGGGTTTCGTCCGCCCGTCCCGGTCCGCGCATACGCTTCTTAAGCTGATGTTGTTCCGATCGGTGCATGCACCGATCGGCGGGTAGGCGCATGCGCCTACCCCGCGGGGCCGCACCTGTGCGGCCCCGGGACAGGGCCGCATGCGGCCCTGTCGGCTGGCACAGCCCTCCCGATCAGCTTTCGCGGTCAGACATGTGGCGTGGCCTTCCAATCAGCTTTCGCGATCCGGCATGCGGCCCGGCCTACTCCGAAAGCGCGATCGAGGCGATGCCGATCGGCTCGGTCGGCCGGTCTGAGCCGTCGGTCGCCATGCCCTCGAGCTTGTCGACGACGTCCATGCCCTCGCTCACCTGTCCGAACACCGTGTGCTTGCCGTCCAGCCAAGGGCAGGCTTCGGCGGTGACGATGAAGAACTGCGAGCCGTTCGTGTTCGGACCGGCATTGGCCATCGCCAGCGCGCCGCGCACGATCTTGTGCGGGTTGATCTCGTCCTCGAACGTGTACCCCGGACCGCCCGTTCCCGTACCCTGCGGGCAGCCGCCCTGGACCATGAAGTCCTTGATCACGCGGTGAAACGTCAGCCCGTCGTAGTAGCCGTCGGAGGCGAGCTTGCGAAAGTTCTCGACCGTCTTCGGCGCGTCCTCGTCGAACAGCTCGAACGCGATCGCGCCCTCGCTCGTGTGCATCGTGGCGGTTGACACGCGCCCTACTCTACCCACAACGCTTCGCGCTGCGCACCTGCACGCATGGATGCGACAGGCTCCTTTCCGGGTGGCGCGCTCCCGTCACGGCTGACGGAACACCGAATGGGTGCCGATGCGGCGCCAAAT
>DASQGE010000083.1:0-2460 GCA_035632775.1 Solirubrobacteraceae bacterium | reverse complement strand
GGCCAGACGGGGGCCACCGCCGTCTGAGACGACCTCGACGGTCGCCGCGATCAGCCTGGCGCGCAGCGCCTCGGTCGGGCGCCGGGTCTCGCTCGGCTCGCCGGCTCCATCGCGCTCATGGCGCTGTCCTGAGCGGTTCTGGGCGCCGTGAAGGGCGCCTCCCGAGGGACCGATCGCGCGCTTGATCAGCGTCTTGCCGTCCATGGTGTCCTCCTCGCGTCCCTCCATAGTCCCTCTCCTACACCCCACGTCTTCCCCGAAACCTGCTGCAACTTCGTGGGACAAACTAGAACACACCGCGACGGTTTTGTCAAGGTGCCGTCGGGCTACTGACGGCACGAAGCCGTCGCTGCGTTCCTGATCGGAGACGGTGGAGTCAGTGGCCCCCGTCTGGCCGAGACGGTGGCCGCTCGCGCGGGCGTGTCGCAGAGCGCGTTCCACGAGGTCTTTCAGAGCGCCGAGGAGTGCTTGCAGGCGGCGTTCGACGCGGGCGTGGAGCGGCTCTCGCAGGCGGTCTCGGAGGCGGCGCGGCGCGAGGAGGAGTGGCTGGCGCGGGTTCGCGCGGGTCTCGTCGCGCTGCTCGGGTTCCTGGACGACGAGCCGCGGTGGGGCCGCCTGCTGATCGTGCAGGCGCCGCCGGCGGGAGCGGCCGCGCTGGAGCGCAGGCAGCGCATGTTCGGCGTGCTCGCCGCGTTGTTGAACGAGGGGCGCGTGGAGCCGGCGGGCGTCGCGCTCACGCCCTCGCCGGCGCTGATGGCCGAGCTGGTCGTCGGCGGCGTCTTCTCGGTCATCCACGCGCGCATGCTCGAGCGCGACGGCGGGCCGCTGGTGGAGCTGGCGCCGTCGCTGATGTCGTTCGTCGTCGCGCCCTACCTCGGCCAGGGGGCCGCGGGCGTGGAGCTTTCTGGGAGACCCGACCCAACCGGCGAGGCCTCGTGGCGGGCGGTCGAGCGCAGCGAGCGCCCGATCCGCGCGACGTATCGCACGACGATGGTGCTGCGGGCGATCGCCTCGGCGCCGGAGTCGAGCAATCGTGAGGTGGCGCAGGCGGCCGGGCTCGCCGACGAGGGGCAGGCCTCGAGGCTGTTGGGTCGGCTGGAGCGGCGGGGGCTGGTCGAGAACGTCGGTCTCGGAGCGGCTTGCGGCGAACCGAACGCGTGGCTGTTGACGTCCTACGGTCGGCGTGTCGCCGATGTGATCGGCGAGATCGTCGCCTCGGGCGCGCCCGGGCGTAGGAGCCCGAGCGCGAGGGAGGCGGCATGACCGAGGACAAGAAGCGTGCATCTGCGCGGGGGCCGGTGGCGCCCGTGTGGGTGAGGAGGGCGCGTTCGTGCGGGGGCCGTTGGTCCCGGTGGGGCGCGCTGTCGCAAGCGACCGGCGCCGGAGCTCTCGGGGGAGAGCCCGGGCGTCGTTCGACCATGATCCGAGAGGACAAAGGAGCAGTGGACAAGTGAGACATGTAAGGATGCTGGGGCTCTGCCTCACAGCGATGTTCGTATTGGTCGCGTTCGGCGCGAGCGGGGCTCAGGCCAGCCTGCCGGAAATCGGCAAATGCGAAGCGACCGCGGGGAACACCGGCGGCAAGTACAAGAATGCCGGCTGCACCGAAAGAGCCAGTCGCAAAAAAGTGGGCGAAAATGAATACGTCTACTACGGCGGGTTTGAATGGACGCCGCTGAAATCTCCGAGTGCCTGCGAGTCGCTCGCGGGCCATCCGGGCGGCTTCTACAGCGATGCCGCCTGCACCGAAAAGGCGCCGAAGGTTAAAGGGGTCTATCAGGGCAACTATGAATCGAGTGGGTTCGGAGTCGTCACAGGCCACAAAGCAACACTCGGCGGCACGGGGACCGCTACGTATGAAACCCAGGTCGGCAAAAAGATGACATGCACGACCCTGGGTCGTGGAACTTCTGTCCAATTTACCGTTAACGGCGCGAAGACGCCATTCTGGGAATTCGCCGGTTGTGAATCGAAAGGGCAGGAATGTCTCACCCCGTTCTCGGCCGTTGAAGTTGGCGAAGTCAACGACTATGTCCCGTGGTACTTCGAAGCACACTTTGAAGAACTGCCCGAAGCAGGCGAGCCCGTGCCGGGCTGGGACGGCAAGCTGGGCTACATCGAAGGCAAGCACACAAGTCCGGTCGTGGGCATGGCGTGGACGGCGAGAAACAACGAACGTTTCTACGAACCGATCGAATGCGAATCCGAAGCGACGGGCACCGTCTGGATCGGCGGTAACAAACGGGGCGGCAACACGATCATCGCACAGATGACACCCGTCAACCAGATGACCACGCACTATACGGAAACGTACAGTTCGCCTTCGCCTGGTGTTCAGGCGGTGAAACAGTTCGAAAGCCAGCACAGCCCGTATGCGTTGCAGGCGTTCGTTGGAAACGAATGGGAACCGGTCGCGTTGAACGCGACGTTCAACTACACGACGGATAGGGCGATCGAGAT